>CAXTRY010000031.1:0-28055 GCA_964246805.1 uncultured Acidobacteriaceae bacterium
GGCGATGGCGGTTTGGGAGCGCATGGAGTACCTCATTGGAGTCGTAGACAGCTTATCGCATGGCGGAAATCGCGGTTTCGTGGGATTCGCTGACTGGGAGGAGTCAGTTTCCATGTGAAGGGTTGAGCATTGGATCATAGTCACTCTCGACAATGCGACTTTAGGGACCAATGCGCACATTGCAGCATAGGGTTAGTCGATCAATTCCGAGAACTCACCCTCTTCATCAAGTCGCTAAGTTGACCTTGAACATTTTCTCGTTCTGCTTGTGCCGTTCTCAGACGGCTTTCGGCGTCCTGTAGCTGCTCTGATGCTACAGCCTCTTGAACGGTAAGTTTCGTCAGCCCGTCCTTGAGTTCCTGAAACCTGTCGACGAACTCTTGGTCTGGCTTTGTCACCTTCTCCATCCCGCTTCCGAATCTGTCAACCTCTTCTTGAGCAGTTGTCTTTTCAACCCGTAACTGCGTGACCTGTACCTTAGCGCGTCTCTTTTTTGAATCGCATGGTCCAGCGATGTCTGCGTGATTTGTAGTTCAGCCAGTAACAGTTGGAGGGATGTGCTTGTCTGCATGTCACGGTGAATCGCCCGCAGTTCCTCAAGTATCTGCTGCTGAGTCTGTGGGTTCGGTTCACTCGTCTGAGCCAAACCTGGGCTGGTCAGAAGCCCCATGACCAAAGCAAACCGCAGTCGTTTCATAGTGTCGTCCTCCTTCTCGTCGTCAGACAGGACCAGTATAAGTTGGTGCCTCGCACGGAAAGCTAGCTTATCAGTCCCTATTAACGCTCTTCTGTTGAGCGGCGTAGGGTGCTGGGTCAAGCTTTGGGAGGTCTGATGTTGGGCCGTGTCGGTGCGGGCTGCGCGCCCATGTCTCAGAATCGAGACATGGGCACCCGATTTGGGTGGGTGAGACTATCGCGGCGGGTGTAACGTAGTGGGATCATCCTGATTGAATTTTTGGAGGCGTATGTCGCTCGTTCGTTCGTTGGTGTGCTATGCGTGTGTGGTTTCGGTTGCGGGTAGCTCGGCGTTGGCCGCGGAGAAGAAGAGCGATGTGCCGACGTTCTATGGACCGCAGCCGGCGGTGGAGTCGATCGATCTGACGATGTATGCGCGGATACGGGAAGAGGGATTGCGGCACTCGCACGTGATGCAGTTCGCGAGCGCGCTGAGCGATGGGATTGGGCCGCGGCTGACGGGATCGCCGAACATGGCGAAGGCCAATGCGTGGACGCGGGATACGCTGACGACGATCGGGCTGGAGAACGCGCATCTGGAGGACTGGGGCGAGTTCGGCATGGGATGGCAGCAGATCAATACGTGGGCGCGGATGGTTTCGCCCGACCCCGAACCTCTCTGGTTGCAAGCCGCGCCGTGGTCTCCCGCGACCAAGGGACCGGTGACGGGCGAGGTGGTGTTCGTCGACGCGCAGCAGGCGGGCGACCTGGACAAGTACAAGGGCAAGCTGGCGGGCAAGATCGTGATGTTCGGGGCGATGCGGCCGACGCCCGATCTGGCGCAGCCGCTGTTCCATCGCTATACAGAAGCGGAGTTGAAGGAGATGGAGAGTTATGAGGGCGGTGGCGGACGGTTTGCGGCGGATTCGCCCGAGCGGCAGCGGCTGCTGGCGGACCGGGCGCGGCTGACGGCGATCCGCACGGCGGCGGTGAAGATGATGGCGAGCGAAGGGGTGCTGGCGGTGATTACGCCGTCGCGGGATGGGGGCGATGGCGGCGGGACGGGGATCATCTTCGACGATAACGGCGCGAACTTGGTGCGTGGGGCGCAGGTGAAGGAGACGGCGGTGACGGTGCCGAACGCGGTGATGATGATCGAGCACTACAACCGGCTGGGGCGGATGTCGCAGGCGCGTGTGCCGGTGACGGTCGAGCTGAATATCGATACGAAGTTCACGGGCGACCATGAGCATGGGTTCAATACGGTGGCGGAGATTCCGGGCAATGACCCCAAGCTGAAGAACGAGGTGGTGATGGTGGGCGGGCATCTCGACAGCTGGATTTCGGGCACGGGCGCGACGGACAATGGGGCGGGTTCGGTGGTGGCGATGGAGGCGGTGCGGATTTTGAAGGCGCTGGGGGTGAAGCCGCGGCGAACGATTCGCATCGCGCTGTGGTCGGGCGAGGAGCAGGGGTTGTTCGGATCGCAGGGTTACATCAAGACGCATTTTGGGACATTTGCGGATCCGAAGGATCAGGACCCGAATACGCCGGCGTTCCAGCGGCAGCGCGGACCGCTGACGACCACCAAGGAGTGGCGGACGCTCGACGCGTACTACAACCTGGACAACGGCACGGGCAAGGTGCGGGGCGTGTATACGCAGGAGAACTTCGCGATTGCGCCGATCTTCAAGCAGTGGATCGCGCCGCTGGCGGACCTGGGCGTGACGGCGATCAGCTACCGGAACACGGGCGGGACGGACCACCTAAGCTACGACGCGGTGGGCTTGCCGGGATTCCAGTTCATTCAGGACCCGATGGACTACGATACGCGGACGCACCACTCGGACATGGATACGGTCGACCGGCTTCATGCGCTGGACCTGGAGCAGGCGGCGGTGGTGGAGGCGATCTTTCTGTACAACACGAGCGAGCGCGAGGCGATGATGCCGCGCAAGCCGTTCCCGCATCCGGAGCTTGAGCGTGACAAAACGGCGCCGTTGAAGGGGGTTTTCCCAGGTGCGGCGGAGGGAAAGTAGCCCGTCGGATTAGAGGCAGGCGGAGAGAATGCGGCTGGAGTTGCCGATAAGGCACAGCTGATCGGTGCGGTTGTGAAAGTAGCGGGCGTTGAGTTCGGGGGTGCCGAGGTCTTCGAGCGAGTGAAAGGCGCTTAGTTCGCGGGCGATTTCAGTGGAGGTAAAGAAGAGTTGGAAGGGTTCTCCGGCTTGCCGGACGCGGGCGGCTAGCGAGTCGCGGGCCAGTCGTTCGTCGGGCGGGAGGACGTGGCGAGGCTGAGCGTAGTCGAGGATAAGGATGCTGCCGGGGGGCTGGGCGGCGATGAAGGCGAGGGTGGCGCGGAAGATTTCGAGGGTGAGATAAGGGACGACGCCGAGCCAGGCGAAGACCGTTGCCTGGGTAGTATCGTGGCCCGCCGTTGCGAGTTGGGCGCGGAGGGATGGGACCTCGAAGTCTACCGGGACGAAGGTGGCCGGGGTAAGGAGGCCGGCGGCTTCGAGGAGGTTGCGCTTCCAGGTCTGGGTGGCGGGGTGGTCGACCTCGAAGACGCGGAGATGGGGATGCGGATTGCGAAGAGCGAAGGTGTCGAGGCCCGCGCCGAGGAGGACGTATTGGGTAACGCCCTGGGTGACGGCGGTGGCGAGGCAATCTTCGGCGTAGCGGCCGCGGGCGACGAGGAAGGCGCGGAGGCCGATCGAGAAGGGGCGCTGCTTCCGGCCGGGATCGGGGTCGGGAGTGCGACGGAGTTCTTCGGCGTAGGCGTCGCCGAGGATGCGGACGGCGAAGGGGTCTTCGAGGATAAGGGGTGGGGCGTCGTAGAGCTGATGGGCGGCGCGGCGAAGGGCGACATGGAGGGCGGTGCGGGATGGCTGGGCGGGGAGCATGGCTTAACTTACGGTGCAGGCTTTGCCTATCACGGCTGTCCCTTCTGTAGAGGGCGGCGCAAACCGCGAGAACAGTTCTAGAAGCGCAAAGAAGAGATGGGAGCCGATTAGGACGCGAACCCCTTCGATCGTGTCATGCTACACTCCGCCATGCCTCTTATACTCATTCTCGTTATTCTCTTGCTCGCTGTCGGTGGCGGCGGCTATTACATGGGTCCCGGTGTCGGCTACTATGGCGGGGGAACCGTCGAGATCATCCTTGGCGTAATTCTCATTTACCTGCTCTTTGGAAGAGGGCGTTCGCGACTCTAGTTGATAGTCGAAGATAACTATAGTCAGGTCGCGGCTTTTGTTTCTTGTCGAATATAGAGCCGGTATTTCAAAGCGAGCGGATGATGGAGGCGGCGATGCTTTCAACGGGAACGGTTTTGCGCTGGGGGGCGTCGCGGGCGGGATCGTAGAAGAGGAGCCGGCCGCAGGTCTCGCAGGTCATCGTCTCTTCGGTGTTGGCGCGGTCTCGGAGGTCATTCCAGCGCTGTGGGCGGAGCATCATCTGGCAGGCCATGCACTTCTGATTAAGGGCTTCGGCGACCGCGGTGCCTTTCCCCTTGGCGATGCGGTCGTAGGTGGCTAGCAGAGCTTCGCCGATCTGGGGCCTGAGGGCCTGACGCTGTGTGTCGACGGCGGCGAGGGCGGTGCGGTCGGCGGCCATGGTCGCGGCGGCGCGGGCGCGCTCCTGGGTGAGGATGTTTTCAGCGGCGGCGACGGCGGTGTTTGCGAGAGTGCGCTGAGCTTCAAGAGCCTCGGAGCTTTCCATGGATTCGAGCTCGGCGTCTTCGAGATGGGAGATTTCGGTTTGAGCGAAGGCGATCTCATGCTCGAAAGCCGCGACCTGAATCGTGGTGGTGGCGAGGTCGAGTTGCTTACGGACGCGGGCGATCTTGGCCTGATGGTCCTTGATGCCGGACTCCTGGCGGCGGCGGAGCGCCTCTTCCTTACCAAGCAGATCGAGGATGACGGCGCGCTGGCCGGTGACGGCGGCGAGCTTGGCTTCGAGGGAGGCGATGAGTTTTGGGAGGGCGGCCATCTCGTCGCGGAGGCGCTTGGCCTCGAGGTCGTGAGTTTGGAGGGCGACGAGCTTTTCGAGATCGGGATGCATGGCGCGGTTCCTTCGGTTCCGCACATGGGAGTGCGCGAGATCAAACTTTAGCATTCCCGCGATGGGGTTGGTTGGTGAGGGATGCGATATTTGTGCGTCCAGAGCGGGATGAGGGAATCTAACCTGCTATTCATGGCGACGGCAACAGCACAGATGGACGCAACGCAGACGGCGCAAGCCCGCGCGGATGCGGCGTGGAAGCCTAGGGCAAATCCATGGGCGATCGCGCTGACGGTGACGCTGGCTACATTTATGGAGGTGCTTGACTCCTCGATCGCCAACGTGGCGTTGCCGCACATTGCGGGATCGCTGGGGGCGTCGCAAGATGAGGCGACCTGGGTGTTGACGTCGTATCTGGTGTCGAACGCCGTTATTCTGCCGGCAAGCGCCTACCTGACGACGTTCATTGGGCGCAAGAAGTTCTACATGATCTGCGTGGTACTGTTCGGCATCAGTTCCGCGCTGTGCGGGCTGGCGCCGTCCTTGGGGATTCTGGTGCTGTGCCGGGTATTGCAGGGCGCGGGCGGCGGCGGGCTGGCTCCGAGCGAGCAGGCTATTCTGGCGGATACCTTTCCGCCGCAAAAGCGTGGGCAAGCCTTTGCCTTGTATGGGTTAGCCGTGGTGGTGGCTCCGGCGATCGGACCGACGCTGGGCGGCTTCATAACGGACAATTACGATTGGCGCTGGATATTTTTCATTAATGTGCCGATCGCGTTGGTGTCCTTATTCTTGACGAACCGGTTGGTGGAAGACCCGCCCCACATCAAGCATGAAGTAGCGGAAGCGGCGAAGCGCGGGCTGAACCTAGATTTTTTTGGATTTGGGCTGTTGGCGACGGGGTTTGGATCGCTGGAGTTCATCCTGGACAAAGGGCAGGAAGATGACTGGTTCGGATCGCATATTATCGCCTTCTTTACAATACTTTGCGCGGTGTCTCTGGTTACGCTGATTGTGTGGGAGTTATATCAGCTTAAGCTGGGTAACCGGCCGATTTTGAATCTGACGCTGTTCAAGCGGAAGACGTTCGCGATTCCATTCTGCCTGATGTTTGTCCTGGGCTTTTCGCTGTATGGGACGACGGTGCTGATCCCGCAGATGGTGCAGACGCTGCTGGGATATACGGCGGAGCTGGCGGGTCTGGTGATCTCGCCGGGCGGAATCATGATCATGTGCATGATGCCCGTGGTCGGTATCTTGATAGGGCGAAGCGACCCACGGATTTTGATTGCCACGGGGTTCCTCATTCTTGCCACGTCGCTGCTGGCGATGCACACGTTTTCTTTACAGTCGAGCTTCAAATACATTATGTGGGTGCGGGTGTATCAAGCTTCGGGGCTGGCGTTCCTGTTTATCCCAATTAACACGATCAGCTACACGGGCGTGGCGCGAGCGCAGAATAACGATGTATCCGGTTTGACGAATCTTGCGAGGAACATCGGCGGATCGGTGGGGACGGCGTTTGTGGCGACGATGCTGTCACGCGGCCAGCAGCGTCATGAAGCTTATATGATCCGGAACCTGACGCCGGATACGACGGCATTTCAGAACCAGGTAGTCGCGCTGAAGAAGAGCTTCGGTGGAACGGGGCAGGGTACGGTCACGGGACAGGGTGTGCACACGGCACAAGCATATATTTACAACCTGCTACATCGCCAGTCGGCGATGCTGGCTTATCTGGATATTATCGCGATTTTCGCTGTCTTCTGTTTTTGCATGATTCCATTGGTATTCATGATCGGTAAGATCAAGCCGGCGACGGACGCGCCGGCGCACTAGAATGGGTGGGTTGCTTCTAACTGGAGGACGGCTTGCCGATGAAGATATTATTCGCGTTCGTGGTTGGATTAGTTGCTTCAGGCGCAGCTTTCGGACAATCGGCGATAAAGCGGCATGGAGGTGCAACGGTGAGCGATCCCTTGAGCTATTCTTCAACGAACGGTTACCGGCCCGCCTGGTGGAAGGAGGCCGTGATTTATCAGGTGTATCCGCGCTCGTTCAAGGATTCGAATGGGGACGGGATTGGGGACTTGCCGGGAATTACGTCGAAGCTGGACTATATTGCCGGTCTGGGCGTGAATGTTATCTGGCTCAGTCCGCACTACGATTCGCCGAACGCGGATAATGGGTACGATATTCGCGATTATCGCAAGGTCATGACGGAGTTCGGCACGATGGCGGACTTCGATGCGATGCTGGCGGGCATTAAAAAGCGGCATATGCGACTGATTATCGACTTAGTGGTGAATCATACGTCGGATGAGCACTGCTGGTTTGTCGAGAGTAGAAAATCGAAAGACAATCCCTATCGGGATTATTATTTTTGGCGTCCGGCAAAGGATGGAGTGGAAGGACAACCGCCCAACAACTATCCTTCTTTTTTCTCGGGACCGGCGTGGAAGTACGATCCCGCGACGAAGGAGTATTACCTGCATATCTTCGCGGACAAGCAGCCGGATCTGAACTGGGACAATGCAAAGGTGCGCGAAGAGATTTACAGCATGATGCGGTTCTGGCTGGATAAAGGCGTGGACGGCTTTCGCATGGACGTCATTCCGTTGATTTCAAAGCGGGCGGGGCTGCCGGACTTGACTCCTTCTGAGCTGCAAAGGCCTGACCTGGCCTATGCGAATGGGCCGCATATGCATGAATATTTGCAGGAGATGAATAAAAATGTAATGGCGAAATACGACGTGATGACGGTTGGGGAAGCGCTGGGTATTTCGCTGGAGGAGACGCCGCTGATGGTGGACGAGCGGCGCAACGAACTCAATATGGTCTTTCAGTTCGACATTGGACAAATCGACAAGACGCATGAGGTTTGGCACCCCTGGAAGCTGCAGGACATGAAAGGGATTTATAGCAAATTCGACGCGGGGCTCGACAAGCATAGCTGGAGCACGGTTTATCTATCGAATCATGATAGCCCCCGTGTCGTGTCGCGCTTTGGTGATGATGCGCCGCAGTATCGGGCGGCCTCCGCCAAGCTGCTGGCTACGCTGCTGCTGACACAAAAGGGAACACCCTTTCTGTACCAGGGCGACGAACTGGGAATGACGAACTATCCTTTCAGCAACATTAGCCAGTTCGACGATATCGCCGTGAAGAACTTTTATAAGTCGGAGGTGCTGACGGGCCACGTGCCGGAAGAGGCGTTCCTCGCCAATATGCGCCATACCAGCCGCGACAACGCACGTACCCCGATGCAGTGGGACGCTTCGCAAGAGGGTGGGTTTACCTCCGGCTCGACGCCGTGGCTGGCGGTCAATCCAAACTACACGAGCATCAACGCTCAGCAAGAGCTTGGTGATTCCGCTTCTGTGTACCACTATTTCCAAAAGATAATCGCGCTGCGAAGCAAGACACCGGCCATGATTTACGGAGATTACAAGGATATGGATCCGGCGAATGCGGAAGTCTTCGCTTATACGCGCGTATTGGGAGCGGAGCGGTATCTGGTGGTGATGAACTTTTCGCGCAAGGAGCTGACTTATATGCTGCCGGGGGAAATAAAGGCGGGTACGTTGGTGATGACAAATCTTGAGAGCGCCGAACAGAACGCAAAAACACTGCACCTAAAGGGCTGGGAGGCGCGAATCTATAGGTATTGATGATTTGCTTTAGGCGGTGGCATACGTAACGCAGATCCCTTCGGTAATGACAAACAAAGAGTAAGGCATTCCTGTTGTGAATGCTTTTCCGGACCCGCCCCCACGATGCGTAAGCAACGGGAGAGCGGGAAGCCGGAACATGCGTTAGAACTGGTGATAGGGGCCGCCCAGGATATGCTGAATGCCAACGCTGTAGCCTCGGCGGAAGGCGTCGCGGTACTCATCACGCGCGTAACCGGGGACATGGGGATGACGGAACTCGTCGCGGTTGCGGACATCGGGACGGCGGTGATTCTGGATGTCTTTCTGAGCGCCGTCCACACCGTCATGAAAACCCAAGCGGCCGAACTCGTGAAACTCCTGGGGAGGGGTGTCCCAATCGCCACGCTGCTGGTAATAGCCCGGCTGGGGTGGAGGCGGACCATATTGCGCGTTGCCCGTGGCGGTGCCGAGGAGAGCCGCCGCGTATGCGGTTGCGATGAAGGCGGTCAGTTTCATAGCCGTTCCTTTCGAGCTTACTCTTGAAAGAGAGTAAGCCCGTACTTCTCAATCTCAAGAAACACTCTTGTTATGGCTTTGTTGTGTCGAGCTTAGCGGCGTTACAGCAATAAATGGCTTGCGGTCATGATTCGACGTTGGCGCAGGCTTAAACCGGTTTGGGGTTGCGTTCTTCGAATTGGCGCTGATGCCAGTAGGGGTAGGCCAAAGGTGTTTCGCTGGCGGCGTCGAGTTTGGCGACCTGCTGGGGGGAGAGGATCCAACCGGTGGCGGCGAGGTTGGCCTTGAGCTGGTTTTCGTTGCGCGCGCCGATGATGAGGGTGGAGACGGTAGGCCGGGCGAGGAGCCAGTTGAGGGCGATTTGCGGGACGGTTTTCCCTATCTCGGCGGCGACTTCATCGAGGGCATCGATGACTTTGTAGAGGTACTCGTCGCCGGGTTGTGGTCCGTTGTCGGCGACGACTTTGGTGTTGAGGCGGCTATCGGCGGGGAGCGGTGTGCCGCGGCGTATTTTGCCGGTAAGGCGGCCCCAGCCGAGGGGCGACCAGACGAGCGCGCCGACGCCCTGATCGAGGGCGAGGGGCATGAGCTCCCACTCGTAGTCGCGGCCGATCAGCGAGTAGTAGACCTGGTGGCCGACGTATTTGGCCCAGCCGTAGCGTTCGGAGATGGAGAGCGACTTCATCAGGTGCCAGCCGGAGAAGTTGGAGCAGGCGATGTAACGCACCTTGCCTTCGCGGACGAACTTGTCCAGCGTGTTCAGGGTCTCGTCGACGGGCGTCATGGCGTCGAAGGCGTGGAGGTGGTACACGTCGACATAGTCGGTGTCGAGGCGGCGGAGGGAGCTTTCGAGGGACTGGACGAGGTGATAGCGGCTGGAGCCTACGTTATTCTCACCCGGGCCGAACCGGAAGGTGGCCTTCGTCGAGATAAGGATGTCTTCGCGCTTGAGGTGTGCGGTAGCTTTCGCCAGGGCGAGTTCGCTGTTGCCGCTGGAGTAGACATCGGCGGTGTCGAAGAAATTGACGCCGGCCTCCATGCAGAGGTCGACAATACGGCGAGCTTCTTCATCATTTATAGTGGCCCAGGCTTTGAAGAACTCATTGTTGCCGCCGAAGGTGCCCGCGCCGAAGCAGAGGACAGGGACTTTAAGTCCGGACCTGCCGAGTTGACGATATTCCATGGTGAATCTGATGAAGCGGGTCGAAAAAGCGATGCTTTGCGGCTGGTTATGATGGAGAAGTGAGTTCTTTGTTCAATGAAGTGACGGAGCTGCCGCCGACATGGGTGGAGGGCAGCGAGGTGTTTCATACGACCGAGAAATGCCAGCGTTTGCAGGTGATTCCGCGCAACCGGCGGGTAAGCGGTAAACCGGGCGTGAAGCTGCGGCTCTGCTTCAACTGCGAGGATATTGCACGGACGAAGCGGTCCGGCTAGGCATTCGCGCATCCGTATTGTAGGGAGGCTTTATGCGCACAGTGGTTTTGAAGAGAATGGGCGTGGCGGCGTTGCTGCTGGCGATCGTGGAGGGGCTGAGCGGCTGCCTGGTGGCGGGATATTCGAGCGGCGGCGGGTTCTTCGTCTGGCCGGGAAGTATAGCGATTACGGTGATTCTGCTGTTGATCTTCTTTTTTCTGCGGCGCGGCCGGTGAGAAGATGCCCACGTCCTGTGGAAGCAAGACGTGGGCGTCCGATTAGGCGTCGTGGATGCGGCGATGCGCTAAGCCGGCTAATACGAGAACTCCAGTTCCAAATAAGATAAGCGACAACGGCTCTGGAGTGGTTGCGAACACGTAGCCGTCCGTGATCCTAGTGTCTACATTCGAAAAGGCGCCCAGGTTGGAGATAGTAGGATCAATCATCGGATCGCCGCCATGGCTGGTAAGCCTAACATCGCTCAACGTGAACGTGACAGATAAACTCCATGTTCGACAAACGAGGCGACTATGACAAGGCACGCGTATGTCATAGATTTTTTTATCAGGTACGGCCCACCTACACCCATTCGTACACTTCCCACAGAATAAGTTATTCAACAGGACGGTCTACCTGGCTGAGGTAGATTTGCTCCACGGCGTCAACGGTGTCGATCTCGGCGAGGGGTTTGTCGGCGCGGATGCGGAGGATGCGGGGAAAGCGCAGGGCGAAACCGCCGGCGTGGCGGTCCGAACGCATGATGTTATTGAAGGCGACTTCGAGGATGACGAGCGGTTCGACCGTGCGAAAGTGGCCGAAGTCTTCGAGGGTGTGGGCTTTGAGGAACTCCGTAAGTTCGGTGATTTCGAGGTCGGTAACGCCGGAGTAAGCTTTGCCGACGTTTAAGAGTTCGCCCGTGGCGGCGTAGTGCGGGCCGCGGACGGCGAAGGTGTAGTCGGAGAGGTATGCGGCGCGACGGCCGCTGCCGAACTCGGCTCCGGTAATGACGACGTCGAGAGTGGCGAGTTCACGCTTGAGCTTGACCCAGGCGAGACCGCGGCGGCCGGGCTGGTAGGCGGAGTTGGTAGCTTTGAGCATGACGCCTTCGTTTGAACGGGCGCGGGCGTCGGCGTAGGCGCGGTCGATATCGGCGGCGGACTCAACGAGGCGGGCGTCCGAGAGGATGAGGCGGGGAAGGGGTTTGGCTTTGGGCGTGGTGGTGGGAGAGCCGAGAAGAAGTTCGGTTTGCGGCTTTTTGGCCGTAGGCGCGGCGAGTGGGGAGACGATGCGATCGACCATCTGTTCGACAAGGGTTTCCAGGTGATTGCGGCGAGCAGTCAGGGGCTGATCCAGAATGAGTTCACCGTGGTGGACCATGAGGTCGAAGGCCATGAAGACGACTGGGATGCGATGGCGCATTTTGTCGGAAACCTGTTTGCGGCCAATGCGCTGGCCGAGGGTGGCAAAGGGGAGGGCGCGGGCGGCTACGGTTTGTTCGGAGTCAGTCGCGTTGGCGAAGTCCCAGGCGAGGATTTCGCCGTCAAGGATCATGGGGCCGTCGAGATTGGGAAGGACGTGGACAAAGGCTTCGGCTAGCTCGGGAAAGCTGGCGGTGATGTCCTCGCGGTTGCGGGAGTAGAGAGCGACGCGGCCGGGTTGGTTGGGGTCGCCGCAATGAACCTGGGCGCGCATACCGTCGTACTTGTCTTCGAGGAGGGCTTCGATGCGCGGCGAAGCGGGTCTTGCCGGAACGGCCTCGCCGACTGCGGACTCAATCGTTTCGGCTGGTTGTTCCGTGTCTTGACCGTCCGCTTTCTTGCCGCGTTTTTTAGCGGTTACGGGTTTAGGGGATTTTTCAGTGAAGCGGTCCACGGCCTCTTCGGGGCTTTCGACTGGGGAGGCGAGCATGAAACCCAGCGGATGGAAGAGATTCATGCGGGCTTCGGACAGCGTACCGGCAAACGCGCGGTGAGTGGCGTGGGCCAGATCGGCTTCGAGCATGACAGCGTGGCGGAGATCGCCGACGGGAACATTGGCGGCGATCGCGATGGCTTCTTCGATGAGGCTTTGCTTTACGCCGATGCGCATGTCGCCCAACATGAGTTTGAGGAGGTATTTGACTTCGGGGGGCGTAGCGCGCCGGAGGAGGGCCTCGACCAGGCCGGCGCGGGTGGCGGTCGTGTGGGCGGCGGCGATTTCGGCAAAGACGGCGCGGAGTTCGGCTAAGGTTAGGGACGGGTCAATGGAAGGGCGCGGTAGCAGAAGATCGTGGGCGGCTGCTCCTAAGTCTCCGTGGCGGCGATAGGCGGCGGTGAGCTGGGCTTCGGTGGCTTCGGAGACGGTAAGCACGGCGCGACTGAGGAGCGCTCCTCCGGCGTTAAGTTTGCGGGGATCGGCTTCGGGGAAAGGGGTTCCGGCGAGATAGAGGGCGAAGAGGCCGGGGTCGTCCGATCCGGGCGCGATTTGGTGAAGGGCGGTGATCGCCTCGGTGATGGCGGCGCGCTTCTTTAAACGGCTGCCCTCGGCCGCGAGTCGATCGGCGAGGGTCGCCAAGGGGGCGAAGAGAGACATGTGTTGATGGATGCAGAATTGCGCGGAAGGTGAATACGGTGAGCCGATTTCAAATCGGAGCTGCGTGAAATTTCGTGCTGCTGGTTCATGGTGCCGGCGAACCGCTTCGGTTAAGGACGGCTATGGTTGAAGTTGACCGGTAATCTTCGTTAGTCTTTTCTAAAGGGCGGCTCCGATTCTAAGTGCGGCGCGCAAGTTGCCGCGCCGCGACAGCCGTGATGCTCGATACTCTGTAAGCCAGGTATATCTTTCGCGATCGGGTCGAAAGCGCCTTCCGCGGTAGGGTGTATCTATTCATATTCGGCATCTGACTGACTACGCGCTCGCGCGTATAGTTGGCGTTCCCGTCCACTAGCGAAAGTGGCCCAATAGCATGATGCAGACGTATCTCAATCGCACCGTTTCCGGCGTTCCCAACCATGAAGTACATTCAGCCTTTATCGGCTATGCCGAAAAGATGCTGCTGGATCGCCGCATGCGTACGATCTTTCTACGCATGGCTCACCTTGCCGGCATCAGCCATCGCTACTCCGGTCTGCAGGTTGATCCCGCTCTTGAGGAAGGCGCGGTGAACGCTTACGACTTCTATCAACTTGGCCGTTTTCCCTCAACCGCCCGGCGCATGGAGCTCTTCGAGCGCTTAGCTCCGGCGCTCATGCGCTCCACCATCGACAAACTCGCGCTCACCACTCGGGAACGCGCCCGCATACGCCACGTGATCGTCACGTCTTGTACCGGCTTTTACGCGCCGGGCCTCGATTTCGACATTATCGATCATCTTGGACTCAGCACTTCCGTCGAACGTACCATGGTTGGCTTCATGGGGTGCTATGCCGCCATCAACGCGATGAAGCTCGCTCGTCATATTGTTCGCTCCCAGCCGGAGGACAGTGTCCTGGTCCTCAACCTGGAACTTTGCACACTTCATCTGCAAGAGACTCAAAATCTTGCGGAGGTTCTCTCCTTTCTCGTCTTCGGTGATGGATGCGCGGCGAGCCTGATCAGCGGCGATCCAACCGGCTTCGCCATCGAAAGTTTCGAAGCCGTCCACATCGAGGGCACCCGCGATCTGATCACCTGGAACGTGCGGGACTTCGGTTTCGATATGCTCCTCTCCGGACGCGTTCCCGGGGAGATCGGCAAGACCCTCCGCGAGCGTCGCCACCTCCTGACGGCCGATGGCTCCATCGATCTGTGGGCTGTTCATCCCGGCGGCCGCAGCGTCCTCGATGCGGTGGAAGAGGGCCTTTGCCTGAATCCCGATCAGCTTTGCGCCTCCCGTAAAGTTCTCGACGCCTTCGGCAACATGTCCTCGGCCACCGTTATGTTCGTCCTCGAAGAGTTGATGAAGTCCGCGCGTCCCGGCCAAAGGGGCTGCGCCATGTCCTTCGGCCCGGGCCTTACGGCGGAAACGATGCACTTCCATGCCGTCTGATCCCGTCGATCTCTCCCGCCGCGCATACCTTTCCGAATGGATGGACGAACCCTCCAGCTACGAGGATTTTCGCGACTGCCTCCGTGACCTCGCCCATCTCAACCGCGTCACCTTCGCCCATCGTCCCGCGTTGCGCTTCCTCCGCGACATCGCCTCTACCCACGCCGGGCCGCTGCATATCGTCGATGTCGGGTGCGGCGGCGGCGATCTCCTTCGCCTCGTCGAACTCTGGGCGCGCAAGCTGGGCAGGCCCTTCGTACTGACAGGAATCGATCTCAACCCCTTCGCCGCCCGTGCCGCGCGCGAGTTCACTTTACCCGGAAGCGCGATTCGCTGGGTCACGGGTGACGCGTTCTCCTATCGTCCCGACATGCCTATCGACTGTGTCGTCAGTTCTCTCTTTACCCATCACCTCTCGGACCCCGATATTGTCCGCTTTCTCGCGTGGATGGAGGAGATTACCGTGCGGGGCTGGTTTGTCAACGACCTTTACCGCGCACGTTTCCCCTACCATGGGGTCCAGCTCCTCGCCTGGCTGGCCCGATGGCACCGCTTCGTCCGCCACGACGCCCCCATATCCATACGACGCGGCTTCTTGGCCGGCGATTGGCGCAACTATATCGCCGCCGCCGGTCTCTCTCAACACGCTATCCAAATACCAGGCGTAGGACCCGCCCGGCTTTGTCTGGCACGAACCAGATGAAACACGACGCCCTCATCATTGGCGGCGGTCTCGCCGGCTCGACGCTCGCCGCCCGTCTTGCGCAAGCCGGGCGCGACGTGCTTCTGCTTGAAAAGACCTCCGCGGCCCACGACAAGATGTGCGGCGACTTCCTCAGCCAGGAAGCTTTGCACTATCTTGCAATGTCGGGTGTCGACCCTGTTGCTCTTGGAGCCGTTCCTCTTACCGCCGTCCGCCTCGCCGGCCTCGACATACTCGCGGAAGCTCCTCTGCCCTTTCGTGCTCTGTCGCTTCGGCGTCGTATTCTCGACGAAGCGCTCCTCCAGCATGCCGTACATGCCGGAAGCGCCATCCGCCGGGGAACTCGCGTGCAATCCATCTCTCAGAAGGATTCACGCCATATCGCTCGCCTCGATGCCGAATCCACCGTCTCCGGCGATGCCATCTTCCTAGCTACCGGTAAACAAGATCTCCAAGGTCAGCGCCGCAAGGGCGGTTGGCAAAACAACCTGGTCGCCTTCAAGATGTACTATCGCTTCTCGCCTTTACAGCATGAGGCTCTTGGGAGGCATATCGAACTCATTCTCTTTCCCGGCGGCTATGCGGGGCTCCAGCAGGTCGATAATGGTCTAGCCAATCTCTGCCTGCTTGTTACCCGCGCCCAGCTTCATCGCTGCGGCGCAAGCTGGCCTACGCTTCTCGAATATATCTGCCGGCATTCGCCGCACCTTGCCCGGCGCCTGGGTGGCGCCACTCCCATCCTGGACCGCCCGCTCTCTCTTTCATCCATTCCGTACGGCTTTCTCGCGCCTTCCCCCGGACCTGACATCTGGCCAATCGGTGACCAATCCGCCGTCATCCCGTCCTTCTCGGGCGACGGCATGTCCATCGCTCTCCATAGCGCTCATCTTGCCGCGGCCATGTTCCTCAACGGCGATCCTTCCCATGCGTTTGCCGCCCGTATGCGGCGAGAGCTTCGTTCCGGCATCACGCTTGCCACCGGCATCTCCCAGCTCCTTGTCCGCTTTCCGGCCGCGGCCGCCCTTACCCGCTGGAAGCCTTCACTGCTCCGGTATATCGCCTCAGCTACCCGTATCCCCGAGCATGCCCTTCTCCGCTAACGATCGTTTCAGCGTCTTCACGATCTCTGGAATACGCTTGCATTCCGCGATACTCTCCCCGGCTTCTAAACGGGGGAACTGCGGGTAGCCGGCAACCGCGCGTTCTTCAGTAAATTTAGTTCGGGAGGTGGGCTGAGACGGCGTCTTCCAGTTGTATGTTGTTTTTTTCGAGGAGGTTGCCGAGAGCGCGGTCGAGCGAGATGCGAGCCTTGATCCAGTTGGAGCGGGCGGCGACCTCTGTGGAGTTGGCCTGCGCGAGGTAAGACTGATCCTGAATAATGAGGAGGTTGGTGCTGGCACCCACGGCGAATTTGTCGATCTCGGCCTGAAGGAGTTGCTGCTGGAAGTTGCGGCTTTCGACGGCGGCGGCATAGGCTTGATGGGCGGTTTCAAGGGCGATCGCGGACGCTTCAATCGCGACGCGAATGTCGTTTTCGAGTTTGACGGTGCGGCCCTGTGCCTGGCGAAGCTGAATGGCGTCGCGCGCGGCGTCGGCCTCGGCGATGCGGTTGCGCAGAGGAAGGTTGAGTTGAAGCCCGGCCTGATAGACGGTGGAGAGGCGAATTCCACCTTGAGTGAGCTCGCTGGGAACGGTGCCGATGCCGGTGCCGAGCGAGCCGACAGTCTGATAGGGGACGAGCGAGGAGCCACGAGTCTGGACGTTGGCATAGAGGTTGAGGAGCGGCTTGGCATTGTTGCCGGCGGCCTTGGCGGAGAGCTCATCGGCGCGGAGTTGGAGGGCTGCCTGAGCGAGGTCGGGGCGGTTGGCGAGAGCATCGGCGGTGAGCGCGGGTACGTCCAGGGTGGGAATGGCGTCGGGTACGAGGATGGGATCCGTGGGGATGATGGAGGCGAAAGGCGGGGCATCGGTAAGGCGGCGGAGGAGCTGCTCTTTAAGGATCACCTCTTGCTGGCGATATTCACCCTGAGCCTGAATAAGATCGAGGCGAGAGGAGGAGAGCAAGGCCTGGGCGCGGGTAAGCTCGATGGTAGCGAGGGTGCCTTGTTCGACCTGATCGCGGTCATCGTCGTAGAGCTTCTGCGAGGCGGCGAGAGCGGCCTGCTTGACGGCAATGTTTTCGCCCAGGGACACAAGATCGAAATAGAGGCGTGAGACACCATAGACGGTTTCGAGCAGCTGCTGGGTAAAGAGCAGACGCGAAACTTTGCGGTCGGTTTGGGCGATACGAAGAAAGCGGAGGTTGACGGCGCGGCCACGGCTGCGGAGGAGCGGCTGGGTAAGCGTGAAGGAAGTGCTGGGGGCGTGGAAGGGGTTTAGTTGAGTGTTTGAGGCGTAAAGAACCTGCGCGGCGTTATCGACGTAGGCGTCAATTTGGGTGCCGGGCGAGAAACCCTGCTGATAGTCGATTCCGGTGTTGACGTAGTCGAGCGTCTGGGAAGGCGTGGAGCCGGTGGTGGCGATGAGGGAAGTTTGATTGGAGCGGCGGTAATAGCCTGCTTCGGCAAAGAGGTTGGGATCGAAGAGAGGAAGCGCCGGGCCTGTGGAGAAGGCATTCGTGCTGTTTTCGGAGAGGTTCTGCTGGGTGCCGAGAGCGGTCTGCGTGACCTGCGAGAGGTCGATAACATTTGTGTTGGTAGGCGAGGCGAGGCCGGTGGTAGCGGTGATGAGCAGCGGCGTGGTAGCGGCACCGACGCCGGGGGCAGTCTGCTGGATGGTAAAGTCGAGACCGCGAAGGGTACCGCCGCCCTGAGCGCGGGTGACGTCGGTATCGGCGAGGAGCAGGTTATAGCGGCCTACCTCCACGTCGAGGTTGTTCTCTATCGCGAGGGCGAGAGCGTCGTGCAGAGAGAGGAAGAGCTTGCCATCATGAATCAGGCTGGTGAGACGGGTTACCGGGGCGGCGGGCAGCTCGGGCAGGCGCGGAGTGCGATAGGGATCCATGTAGCGGGAGCCGCGGGGGATGGGCGCTTCGGCGATCGGGACAGTGCCGATGCCGGCATCATGCTGGAGGTTGAACGACATGGCAGGAGAGCTGGCGGGCTGTGGAGCTAACGGCGGTATATCGTTGAGATCGCTCGTGCGGGGGCCGGGCTGGGTCTGCGGTAGGGGAGCATTCTGTTGTTGTTGCTGAGGAACCGGCTGCTGGTTCGGGGCCTGGGGAGCGGCGGGCAGCGGCGGGTTCGGCGCGGTAAAAGGTGGCGGCTGTACGCTTTGCTGAGCGAACGTGAACGCGGACGCACCAAGCAGCGCGGCGAAGAGGGCGAGAGCACGGCGCGGCTTCATTTGCTACCCTCTTTGGGCTGCTTGGCCTGCTTGCCGTTCTGCTGCTGGCCACCCTGTTTGCCGCCCTGCTGACCTCCCTGCTGGCCGGGTTTTCCTTTGGCGTTGGTGCTCTCGGATTTGGAGTTGACGATGGATTGGTCGCCGTACTGGTTTGGACCGGAGTCGGGGCTTTGACTGGTTTGGGCTCCGCCTTGTCCGTTGCTTTCACCGGGTTCCTGGGCCTGAGTGGTTCGGACTTTTACCCCGGGCTGGACTGAATCGGTCACGGTGGTGACGATCATGTCGCCTTCGTGGAGGCCGTTGAGGATTTCGACGGAGGGGCCATAGTCGCGGCCGATCTCTACGGGAACCATCTGAACTTTGCCATCGCGCACGATGGCGACGCTGGTCTTGTCCTGGCGAATCACGACGGCGTCGCCGGGAATGGTGAGGGGGGACTCGCCGCGGGTTTGGACGAAAGAGACGACGGCATACATGCCGGGGTAGAGTGTGTGGTCTTTGTTGGCAACATCGACTTCGGTGAGCATGGTGCGGGAGTTCTGGTCGATAGAAGCGGCGGTGCGGGTGACGGTACCGTCGATGGGCTTGTTGGGGCGCTCCTGAACGAAGACCCTGGCGGGCATGCCGCGGTGAATGGAGGTGGCGTAGCCCTCGGGAACGGAGACGAGGATGCGGAGGACGTTGTCCTGGGCGACGGCAAAGATAGCTCCCCCGGCCGCGCCGCCGCCCGTGGGGGTCGCGGTGTCGACGCCCATGCCGGAGCTGCCGCCGGTATTGATGCTGCCGACATTGGCGGAGCCGCCGGTGGGCGTCTGCGAGGTGGGCGAACTGGACAGCGGAGCGGCGGAGGCTGCTCCACTTGCGCCGATCAGCGCGCCGATATCGGCATTGCGTTGGGTGACGACACCGTCAAAGGGCGCGGTCAGGCGTTCGTAGCCTTGGAGGTCAATGGCCCGGTTCAGATTGGCGCGGTAGCTCTCGACGTTGCGCTCGGCCGAGCCGACGACCGCCTGCTGAGCCAGGAAGTCGGATTGACGCTGATCGCCGTCCTGCCGGGAGAAGACGCCCTTGGCAACGAGGGTGCGCCAGCGTTCCCAGGTGACGCGGTTGAGTTCAAGCTGAGCCTGCTGCTGCGTAAGCTGGGCCTCGGACTGGCGAAGCTGATCGCGAGCTTGAGCGACCTGCTGATCGAGTTCTGGCGCGTCGATCAGGGCTAAGATCTGGCCCTTGCGGACGCGGTCGCCGATATCGACGTAGCGACGCTTGAGGTAGCCGTTGGCGCGTGCGTATAAATACGCTTCGGTAAGGGCGGAGGTGGTGCCGGGAACGGTAAGCTCGCCGGGGGCGTGGCCGCGCTTGAGTTGGAGGACCTCCACTTCCGGGTTTTCCTGCTCGCGCTGTTTCGCGGCCACGTCGGCTTTGCGCTTTTCAGCGCGGTGCGGGAGGTAGCCAACGACGAACAGGAGCAGCATGGCGGCGACGCCAAGGCCGACCCAAAGCGCGATCTTGCCCCAGTTGCGGTGATCTTTTTTTCGTTTTTTCTCCTTTTCCTTGTCGAAGGCCTGCTGGACTTCACGGTCGTGGGCGGTCTGCTGATGGCGTTTATGGGCGGCCTGGCGGGCGGCGGACTCTTCACTCTCCCATTCATCGCGCGTCATACGGCGGTCGGGGTGGTCTTGAATCGCTTGCAGGCGCTCGTCTTCGCGATAAACCTTTTCAGGCTTATCGTATTGCCGCCGATGTTCGTCTTGCTTTTCGTCGCTCATATTCGTCACTTATAGGTGTCTTGCTCAGGCCGGCTGTTCGGCTTCGTTGTAGGCCTCGTCGATCTCCTTGTCGTAATCCTTCGGCGGATCGGTGCGGAGCCAGGAGTACATAATCGGAACGACGAAGAGGGTGCCGAGGGTGGCAAGCAGCAGACCGCCGATGACGGCGCGGCCGAGAGGAGCGTTCTGCTCGCCGCCTTCGCCCAAGGCAAGCGCCATGGGCAACATGCCGATGATCATGGCGAGAGCGGTCATGCAGACGGGGCGAAGGCGGGTGTAGCCGGCGTTGACGGCGGCTTCCAGGCTGGACTTGCCGGTGGCGCGCTCATCGTTGGCGAAGACGACCATCAGGATGGAGTTGGCCGTGGCCACGCCGATGGTCATAATCGCACCCATGAGCGAAGGCACGTTAAAGGTCGTGCCTGTAAGAAAAAGTACCCAGAGGACGCCCGCGAAGGCCACGGGCAGGGCCATCAGGATGAGAAGCGGGTCGAGCCAGCTTTGGAAATTGACGGCCATTAGCAGATAGACGAGCAGGATGGCGAAGATGATGCCGATGCCTAGCCGGGTAAAGGAGTCGGTCATGGTTTGGACTTCGCCGCGAAGGGCAAGCGTGGTACCGACGGGCAGCGTCTTCTCGGTCTGGTCCATGATCTTGCGAATATCGGTGGCGATGCCGCCGAGATCGCGCTGGTCGGTGGAAGCGTAGATGTCGTAGACGGGCTGAATATCGTAGTGGTCGATCACGACAGGGGTGACACTACGCTCGAAGTTGGCGACATTGCCGAGGAGCTGGCTGGTATTGCCGGCGGGCGAGGTGATAGGGGTGCGGGCGAGGGACTGGAGGGAGTCGATGCGATATTGCGGGGTTTGAACGACGACCTGGTAGTTGACGCCGTTCTGCGGATTGAGCCATTCATTCGGCGCGGTCTGGCCGGTACCGGTCAACGAGATCAACATGCTTTGCGCGACATCTTGCTGCGTAAGACCGATCTGGCGGGCTTTCAGGCGATCGACGTTGACGGCTAACGTGGGGTTGGCGATCTCCTGGTGAATGTGCGCATCGGCGATACCGGGAATGGCCTGAACCTGCTTGAGTAGCTGCTGGGCGAGTTGGTAGTTGGTCTTGGCACGGCCGCTGACCTGGAGATCGATGGGAGCAGGCAGGCCGAAGTCGAGGATTTGGTTAGTGATGTTGGCCGGAGTGAAGAAGAAGGTGCCGTCGGGGAACTTCCGGTGCAGGTCGGTTCGAAGCTGGCGCATATAGAGTTGCGTGTTGCGGGGGCCGGGCTTGAGCGAGATCAGGATGTCGCCGTCGGAGTCGGATGTGACGGAAGAGTCGGAGAAAGCGAGATTGATGCCGCTGTTGGGGAGACCGATGTTGTCGAGGATCAGTTTGACCTCTTCGGCGGGAATGACGCGGCGAATCTCCTTCTCGATCGCGGCGAAGTATTGTTCGGCATCTTCGGGGCGCATCCCTTCGGGCGGATAGACGTGGAGGCGCATCTGACCGGAGTCGACATAGGGAAAGAAGTCGTTGCCGATAAAGGCGATGAGCGGCAGCGAAAGTAGGATGAAGAGGCCGAAGATGCCGAGGGTGAGTGCCCGGTTGTCGAGGGTCCAGGCGAGAACTTCCTTATAGCCTTCGCGGCGGCGCTCGAACCAGCGGTCAAAGCCGGCATGAATACGCCAGACCCAGTTGTCTTCCTCCTCTTGCTCGGCAGCCCCTTCGTCCTGGTAGAGCCTGATCTCGGCTGGTAAAAGGAAGTGCATCATGGTGGGGACGAGGGTGCGGGAGAGAAAGTAGGACGCCAGCATGGCGAAGACGACGGCCATGGCAAGCGGCGTGAAGAGGTAGCGGGCCGGGCCGCTAAGCAGCACGACCGGGGTAAAGACAAGGCAGATGGATAAAGTCGAGACAAAGGCGGGTGCGGCGACTTGCTGCGCGCTATCGAGGATGGCGCGAACGATCGGTTTGCCTTCGCTCATATTGCGATGGGTATTTTCAATCTCGACCGTGGCGTCGTCAACGAGGATGCCGACGGCCAAGGCAAGGCCGCCAAGAGTCATGACGTTGATCGTCTGCTGAAGGGCGTAAAGGATGACAAGCGAAGTGGCAATGGAGAGCGGAATCGAGGTGCAGACTATAAGAGTGGAACGCCAGGAGCCGAGAAAAAGCAGGATCATCAACGCCGTCAGAGCGGCGGCGATAATGGCTTCGCGGACAACTTCGGAGATGGACTGCGAGACGAAGATGGACTGGTCGAAGAGCGGGGTAATGACGAGATTGGGCGGTAATCCGGCCTTGACGCGCGGCAGCATCTGCTTGACGTGCTTGACGATGTCGAGCGTTGAAGTGTTGCCGTTTTTCAAGACGGTCAGCAGGGCGGAGCGTTTGCCATCCTCGCGGACGATGTTGACCTGGGGAGCATAGCCGAGCCGGACCTGAGCGACATCCTTGACCATGACGACGGCACCATTGGAAGCACGGATGGGAAGGTCGTTGAGGGCGGAGACGACAGGCGGCGAAGAGTTGAGCTGGACGATGTATTCACGGTCGCCGATACGTGCCGTGCCGGCGGGAAGGATCAGGTTCTGCTGATTGAAGGCGGTGGAGATGTCAGTGGCGGAGAGGTGTTTTGCGTAAAGAAGATTGGGATCAACATCGACCTGGACTTGGCGAACTTTGCCGCCGTAGGGAAGCGGGATGGACGCACCCTCGACGTTGGCCAGGCGGGGGCGGACGAAGGAGGTGCCGAGATCGTAGAGGTCTTCTTCGGTAAGTCCCTGGCCGGAGAGGCCCAGCTGAACGATCGGAACGCTGGATGCGTCATATTTAACGATGTTCGGCGGGTAGGTGCCGGGTGGCAGAATGCGAAGGATGGTCTGGACAACGGCGGTGATCTGAGAGAGGGCGAGCTCCACCTTTACAGTGGGCTGAAAGTAGACGCGGATAACGGCTACGCCTTGATAGCTTTCCGATGAGGTGTGCTCGATGTCGTTGACGGTGGTGGAGAGGGCGCGCTCGCAAACAGTGACAATGCGGCCTTCCATCTCCTGCGGGGGCAGACCGCCGTAACTCCACACGATGGTGACGACAGGAATATTGATGTAGGGGTAGATGTCCTTGGGCGCTTCAATGGCCGTGCCGATGCCGAGCAGCAGCATCAGCATCGAAAAGACAACAAAGGTATAAGGGCGGCGAAGAGCAAGCCGGACTATCCACATGCAGCGCTATCCAAGGAAAGAGACAATATAAACAGCTTGTTGGATGCAGGTCGCATACGATCGATGGAGCAAAGAAGCGGGTATTTAGCCGCTATGAATCTTAGTGGAATGTGCGGGGCTGAATGCTCCGACCTGGATGCGACTTGTAATATTTAGCGGATGCATTGCAGTCTATGCCACGGCTGTGAGAGGTTCGGAGGGGTGGAACGTCAGGAAGTCTTCGCGGATACGTTTACGGCCTCCTTTGGCGAAGGCAACAAGGAAAGTGTTGTCTTCGGCGTCCAGGATTTTGCCCATGCCGAACCGCTTGTGCTCGACGCGGTCACCGGGGCGAAAAGCGGGTAATGGAGGCGCTTCAGGTGTCGGTTCGTGCACACGGAGGGCGGGCCGCTCGGCTTCTACTTTCTCGGCAACTGCCTTAGCTTGCCGGGCGGCGCAGTTATCGCATCGATTGCAGGAATCGCCCTCGGGGTCCGCGAAATACTTGCGGATGAGCTGGGTGCGGCATTGTGGACTTTCGGCGTAGTGCATCATCTCGGCAAGGCGGTCATGATCGTGCTGGGCCCGTTCGGTATAGGAGCTAAGAAGCTGCGTAAGTGCCTCGTTGTCTGGAATGCCGTTCGATAGGGAGAAGCCTTTACGGCTACGTTTGACGACGCCTTCGGTGATGAACAGGTGCAGGACGACCTGAGTGCGCCGGAAACCTACACCGGCGTGTTCGGCGATCTGCTTGACCGTGGTGGGCCGTGGTGTCTTTGGGGCATCGGGCTCGGCGGTGGCGAGTGGCGAGCCATCGAGGGCGTGGAGGATCGCCGAGACTTCTTCGAGTTTAGGATAACGGCCGGCGAGGAAATAGGTTTGGATGCGTTTATCTTCGAGCTTGTAGAGGAGGACCGCGCGGGCTGGCTGACCATCGCGTCCGCCGCGACCCGCCTCCTGGTAATAGGTTTCAATCGAGTCGGGAAACTCAAAGTGATAGACGAAGCGGATGTCGGGCTTGTCGATGCCGAGACCGAATGCCTTCGTGGCGATCATGACCTTATGCTCGCCCGCCATGAAGGCTTGCTGGACGGCTTCGCGTTCGCGCGTACCCATTTTGCCGTGATAATGACCCGTCGAAATGCTGTGTTGCTGTAGCCATTCGTAAAGCTCGTCGGCGCTGCGGGTGCTGGCGGTGTAGATGATGCCGGTGCCGCGCTCCTCTTCAACCATGGCGAGAATGCGGTTAAGTTTGGATTGCAGATTGACTGTGGGGTGGACGGCGAACGAAAGGTTCTCGCGCTCAATCCCGGTGTTGATGCGAATGGCGTCGGGCGCGTTGAGGATTTTGAGGATTTCTTCGACGGCTTCAGGCGTGGCCGTTGCAGTGAGGGCGAGGACAGGTGGGTTGCCGAGAGCTTTCCGGGCGAAGCCGAGATTGAGGTAAGCGGGACGGAAATCGTGGCCCCACTGCGAGATGCAGTGAGCCTCGTCGACGACGAAGAGGCTTATACCGCCCGCTTCGTTCAGGGAGGCGAGAAACTTTTCGTCCTCCAGACGTTCAGGCGTGACGTAGATGAGCTGCGAGCTGCTCTGCTCGATATGATGGGCGGCGTCGGACGCTTCAACCGTGGTGAGGGTGGAATCGATCTTGTCGACGGCGATGTCGGCCTTCTCGGCCTTCTCCTGCTGATCCTGCATGAGAGCGATCAGCGGACTGACGACAATGACGGGTTGCGGCAAGAAGAGGGCGGGAAGCTGGTAGGTGAGGGATTTGCCCGCGCCCGTGGGCATGATCGCGAGGACGCTTTGCCCGGCAAGGATGCCTTCGAGAACCTCGCGCTGGCCGGGCCGAAAGCTTTTGATGCCGAAGCGGGTCCGTGCTTCTTTGACAATACTCTTCCACGGGGTGGGATCGGGTGTAGCGGTCATCGTAAAGCACTGTCCTCAGCCGGATTCTGATGCCGAGGGAAGCAAAGCGGCGGTATGGTTACGGCTAGGATTCAGCCTTCCGCTCCTGATAGTGGCCGATGTTGTTATAGACGCTGTCGGGAAATTTGAGGGTACGGTAAAGATTGCCGCAGTCCGGGTCTTCGGGGTTAGGTAGGATGGGGAACTCCTGTTCCTTTTGCCAGGCGAGAATGCGGTCGCGCTTGGGCGGGTTGTAGTCGCGGCCTTCCACCTGGCGGAGCATGAGGGTGGCCTGCTCTTCGGAGAAGTCGGAGTCTTTCGTAAGGTAAGCAAGCACTTCGGCATCCGAGAGGAAGTGATGGGCGACCATGGCGAAGACGAGCCGTCCATAATGGCCGATGTTCTTGCCCTCATCGAGGGAATCGAGAAGATGAGCCATCATGGAGTCCTGCCGGAGGTCTTCGGTCCCACCGGGCTGCTCGGGGGAACCGTCCTTGGGCGCTGCTTTACTTTCGAGGGCGGCGAGCTGGGTTTCGGCTTTCTCGGCGCGGGCGAGCGCTTCATCCAATTCAGATTGCTTTACCTGTTTCGCAGCGGCCATGGTGTCTCCGGGGATGCTTCGCTTTCTATTCGCTAAGATAGACGAGTTTCTTAGCAACAGGGTTGTCCAGGGTTCGGCTACAGTAGGAAGATGCTGCAGAGTTCCTCAATCACAGTCCCTTCCATGCAGGAGCGGATCGAAGCGCTGGGGCCTTGGTTCCACAACATGATGGTGGGCGGGGTGCGGACCGCGCCGAACCATTTTCTGGGTGATTATCCCGAGGTCAAGTATCGCCACTATCGCGACCTGCTGCCGGCGAATATGTCGGGCATGAGCGTGCTCGATATCGGTTGCAACGCCGGCTTTTATTCCATGGAGATGAAGCGGCGAGGTGCGGCGCGGGTCCTCGGCATCGATACGGATGAACATTATCTGCGGCAGGCGCGATTTGCGGCGGAGATTGAGGGACTGGCGATCGACTATGAGCGGATGACGGTATGGGAGATCGGCGCGCTCCGGGAGAAGTTCGATCTGGTGATTTTTATGGGGGTGCTCTATCACCTGCGGCATCCGCTGCTGGCGCTAGACCTGATCCGCGAGCATGTGGCGAAGGACCGGCTGCTCTTCCAAAGTATGTTGCGCGGGGGCATGCAGGTTGGGACGGTTGCAGAGGACTACGCGATCACCGCTCCGGTGGACTTTGAGGCGGCGGAGTTTCCGAAGATGCACTTTATCGAGCGCCGGTACGCGAACGACCCGACGAACTGGTGGATTCCGAACCGTGCCGGAATGGAGGCGATGTTGCGGTCCGCGGGTTTCCGGATCGAAGCCCAACCGGAGGATGAGACGTATCTGTGCTGGCGGGCGACGCTGGAGGAGCTGGTGGATGGGCCGCGATGCGTCTATCCGCATCCGGGTATTTAATGAGGGGCGAGACAGACGGCGAGGCGTGGCTGACGCGGGCGGAGGAACTGCTGGAGCGTCGAGAGCTTGCGGCGGCTTTGGAGATGTTTGCACGCGCTGAAGAGTCGGGAGCGGCCATAGACCGGTGCAGTGGCGTCCGATGGATGATCGCGATGCTCACCGGCGATTTTGAGGCGGCATGGCGGGAGAGCGATGCAACGCGGTTTCGACAAGGAGTCGATCCGCACCGGTTCTGGCAGGGCGAGGAGTTACGCGGCAAGCGGGTGATTGTGCGGTGCCTGCATGGGTTTGGGGACACGGTGCAGATGCTGCGGTATGCTCCCGGACTTGGAAGGATGGCGGCGAACGTAGTGTGGGAGGTGCCGCCGCGGATGGTAGAACTTGCTCCTTACTTTTACGGCATGGAGCACATGACGACGTGGGGTGAGGAGGCTCAGGCCTGGGAGGTGCAGGTGGAGGTGATGGAACTGCCTTATCTAACGCGGACAGGCATGGATGAACTGCCGATCACCGAGGAGTATCTTCGACTGCCGGACGAGCGGGTCACGGAAGCCGGACGAGCCATGGGGGCGAAACGGCGATTTCGCGTTGGTCTGGTGTGGGCGGCCGGAGATTGGAATATGTCCCGATCGGTGCCGTTTGAGCTGATAGCCCGCTTGCTGACGTTGAGAGGAATAGAGTTCTGGAGTTTGCAGGGGGGGGTGGCGGCTCTTGCAGGGCGAGGAGGGGTGATGCACGACGCGGCGGCGATCTGCGGCGATGGGCAGCTCCCCTTGGCGGCTACGATCGCCAATCTGGATCTGGTGATTACAGTGGACACGTTGGCGGCGCACATGGCGGGCGCGATGGGCAAACCGGTATGGGTCATGCTGCAGTTCGCGGCGGATTGGCGATGGATGGTAGAGCGGGAGGATAGCCCGTGGTATCCGTCGATGCGGCTGTTCCGGCAGCGTCCGCAGGGTGGTTGGGTGGAGCTGGTCGAGAGGGTAGCGGCAGCATTGCGGGAGCTATCGAGCTGCTAGGCTGAGGGCATGGATAAGGCTTGGGATGGCTACGACGCGTATCTTTTCGATATCGACGGAACGCTGCTGCACTGTACGGACGCGGTGCATTATTTTGCGTTTTGCGAGGCGCTGAAGAGGCTCTCGGGGCGGGAGTTGAACCTTGATGGAGTCGTGGCGCACGGGAATGTGGATGAGGGGATTTTGCGTGACGCACTGACGTTGGCGGGTGTGCCCGAGGCGGAGTGGCGGCCACGCCTGGCTGAGGCGGGACGAGGTATGTGCGCGTTTGTGGAGGCCCGGCAGGGGGATTTGTGCGTGGACGTGCTGCCGGGGGTGCGGGAGGTGCGGGCGCATCTGCGCCGCTTGGTGCGCCGGATCCGGCGGCATTGGCC
>CAXTRY010000032.1:0-9750 GCA_964246805.1 uncultured Acidobacteriaceae bacterium
CCACCATCCCCCTCTTCGGAGCTACCTTTCAGGCCATCCCCCTCATCCACGGCCGCCTCCGCACCACCGGCTACCGGTTCGGGGCCGCCGCTTACCTCACCGACATGTCCGACATACCTCCCGAAAGCCTTTCCCTCCTCCAGGGTCTGGACGTTCTCATTCTCGACGCCCTCCGCCTCACACCCCACTTCTCACACTCCCACCTCTCCAAATCGATAGCCTTTGTCGATCTTCTAAAGCCTAAACGCGCCCTCTTTACTCACATGGGTCACGATCTGGACCACGACACCACCAACGCCGCCCTCCCGCCGCACATCCGCCTAGCCTACGACGGCCTGAGATTAGACTTCGAGATCGCCTGATGCTGACCCTTTACTCCCTCCCCGAGCTCGCCGCCGCCAAGATCGGTCCTACGGTCGCCACCATCGGCAACTTCGACGGCGTGCACCGCGGCCATCAACAAATCCTCGCCGAACTCATTACCCGGTCCCGCGCGTCAAATCAAAGATCTTTAGCCATTACCTTCAATCCTCACCCTGTTCGCCATCTTCGCCCCGAGGCCCCCCACACACTCATCACGCCGCTTTCCCGCAAACTTGAGCTTCTGGCCCAGACCGGCATCGACGCCACCCTCATTCTTCCCTTCAACCCCGCACTCGCCCAACTCTCCGCCCGCGCTTTCGCTGCAACAATCCTCGCCGAAGCCGCCCAGGCCACCGAGGTCCACGAAGGCAAAGACTTTCGCTTCGGACACCAAGCCGAAGGCACCATCGCAACCCTCCAGCAGCTCGGAACCGAGCTTGGCTTCACTGTCAGCATCTTCACCCCGCACCTCCTGCGCGGCTCGGTCGTCTCCTCCTCCCGCATCCGCGCCCTCCTTGCCGCCGGAGACGTCAGCCACGCCCGCGCCCTCCTCGGCCGTCCGTTTAGCATCGATGGCACCCCCGCGTCAGGCCGGGGCTACGGCACCCGCTTTACCGTGCCCACCATTAATCTCGCCCCCTACTCCGAGCTACTACCCGCCCACGGCGTTTATCTCACGACGCTTAGAGTAGGCTCCGGCGACATGGCGGAAACCTTCGAAGCCGTCACCAACATCGGCAACCGCCCCACCTTCGGGGCCGACTCATTCACCGTAGAGTCCCACCTTCTCAACTTCCACCCCCTTTCGCTCGACGACAGCACTCCGCTTCGTCTCACCTTCCTGAAACGCCTTCGCGCCGAACAGCGCTTCCCCAGCCCGGAAGCGCTTCGCGCCCAGATCGGGCTCGACGTAGCTCATGCCCAACGATTCTTCGCCCTCTGCCGACACCTATCCGCTCGGTAAACAGCGCCTGCACCCAATCATTGCTTTTCGGTAGGGCTGTTCTCCTGAAACTCGAGACCTGCGTGTTGTCTTGCGTGAGCAGTCTACCGAACGACCTGTTGAAAGAGCGGCGACCCCAATAAACTGGCGAACTGGCTATCGGAAGAGCTATAGTTTACCGATAAAACGCCGGAGTTGGAATCGATCGTGGTCTGGTCAAGCGCTGATTTTTCCATCGGCGATCCGGTACTCTTCTTAAGCAGCGCCGCCCCCTTCATCAACGTGGCTACCGTCGCGGCGGTGACCGTGTCGGACATGACGACGGCCATCTCGAACTTGACGCCATTCTGAAAATCCATCGTATAGCGCGAGCTCTTGAAGCGATTCTTTACTGTCTCGTAGTCGGCCAGCTGTGCGGCGTCGCCGAGTACGCTGCGCATCATGGTCTGCGTACCTTTCTGGTCGAGCAGGCTCCAGACGGCACGGCTATCGACGGCGGCCATCTCGTTGGTCAGATCACTATCGGAGAGAAAGTTCTGCGTCATGCCGTCGCGCGCGTCCAAAGCCGCCCGGACAGCGTCACGATCGCCGAAGACCATGGTCGTCTGATTGAGAAACGCCACCACGTTGCCGCTGCTCATCGGGTAGACGCTGTTGTTGCGGACCATGGCCGGCTTGACCTTAGTCTTGGCAAAATTGGCGACGATGGCGCGGGTTTGGAACTGGCCTTGTGCAATGCCGACCGTCCGCGTGCCGTCCCCCGAGCGGAACGAGGCAAAGGCCAGCACATCGGCGTCCTGGTCGACCTTCAAGCCGGAGCTTTTAAGCGCCGTTTCCAGCCGCTTCAGCTCCGGTGGCAGCACGCGGTCTTTCAGGCTCATGGCCGCTGGGGAGTTCTGCATTGCCCGGTAATCGACAACGATCAGCTGCTGGACTTCCTTCGGAATGGCGGTCTTGCCATCGCTGCTGAGTTGCGCGGCGGAGAGGAGCAAGGGCGAGAAAACGGAAGCGGCGAAGATGAAGGCGGACCGAAACGAGATGTGCAAGAGAGTTCTCCAAGAGGGCTGTCGACCTGGGGGTAAACACAGGCGCGGCTTTGTTGATTGTTCCGCGAAAACGGTCTAACGGCAAGCCGCGTGTCATCGTATTGGACGAGGTTTATAAAGTAATGTCGCGTTGAGCGGCTTTTTTGATGAGCGACAAACTCTCTAAACCGTTTCAAATAGGATTTTCAGAGACGTTTCGCCGGCCTGAACCGTCATGCCGAGGAGCGAGGGGGTGACCCAATCGGCTTGGTGGAGTTCCGCGATCGGGTGGGTGCCGAGGACGCCGAGAACGCGGCACCCGGCGGCTTTGCCCGCGCCGATGCCGCTGGGAGCATCTTCCACGACGATGCAGTCTCCGGGTTCCAGGCCAAGCAGCGCCGCTCCCCGCCTGTACGGCTCCGGGTGCGGCTTGCCGTGTTCGACCATCTCGGCCGAGATCAGCCGCTCCGGCACCGGGAGCCCGGCGACGGCGAGACGGCCCTGCAACAGGCGGCCGGTCGCGGAGGTGACGATGGCCCATCGCTCGGGCGGCAACGAGGTAAGCAGCGCGCGAACGCCGGGCAGCACCTGGAGGTCGGCGGTATCGGCGATTTCGAGGTCTTCAATGACGCGCAGGCCCTCGAAAGGGTCGATATCGGGACGAAGCTCCCGGATAATGTCGATGGCGCGCTTGCCGTGGGGGACGTTGAAAGTATCGGGGTTGGGCACGCCATAAAGCGCGCACCAGTGCCGCCAGCAGCGGACGACCGAGCCGATCGAGCTGATGAGGACGCCGTCCATGTCGAACAGGATGCCCTTCGTTTCAATCTGCATCAGGCTGCCCCTCCGTGAAGGACGAAGGCCTTGGCGGCGGCAAGGACCCGCTCGACCGAGGCTGTCGAGCAGCTCTCGCAATAGACGCGCAGCAGCGGCTCCGTACCCGAGGCGCGGAAGAGCAGCCAGGTCTCGGCGGCGTTGGGCTTGCCCGCGCAGGCAGGATTGTCGAGGAAAAACTTGATGCCGTCCAGGGTCTCGGTGCGAAGGACCTTCATCCCGGCGATCTCATGGAGTCCGGCACGGGCGCGACCGATGGCTGATTGCTTAAGCCCCTCATCGATGTGCATGTCGACGCGGCCATACTGGTGCTCGCCGAACTCGGCTTGCAGAGCGGCCACGAGCTCGCCAAGGGTCTTTCCCTCGTCGGCCATGACGTTCGCGAGCAGCAGCGAGTTGAGCATGCCGTCGCGTTCGGGAAGATGGCGGCTGATCCCGACGCCACCCGATTCCTCCCCGCCGATGAGGATGTCTTTTTCAAGCATCAGGTCGCAGACATATTTAAAGCCGATCCCATGCTCGTGGAGCGTCCGGCCATACTTGGCGGCGATGCGATCGAGCATCTTGGTGGTGTTGAAGGCGCGGGTTACATCGCCCGGCCAGCCCCTCCGCTCGAGCAGCCACTTCAGCAGGATGGCGAAAATTTTGTGTGCGTCGACAACATTGCCATGCTCATCCACGGCCCCGATGCGGTCGGCGTCGCCATCGGTAATAAAGCCAGCGTCGCAGCCCTCTTCCACCACGACAAGCTGCGTGTCGGCGATGTGCGGCAAGATCGGCTCCGGGTTGATACCCGGGAAAGCCGGATTGATCTCGCTGCGCATCTCGACGAACGGAATACCCGCATGCGCGAAGATGCCCGATACGACGCCGCTCCCCGCGCCATACATGCAGTCGATGAGGAACTTATAACCCGACGCTTTAATCGCCGGCAGATCGACGAAGCGGGTGATGGCGGCAATGTAGCTGGGGTTGAAGTCGACTTCGACAATAAGTGCGGGCTCGATAGCGGCGAGAAGTTCGCGGCCGAGGTACGTCTCGATGGCGGCGATGATGGAAGGTTTGCCGGAGCCGCCATAGCTGGCCTTGTATTTGACGCCGTTCCACTCGGACGGATTGTGGCTGGAGGTAATCATGACGCCCCCGGCGGCCTTGCGCTCGCGCACGGCAAAGGAGAGCGCCGGAGTGGGGGTAATCTTCGAAGCCAGCATGACCGGGATTCCCGCCTTGGCCAGCACCTCCGCTACGACGCGGGCAAAGCTCTTCGAGCCGAAGCGCGTGTCATAACCTACACAGACGCCCTGCTCCGCTGCTTCATTTTCCAGGACATAGTGGGCGATCGCCGCCGCCGCCACGCGCACACTGGCAAAGGTGAAGTCGTCCGCGATGATGCCGCGCCAGCCGTCCGTGCCGAACTTCACCGCCGTCGTGTTCATGGGTGCCTATCGTATCCAGTCTAAGCGTTCTCGGTTGCTAAAGCAGCTCGTCCCGGCCCGCCGCCGCCAGCACCTTCACTACTTTGCCGACATCCTGCGAGCGGTCGCGGGTGGTGATGAGGAGCGAATCTTCCGTCTCGACCACGACAAGGTCGCTGACGCCGAGCAGGACGACAGCCTTGCCGGGGGCGAAGACATAGTTGCGGTGCGACTCCATGGCCAGGCTCCGTCCCGCGTCGACGACATTGGCGCCGCCGCAGCCGGTGAGCTCGGGCAGTTCCACCTGATGCTCGTGGAGGGCGGCCCATGAGCCGATATCGGTCCACTCGAAGTCCGCAGGCAGGCAATAGATCTCGGAGGCGAGCTCGCCTTTAGCGGAGCGCGGTTCCAGCACGGCATAGTCGATGGAGATGCTCTCGCAGCGCGGGTAAACCTCGCAAAAGACGCGATCGAAGCGCGGCGTGCCCCAGGCGGCGGCGATCTCTTCAAGCAGCGGAGCCATGGCGGGGCAGTGCTCACGGATCGCGGCGGCAAGGGTGCGGGCGGACCAGAGAAAGATTCCGGCATTCCAGGCGTAGTTTCCCTCGGCGAGGAACCCGATGGCGGTTTCGAGATCAGGTTTCTCTGTAAAGCGCTTGACGCGGCGAACGGGTATTGTGCCGACGGCGTCGACGCTCTCCCCCTGCTCGATGTAGCCGTAGCCAGTCTCGGGGCGGTTGGGCGGAACGCCGAGAACCACAATGCGTTCGCCGCTTGCGGCCAGTTCCGCGCCGGCGCGGACCACCTCGGCGAATCGGACGGCATTCTTGACGACGTGGTCGGAGGGAAAAATCCCGATAACGGTGTGAGGCGCGGACTTCTCAAGCAGAAAGGCGGCAAGAGCGCAGGCGGGGGCGGTGTTCCGGGCCGAGGGTTCACTGAGGATGTGCCCGGGGGTGACTTCCGGCAACTGGTCGGCAATGGTCTCCTTAAGCAGACCATTGGTGATGACCCAGACGTCCGAGGCTGCCCCGACGGGAAGCAGACGATCAAGGGTCTGCTGGATCATGGTGCGGTCGCCGTCAAGGGCGAGCACCTGCTTGGCGCGAGCCTTGCGGCTGCGCGGCCAGAAGCGCGTTCCACTGCCGCCGGCCAGGATTACTGGAGCAAACTGCATCTCGTCCCTCGGATTCCTGCTCCACCTATCGGCGCGATGGCGTCACTCCTGCAATTATGCCCTTATGCCTCAAAGGCCCGCAAAGAACTGCCGCATCCGCTGCACACCCTCATCCACCACACCGTGCGAGACGGCATACGATAAACGGATATGTTCGGCGGTGCCGAAGGCCTCGCCGGGGACGACGACGACGTGAGCTTCACTCAGGAGCCGCGCGGCGAGATCGGAGGCGGACTTGACGCCGCCGCGACCGATAAAGTAGCTGATATTCGGGTAGACGTAGAAGGCCCCTTGCGGGACGGTACAGGTGAGGCCGGGGATGGTGGCGAAGCCGGCCAGTATCTGGTCGCGCAGCTTGATATAGTCGGCGCGCATTTCTCCGACACATTCCTGCGAACCGGTGAGCGCGGCGATCGACGCCCGCTGGACGATGCTGGTGGCGTTCGAGGTGCTCTGCGACTGCAACTTACTCATGGCGGCGATGATGGACTTCGGCCCAAGGGCGAACCCGGCGCGCCAACCGGTCATGGCATAGGTCTTCGAGAGTGAACCGAGAATAAGGATGTGCTCCTTGCAATCGGTAAACGAGCCGCCGCTGACGATCTCGCCGGTGAAGGTGAGATAGACATAGCACTCGTCGAGCATAACGTAGATGCCGTGCCTGTGCGCGAGACGGACGATGGCTTCCAGGTCCTCGGGGGAGACGACCGCGCCGGAGGGGTTCGAGGGCGTGTTGAGGATAATAGCCTTCGTGCGCGGGGTGATGGCGGCTTCGATCATTCGGGCGGTAATGCGAAAGTCCTCATCTTCGCGGCTTTCGACAAAGACCGGAACACCGCCCGCATACCGGATGATGTCCTTAAAGGAGACCCAATACGGAACGGGGAGGATCACTTCGTCCCCGTGGTCGACGAGCACCTGGAGAGCGTTGAAGAGGGCGAGCTTGCCGCCCGTGGTGAAGACGCACTCGTCCGGCGTATAGTCGGTGCCGAAGTCGCAGGCATGGCGGTCGACCACGGCGCGGCGAACTTCCGGGACGCCCGCGACGTTCGTGTACCGTGTGAAGTTCTTTTCGATCGCCTCAATGGCCGCGTCTTTAATGTGGCGAGGCGTGGCGAAGTGAGGTTCGCCCGCGCCGAAATCCGCTAAATCAACGCCTTCGGATTTGAGTTTGAGCGCGGCGGCGGTGATCGCCATGGTGGCCGAGACTTCAATCCGTCCGATGCGGTCCGCGAAGACCTTGGTCGCTGTAAGAGTCATGCCGACAGTGTTACAGATTTATATCTTGAAATAAAGGGCGCGCCGAACGCTTCCCGCTCGTTTTCTATAACTAAGGAGAAGTCAGTATCTTCATGACGGGATCCGGCATCGGCTTGTCGGCATTGGCCATCAGCAAACTTACCTGCCACATCTGGGTATCGGAGAGGATGTGATTGAAGGCCGGCATGCCGGTGAGCCGTATCCCATGGGCTACCTTCCAGTAGGTGTCGCCCGGAGGGTCGTCGCTCACTCCGACCACCGTACTCTTGCCATGCCTCTTCCAAAGCTGCGGCGCGGTAGGATACATATATTTGGCGTAGGCAACATCGTGACCCGGCGTGCCATGGCAGTTGGCGCATTCAGTCTTGTAGGCGCGTGCACCAGCCTCGAAGCCATCCTCGCTGATGCCGAAAGGGGGCTTCTTTGTCTCCCGGTCGACGCGGGCGTTCAGGGCGATATGGACTATTTTCTCCTCCATCGGAAAGGGCGTATCGGCCGTCGCGACGGGTACGGGGCCAAACCTCAAATACACCAAGCCGCCCGCAGCCAGTGCAACAATGGTCAGCACGGCACCTAAGATCATCTTCCCGGCGCCTCCATCCCTCTGGTTCGATCTCGCCATCTTCCACTATCTCCGCATAGTCTGATGCCGCTTAGCCGCCACGAAGCGAATAGCGATGTTCTAATAAGGATGTAAGACGTTCTCGCGGCACCAAGATGACGTCCGATGTAGTCGACTTGAAGAGCACACGGGTTTATACGGCCGTGCAGGGGATAAATCGTTCATGTTTCAATGTAAGCGCCGGACGGCGAGAGGCATCTCCCACCTGAAGCGGATCGCAGTCGCAACACTTCTTCTCACGGTAGTCGCACAGGCACAGACCCGCCGTCCGCGCCGGGAATCCAGCGCCAACCGCAAGGCCCGCATCGAGCACATCGTGCAGGACACCTACAGCCATCGCTGGGAGGCCGCGGGCGGCGGCGGCTATCTGCGCTGGCGCTCCGGGCCGTACCTCCAGAAGAACAATGAGGTGACTTTCTGGACGAGCGCCACCTACTTCCTGAACCCGAAGCTCGGCATCACGGGCGGTATCGACGGTGCCTACGGGAACGCGAAGATCGGCAACACCATCTATAACATTCCGAACCCGCAGATCTCCGAGTACACCTTTATGGCGGGGCCGGAGTATCGCGTCTATGCCCAGCAGAAGGCCGCCGCCAGCGTCTTCGTGACGGGCGGCGTGGCACTGGGCAAGTTCGGCGGTGGGTCGAAGGGCATTCCCGATGTGGACCTTGGCCTGTGGCCCTCGTCGAACGCCCGGGCGGCCTTCTCCGCTGGAGTCAACCTCGACTACAATCTGTTCCCCAATCTTGCCGCCCGCGTGACCCCGACCTATCTTGGCACAGACTTCGGCGGTACGGTGCAGAATAATCTCGGCATTAAGGTCGGCGTGGTTTATCGCTTTGGCCGCATTAAATAGTTAGAACGTGGGAATCGGCTCCGATGAAAACGTGGACGCGGGCAGTCCAGCTGCGTTGAAGAACGCGGGAGAAGTGACGTTGCTCCAGGCATACCGCACGTAGACTGGGGAAACAATGATGCTCCGCAGACGGACGGTCTCGCCTTCAATGATTGCGCCGGTCGGTCGAAACTGGCGATCGTCTCCCGCTACTTCGAAGCCTTCGAGAGTCGCTTCCGCTGAGTGTAAGCCGCGCGCATGGTCGAACCAGACGCGCATTCCGCCCTGCTCCGTCGTCACCTCGCGAAAAAGCGGCGGCTGATACTCGACAGTCTCGCCATATACCATCGCCCGTGCGGCCGCCGCCATCCTTGCGGCGACGGTCTGCTTATCCGGAGGATGGACGTTCTTCGGATCGCCTACGTCGGTGGTCATCGCCATCGCCGTGCCCCGCAGCGCCAGCGCCCTCCGTTGGGCGTCCCGCAGCATGCCCCAATGCTCGGCTGGGGAGTCGAAGCTTGAGATTTGCGCAAAGAGAAACGGTAGCTCACCCTGCGCGAAGTGGCTGCGCCAGTCTTCGATGAGCGCGCGGAATAGAGTTGCGTAGTGCGGTGCGCGATCAGGCGCGCTGTTCGTCTCGCCCTGATACCAGAGAAAACCTTTAAGCGAATACTTCGTCAACGGCGCAATCATGCCATTGTAGAGCGAAGAAGGCTGCCAGGAACCGGGATCGGGGTGCCACATGAAAGACGGTGCCGGCTGCCCGGCTGCCTTGGCTGCGTCGACCTCGCGCTGCTCGGTCTTCTGCATTGCGCCGGCGTGAGCTATATTGGCTGCAAACCGGGCGCGGCTGGCGAACGCCGGAATCAGGTTGGCATCCGCGCCGAAGGCCTCCATCGACACCCAGGAGTCCGCCGGCGTACCACCCCAGGTTGCATCAATCAGACCGATAGGCACCTGCTCTTTGGCGGCAATCTCCCGCCCGAAGAAATACGCAATCGCCGAAAAGTTTGCCGCTGTCTCCGGGGTGCAAGCCGTCCATAAGTCCGTCGTGTCGTCAAGGGGATAATCGCTGGTTCGATGCTGCACCATCAGCAGCCGGAGCCGCGAGTTAGCCGCAGCCGCGATCTCCTTTGCGGAGTCTTTGAGCGGCGCGCCCGGCAAGAATCCCTTGAGCGGCATCTCCATATTCGATTGTCCGGAAGCCAGCCAGACATCGCCGATCAGCAGGTCGCTCAGCGTCTTCGTCTCGCCGTCTCCCGCTATCGTAAGC
>CAXTRY010000032.1:9850-27679 GCA_964246805.1 uncultured Acidobacteriaceae bacterium
AGCCACGCCGTCCACTCTCCAATCCTATCCGTCGTCGCCGCGATAGTCTGCCCATGCAGTTTGACCGTCAGCTTCGCCCCGGGCGTAGCCCATCCCCACACCCGGATCGGTCCGCGCCGTTGCAACACCGCATGGTCGCTCAACATCTTCGGCAGCCGTATCTCCGCTGCGCCTCGAAGGCCTCCACAACATACCGCCGCGAGCACCACTGCCAACGCCCGACGCCGCATCATCCCTCGCGCAATCACACGTAGCATAATAGGGGAACGAGGTGCGCCATGGCGACTGCAAACTTGCCCCACACTCTCACGGTCGAGCAATACCTGAACACCACCTACCGCCCCGACGTCGACTACGTGGACGGCAACATCGAGGAGCGCAACTTGGGGGAGTTCGACCATGCCGATCTACAGTTTTTCGTCGCAACCTTGCTTCGCAATCGCGGCCAAGATTGGGGCATCCGCGTCGTAGGAGAAAACCGCGTACAGGTTGCCCCCACCCGCTTCCGCCTGCCGATGTCTGCGTCACCTCAGCCCATCTTCCCCGTGTGCGCATTATCCGCACGCCGCCCCTTCTCTGCGTCGAAGTCCTCTCCCCCCGCGACACCCTCAAAGCCATGCGCGCCCGCGTCCAGGACTTCCTCGACATGGGCGTCCCCACCGTCTGGATACTCGACCCAGAGACCCGCACCGCTCACACCGTCACCGCCCTAACTATGACCGAACAAACCACCGGCACTCTCCGCGCCGAAGGCACTCCCATCGAGCTTTCCCTAGCCGACATCTTCGCCACGTTAGATATGTAGAAAGAAGCACTCACATTGCTTTACTAATGAGGCTATGTGCTGACGGAGAACACGAGTAATCTGACCTTACCACTGTCAAGCCAAAGACCTCCAGCTTATGTTGAGTGGCTAAGATATATCAGTGCCTATCTCGTTTTAACATACGGTACAAGGAAGTTGATCGGTGGAGGACAGTTTGCTCTTGGATCAACGCTTGCTTCCAAACCCATCGGGTCGGTAAGTGGATTTGAACTGACATGGTTCTACTACGGTTATTCGCACGCATACGGAACGATTCTCGGATTGACGCAACTGTTTGACGGAGTGCTGCTGCTCTTTCGTAAAAGCACCTTGTTGGGAGCCGCCATTCTCGCGCCGATCATGGCCAACATTTTGATGATCAACATCTTCTTTCACATTGCTTTGGGAGCGGAGATTGCGGCTGCGTTTCTCCTTTGCTCAATGCTGCTACATCTCTGGCAAGAACGCGAAGCCGTATTTTCCCTATTCTGGCGTGATCAACCTGGCGAGTCTTCACTAGAGGGCCGAAAACAAAATGTGCTCTTAGCAGTCGTTGTACTTATGGTGTTAATCCAGGTTCTTGTGTTTTTCAAGTATGCGGAAAGATAAGAGTTTGCTCCTCTAAGCCGCCTTACCGAACGGCTGTATCTTCTCCCGCTTCGCCCGCGAAGCCACCCAAAAATCGTAAGCGTTCTGCATCTCGAACCATATACCCGGCGAAGTTCCCAAAGCCTCGCTCAGCCGCAGCGACATCTCCGCCGAGACCGCCGCCTTCCCGTTCAACACTCGCGACAACGCGACCCGCGAAACTTTCAAATGCGCCGCCACCTCGGTAACTGAACGCTTCCCAAGATATTCCCGAAGCACCGCGCCGGGACGTGCTGGACTGAACATCTTCATCACGCCCTCCTTAGTGATAATCCTCGTAATTCAGCAGAACGACATCCGTACCCTCAAACGCAAATGTCAACCGCCGATTCCCGTTCACCATCACGGCCCATCGACCTTGTAACTCACCTTGCAGCGGATGCAATCTCCATCCCGGTGCGCTCATATCGACGGCTGTATTCGCCACGTTCAAAGCCGTAAGCTGAAGCTGTAGCCGGACGGCGTGATGCGGCTGAATCCCCGCCTTCGATCCCGTATCAAAGAACCGTTGCAACCCGCGATGCTGAAAGCCGCGGATCATGGAGCTCAGTGTATCGCTATACGCTACACTCCGCAACCGCCGTCTTAGAATAGACCCAGAGTAGCGAGCACCCATGGCCACCATCCACCAGGACGACTTCATCCAATCCGTAGCCGACGCCCTCCAGTACATCTCTTTCTTCCACCCCGTCGACTACATCGCCAACCTCGCCCGCGCCTACGAGCTCGAACAATCCCCCGCCGCCAAAGACGCCATCGCCCAGATCCTCATCAATTCGCGCATGTGCGCCGAGGGCCACCGCCCCATCTGCCAGGACACCGGCATCGTCACCGCCTTCGTCAAAGTCGGCATGGAGACGCAATGGACCGCGTCCTCCGCAGGCATGCTGACGATGCAGCAGATGGTCGACGCCGGCGTCCGCCAAGCCTGGCTCAACCCCGACAATCCTCTCCGCCCCTCCATCCTCCGCGACCCAGCCTTCACCCGCAAAAACTCCGGCGACAACACTCCCGCCATGGTCGTCGTGGAGTTGGTGGCGGACGGCAACGTCGACGTGACCGTGGCGGCCAAGGGCGGCGGCTCCGAAGCCAAATCGCGCTTCGCCATGCTCAATCCGTCGGACTCGGTCGTCGACTGGGTGCTGAAGACCCTCCCCGGCATGGGTGCCGGCTGGTGCCCTCCGGGCATGCTCGGCATTGGCATCGGCGGCACCGCTGAAAAGGCCATGGTCCTCGCAAAGGAGTCGCTCATGGACCCGATTGACATGCAGGAGCTGATCGCGCGCGGGCCGCGAACGAAGATTGAGGAGTTGCGGATCGAGCTATACACAAAGGTCAACCAGCTCGGCATCGGCGCACAGGGCCTGGGCGGCCTGACGACCGTGCTCGACGTAAAGATCATGGACTTCCCTACCCATGCGGCGAACCTGCCTGTGGCGATGATCCCCAACTGCGCGGCAACCCGCCATCTCCACTTCACGCTTACGGGCGAGGGACCGGTCATGATTGCGCCGCCTTCGCTCGACGCCTGGCCCAAGCTCCACATGGACACCCACACGGCACGCCGCGTCAACCTCGACACGGTCACGCGCGACGAGATCAAGACCTGGAAGCCCGGCGAAGTCGTCCTGCTCTCCGGTCGGCTGCTGACCGGCCGCGACGCCGCCCACAAGCGCATGACCGACATGCTCTCGCGCGGCGAAGCATTGCCGGTCGATCTTCGCGGGCGCTTCCTCTACTATGTCGGCCCGGTCGACGCCGTCCGCGACGAAGCCGTCGGCCCCGCCGGCCCCACCACCGCCACGCGCATGGACAAGTTCACCCGCCAGATGCTCGCCGAGACGGGCCTCCTCGGCATGATCGGCAAGGCCGAACGCGGCCCTGTAGCCATCGACGCCATCCGTGAGTTCAAAGCCGTCTACCTGATCGCCATCGGCGGCGCGGCGTACCTCGTCTCGAAGGCCATCAAATCCGCGCGCGTCCTCGCCTTCGCGGACCTCGGCATGGAAGCCATCTACGAGTTCGAGGTGGCCGACATGCCCGTCACCGTCGCCGTAGACACCGAAGGCCACTCCATCCACCAAACCGGCCCCGCCGAGTGGCAAGCCCGCATCGCCGGCAATCTTGGGGGAGTGCCGATCCTGCAGCCGGGCCAATCCCGTATTTAGGCGGCTTCTCCTCTGTACTCGTCCGATTTCTGCTCAGCTATTTGCGGTGGGTCTGCTACACGCCGCCGACCTAGACGTGAGATACATCCATGGCATAGGTGCAGCATGGGCATCCAAACAGCCAAAGCTGTCAGCAATAGGATCGTAACTAAGAACGCAAGCACTGTATCCGACATGGGGTACTCCTGAACATCGCCAGATAGTGTCTCGAGGTGGCTTATCGTTGCAAAGAGCTTACGAGCCTGAACTGAGGAGATCGAACCCCATTCCGTCGATCTCCGGTACGCTCTTGCCCGCAATTCCTTGTAAATCGCCATACATACCTGTCGTAGCGTCGATCATTCGCCCGAGCTGCGTTTCACGTTTGGCCCACTGCTTTTTGATTGCTTTCTGCTCCGCGCGAAGATCCGTCTGCATAATCGTATAAGCTTCAGTCATCTCCTTTACCCGTTGCCGGAAGCCCACACTGGTTACATATTGGTAAATCAACGCGGCCTTGTCACGCTGTCCCTCGTTCTGTCGGCGTGTGGCGGCTGTCTCGATAAGCAAATGACGTAGCGAACCGGCTACAGGAACAATGCAGCTCAACCCCGCCACCCAAACCTCGCCGATCTGCTCGTACAACTCCACGCCCTTTGGCAGCACCTGGCTGACAATAATCGCCACATCCGCCTTCATCGCGTGTTGATCGCTCTTCAGCTTCGCCAGCCAATCGTGGCTCCAGCTTCGGGTGCGTTTCGATTCCCACAACATCGTCCCGCAATGCTTGCCCTGTACGCTGTACACCTCCTGGATGCAATCGCCGCCAAACTCGCCCTTGCGTACTCGGCTGATCTCATCGCGCGGGAACTTCGCCTTCAGCGTGTCCGCCAACTCCTGTTCCTGGGCATCGCCTTGTATCTGCGTCGAGCCCTGTTCCGACTTGCGCTTCAGGTTCTCGATCTCTGTCTTCATACTTTGCAGCTGAATGTCTTTTTCGCGCGGCTTCATATTCGCGCCGCTCTCGATCTCAAGCCGCAGCGAATTGCGGCTAGTCGCCAACTCCTCATCTACTTTGCGCTGCACTGTCACCGCCATGATCCGCTTCTCACTCTCCAGTTCGCGCGACTTCCTCATGAACTCAGCCTCGGCTTGCATCGACTTTTGAATCACGACGTTCGCGGTCGCAAGCTCGATGCTCTTCTCTTCGAGTTCCGCCTTCTGCCGTTCGATCTCTATTCGTGCCGCGGCCCGCGCTTTTATGGCCTCCAACTCGGCCGTGCGCGCCAGCGTGGCCTTTAAGTTCTCAAGCTCCTCATTCTTATTTCCAAGTTCAGTTTGCACCGCTGACCGGGCCTTCTTCGCCTCTTCGGACGAGACCTGCGCCAGGCGGGCTGCCACCTGCTGCGCGATGGTTTTGTTCAAAGCATCTTCTGCGACCTGAAGAATCTTTCGGCGATCTTCCATCTCCCGCGTCTGCAGCGAAATCTCCGCGTCTTTCTGCTGGAGCTTACGTTCATACTCCAGACGAGCCGCCTCGACCAACGAGCCGCAATCGCGTCCGTCAATTCAACGTCCGCCCCGCATTGTTTGCACTTTAATATTGTCTCGCCCACCGCTCACCTCAATGTTGAACGGACACAGTGTACCAGTTACCGAGGTAATCGCTAGTCAGTCAACCGATGCGCGATGGCTGTTCCGGGCCGGCTGGTTTGCGGCGACTAAGGACAGAGCCGGGCTCCACGCGATGGATGTTGGAGGCATGATCGATCTTGCGCCAGAACGCCACGAAATAATCCACCGCCGAGATGATCGACACCAGAATCATCCAGTACAACGCCGTTAGCGCTATAAACCGCACCCCGACGATATAGCCCGACCAATCCCAATAAATCCACCGATGCGCCAAAATCGACGCGACCACCGACACAATCTGGAGAACAGTCTTCAGCTTACCGATCTCGCTTGCTTCAATGGTGAAGCCCTGCGCGGCGGCGATGGAGCGCAAGCCTGAGACGAGGAACTCTCTTCCAGTGACCACGATCGCGATCCACGGCGGAACAATGCCGGGCGTATACGCAACCAGAACGACAAAGGCAGCGGAGATGAGGAGCTTGTCCGCCAGCGGATCGAGCAGGATGCCCATGGTGGTAATCTGCCCGCGCCGCCGCGCGAGATAACCGTCCATGCCGTCCGTAATGCTGGCCGCGACAAACAGTAGCGAGGCAATCACCTCTTGCTCTCCGCCGAGCAGCCCGGTCAGGCCGTGTCCGCCGCGCCAGGGGAACGCCGAAGACAGCACCCACACCAGCAGCGGGATGCTGGCGATCCGGCTAAGCGTAATGGAGTTGGGCAGGTTCACGGCGATCTGCTAGCATTCTCCCACATTCGCTATACACCGCGAGCTACAACAACCCATATGGTTTCCTGACCGTCCCGCAAACTGCCCTAGGCGTAGATGCCGCGCTGCTTAGTCGTGTAGGCGACGCGATCAATCGCCAGCATATACGCCGCAATGCGATTGTTGACGCCATGCGACTCCGCATACCTGATGACATCGATAAAGCTCTCGATCATGATCGTATCGAGGCGCTGGTTGACCTCGGCCTCGGTCCAGAAGTAGCCCATGCGGTCCTGTACCCACTCGAAGTAGCTGGTGGTCACGCCGCCCGCATTGGCCAGGATGTCGGGGATCACGAAGACACCCTTCGCTTCCAGGATGTCGTCGGCCACGATGGTCGTCGGTCCGTTCGCGCCTTCGCACAGGATGCGGCAGCGCAGCGCACCGGCGGTCCGGCTGGTGATGACGTTCTCGGTGGCCGCTGGAATTAGGATCTCGCACTCGCGGGTGAGCAGCTCGGCTGGGTGAGCCGCCGTTGCTCCGGGAAAGCCGTTGATCGTCCGCGCCGTCCGGCGGTATTCGATCAGCGCTGGAATATCGATCCCCGCCTCGTTGTACAGCCCACCGTCGTACTCGGCGATGCCGACGATCGCGTAGCCCTTCTCCGCCAACAACCTAGCCGCATTGGAGCCTACATTGCCGAAGCCCTGCACGATGACGCGGCAGCCTTCGACCGGCATTCCGAGGTAGCGCAGCGCCTGATCGCATACGACCGAAATGCCCCGGCCGGTGGCCGCCGTCCGCCCGCGCGAGCCGCCGATGTTGACGGGCTTGCCCGTTACCACGCTGGTGACCGTCTGCCGCATGTGCATGGAGTAGGTGTCCATGATCCAGGCCATGGTCTGCTCGTCGGTGCCCATGTCGGGAGCGGGTACGTCTTTTTCCGGCCCGAGAAACTCCATCAACTCAGCCGTGTACCGCCGTGTCATCCGCTCGAGTTCGCCCTGCGACATCGTCTTGGGATCGCAGATGACGCCCCCCTTGGCTCCGCCGAAGGGGATGTTGACCACGGCGCACTTCCACGTCATCCAACTGGCGAGCGCGCGGACCTCGTCGAGCGATACATCGGGCGAGTAGCGGATGCCACCCTTGGCCGGCCCGCGCGCCACCGAGTGCTGGACGCGATAGCCGGTAAACACCTCCACCGAACCGTCGTCCATCGACACGGGAATGTGGACGATAATCTCGCGCGCGGGATAGCGCAGCACCTTCCAGATACCTTGGTCCAGGTTCAGCTTGCGCGCGGCAAAATCGAAGCGCGCCGCCTGCGCCTCCCACGGATTCATCTCCTGCTCATACGTCATCTCGCGGAGGTCTTCCGCCGCGAGCGTTGCTGTCATCGTTGCCATTGGGTTCCAATCCTTCGTTAAGGCTGCGGGTTGCAGCGACTCTAAAGCCATCTCGTTGCCTCTACTTGCCGGGCGCCGGTTCGCGCCCAAGCCTCTTACGATAGGCTCATCAGACGGTTATCGGCAATCCATCGCGCCGGCCTGATGCTGTTTAGGTATATACCTTGCACTTTGCGGGACTGCATGATCTTCGTGAATCTTCGTCAAGTTCTCGCTGTAAGCACTTATCGGCAAAGACGGGGAAGTTCAAACCGTCGGCTAAACTAAAACGGTATGGGAAGAACGCCATTCCGTTGCGGTGCCACGATGCTCCTTTGCGCCATCCCTCTGCGCGGGCAGAAGGTCAGCCAGCCCATCCCTACGCTGCAGCCACCCACGGCCGGGTACAGCTTTCCCGCGCATCGGACGCTTACGTTTACGGTGGACTGGCGCGTCTTCACGGCGGGCACGGCCGTCTTCCACATCGATCAGTTGAATGGGGTCCAGAAAGTTACAGCGACGGCGGATTCGATCGGGGCCGTGAACATGCTCTTTCCAGTGGTCGACCGCTTTCAATCGTCATTTTCAACGGTCACGGGATGCTCGGTTGGTTTTTCGAAGCAGCTGCAGGAGGGATTGCGCAAGGTAACCGGCGACCTTTCCTTCAATTACACGCTTGGCAGGCAGACGCAGGTAGAAAAAAATCTAGTGAGAGGGACGTCGAAGACTCTTACCGCGTCGATCCCGGCGTGCGTGACGGACTCTCTTTCCGGGATTTTCTACGCCGCGTCGCAGCCGATGGCCGTAGGGCAGAAAATCCTCTTTCCGCTTGCCGATGCCATGCGGACTGTAACCGTCGCCATGAAGGTAGAGGCGAAGGAAGAGGTCAAGACGCCGGCCGGAACCTTCCAGACGATCCGTGTGCAGCCGACGGCTGAAGAGGGCATCGTCAAAAATCGCGGCAACATCTGGATCTGGTATACCGACGATCCAAGGCACATCCCTGTCCAGATACGCGCGCGACTCTTCTGGGGAACGATCACCTTCCATCTGCAAAGCATGGAAACCAGGTAGCCGTGGAGTATGCATCCAAGCAAGCTATGAATATGATTGAAGCGCAAGACGAAGCGGAAGAGATGGTGACGGTGGCGAAGTTCATGGAGCCGACCGAAGCTCAAATGGCCATGGGCATGCTCCAATCGGCGGGCATCGAAAGCCTGCTGGTGGGGGAAAATGCCAATAATCTACTCGCTCTGGCCTTCCGGGTACGGCTCCAGGTAAGGCACGAGGACGAAGCCGCGGCGCGCGCGCTGCTGGACTCCGCCGATGCGCCCCGAGAGACCCCGCAGGAGTGACTGCCTTGCTGCAAACACGAGAGAAAGCAATCGTTTGCCTCTCCGGCGGACTGGATTCCTGCCTATGCGCCACGCTGGCATCACTGGAATACGAGACGTATGCGCTCCATTTCAGCTACGGGCAGCGAACGGAAACGCGGGAGTTGCAAGCAGCCAGGGAGATTGCGCGCACACTCGGCGTGAAGGACTTCCTGCACCTCAAGATCGACCTCTTTCGCAAGATCGGCGGATCGGCCTTGACGGACACTCGGATCGCCGTGCCGGAAGCCGGGGAAGAGATTGGCGCGGAGATTCCGGTCACCTACGTCCCCTTTCGCAACGCGCACTTCTTATCGGCGGCGGTCAGCTGGGCGGAGGTGCTCGGAGCGCGCACCGTCATCATCGGCGCGGTCGAGCAGGACAGCTCCGGCTATCCCGATTGCCGTCCGGCTTATTACGCGGCCTTCAACCACCTTATCGGCGAAGGCACAAAAGAGGGAAATATCAAGGTGGTGACGCCGCTGATCGCCATGCGCAAAAGCGAGATCGTCCGGCAAGGAGTTGAACTTCATGCTCCATTCCATGTAAGTTGGTCATGCTATTCGGACGAGCAAGAGGCGTGCGGCCGATGTGAAAGCTGCGTTCTCCGGCTCAAAGCGTTTGCGGACTCCGGGATGGTTGATCCTATTCGCTATGCACCGCATGCGGGAATACACTAGAGAACGGTCAAGCAACCTGTCTATCATGAGCAACAGAGATGAGCGGCAGAGATGACAATGGGCGTTTGCAATCTAACGCCGGGAGAGATGAAGCGATGAAGCAATTTGGGGTGAAGTTGGCGAGTCCGCTCGCGGTCGTTCTAATGGGAGTTTTGACGTGGGGGCAGCCTTCGCAGGCTCAGGAGGCTACCGGCGGCATTCATGGTCATGTGACCAATCCAGCCGGAACGCCTCTCAACAGCGGCGAAATCCGGCTGACGACCGATCGCACGACCGAGGCCAAGAATCGTAAGTACGTCTACACGTTTCCGATCGACGCCACCGGCAACTATAAAGGGGCAGGCATCAAGCCTGATAATTACGTTGTCATCGTCTTTCAGCAGGACAAGAGTCTGGACTTCAACGACAGCGTGGTCTTCAAAGCCGGAGACGACAAGACCGTAGATTTCGACATGACGCGCAAAGAGTACCTCGACAAGATGACTCCCGAAGATCGGAAGGCTCTCGAAGAGTACAAGAAACACAACACCGAAGTCGTCAACGCCAATAAGACGATCGCCAACCTGAATACGCTTTTGACCCAGGCGCGGGCCGACAACAAAGCCGGCAACTACGATTCTGCCATAACAGCCATGCAGCAGGCCACGACCCAGAAGCCGGACGAGGGTATTCTCTGGGTGACGCTCGGCGACGCGCAGCTTGGCTCGGCCGATGTAGCCGCGAAGGCGCTCAAAGCCTCCGGCAAGCCCGTTGCCGGTGATGCTACCGTAGCCGGGAAGTATAACGATGCCATCGCTTCCTACAAGAAGGCGGTCGATCTGAATGCCGCCTCCAAGAAGCCCAGCCCCGAAACGGCGGCGGCTGCCTATAACCAGACAGGTCAGGCTTACGGCAAGATGGGCGACGCCAAGGATGCATCCGACTCCTACGACGCGGCGGCGAAGGCGCAACCCGCGCAGGCCGGCATGTACTACTTCAACGAAGCGGCAACGCTCTACAACTCCGGTAAGCCGGATGAAGCCGGTGCCGCGGCGGACAAGGCGATCGCGGCCGATCCGAAGCGAGCGGACGCCTATTACATCAAGGCTCAATCGTTGATTCCAAAGGCCTCGGTCGATCCTAAAACACAAAAGATTACCGCTCCTCCCGGCTGTGTCGAGGCTTATCAGCAGTACCTGGAACTCTCCCCGGACGGACCGCACGCGCAGGAGGTCAAGGACATCCTGACCGGTATCGGCGCGCAGGTGAAGTCGAGCTACAAAGCCGGCAAGAAATAGACTCCCTGAAAGTTACGATAAGCCCCGAGGCTATGTGCCTCGGGGCTTTCCTTTGGAGGCAAAATGGTGCTCTCATTCGACGAGGCCTTGCAGGTGATCCATACTCGCAAGCCGGAGGTTTCGGTCACGGAAATCGTGCGGGTGGCCCTGCTGAAAGCATGGGGGCGAGTGCTGGCGCAACCGATTGTTGCCGACCGGGATCAGCCGCCTTTCGACCGCGCAACCCGTGATGGGTTCGCCGTGCGGGCGGAGGATTGGAACGCCGGACAGCCATTGCGTGTTATAGGTACGTTGCGGGCGGGCGAGTCTTGGACGAAAGATCCCCTGCACGCCAGCGAGACGATCGAGACGATGACGGGTGCTCCTGTTCCATCGGGAGCAAACGCCGTGGCGATGATCGAACATGTCGAGCGAACGGCGGAGACGATCTCCGCGACCCCCGGACGAACCCTGCAACCGGGCGAGAACATCGTTTATCGGGGGAAAGAAGCACAAAGGGGATCAACCCTCTTGCTTCCTGGAACCTTGCTGGGAGGCGCGGAGATCGCCCTGGCGGCCGCCTGCGGATATACGAGCCTGGATGTTCACCGACGTCCGCGCATAGCCATCCTGGCCACGGGCGATGAGTTGGTGGAGCTGGATGCCCTGCCCGAGCCGCACCAGATTCGCAACTCAAACAGCTATGGCTTGACGGCGCTGGTCGAGTCCGCCGGGGGCAAAGCGATCCGGCTGCCGATCGCTCCCGATGAACGCGGCGGCCTGCTGCGTCTGATCGAGCAAGGCCGCCGCGCCGACCTGCTAATCCTCTCGGGCGGCGTCTCCATGGGGCAGTACGACCTGGTCGAAGAGGCACTCGAAACATTGGGAGCGGAGTTCTTCTTTACCGGCGTGAAGATGCAACCCGGCAAACCCGTCGTCTTCGGCCGTCTGCCCGCGACGCACGATCTTCCCGCGACCTTCTTTTTTGGCCTGCCCGGCAATCCAGTATCGACACAGGTCACGTTTCATGCGTTCGTCGCGCCGGTTATCCGGGCGCTGGCCGGAAGTGAGAGGACGGGACCGCCGTTCGTCCTGGCGCGCCTTGCGGAGGATGTCCCCGGAAAGCCGGGATTGACGCGGCTTCTGCCCGGACGGCTTACAGGCACCGATGCCAGGCTGGTACCTTGGCAGGGATCGGGCGACCTGGCCGCGAACGCCAGGGCAAACTGTTATATGCTGCTCCCCGCGGATCACGAGAGCTTTAGGGCGGGCGAGATCATTCGCGTGCTGTTGCAGTAGGCTTGGTGCTGTTGCGGTAGGCTTGATAGATGGACAAGCTATCGCATTACGATGAAACCGGGCAGGCGCACATGGTGGATGTGAGCGCGAAAATCGCAACACGCCGCGAGGCCGTCGCCGGCGCTTTTGTCGAGCTCTCCGCCGGCGTGTTGGCCGCGTTGCCGCGTAATCCCAAGGGCAATCCGCTGGAGATAGCACGCTTCGCCGGGATACAAGCCGCTAAGCAGACTTCCCTGCTGATACCGATGTGCCATCCGCTCGCGCTCAGCTTTGTAGATGTACAGGCGGAGATCGTAAGCGGCGGCGTCCGAATTGAAGCGACTACCGCCACAACGGCGGGCACGGGCGTCGAGATGGAGGCCATGGTGGCTGCTTCGATCGCCGCGCTGACGATCTACGACATGACGAAGGCACTCGACAAAGGGATACGCATCCGTGATGTCGTGTTGCTCCGGAAGAATGGCGGGAAGAGTGGAGAGTACCGCCGGGAAAGCTAATAGAAATCAGCTCACATGCGCGAGCGTCACGGCGAACAGCCCTTCGGGATCGTGCCAGGTCTGTGTAAGCGTAAAACCCGCATCCTCAAACAGAGAACAAAGCATCGCCGGGGTGAATTTGTAGCTGTTCTCGGTGTGGATCGTCTCGCCGATTGCAATATGAATGGGGTCGCCTATTCCATGCACCGTTTGCGCGCTTAGCGCCTCCAGATGCATTTCTATCCGCGACTCAGCCGCGTTCCAGCGTGCTCGATGCGCGAAACATTCAGGGCGGAAGTTCATGCCTAAGTCCGCGTTCAGGCGTTCAAGGATGTTGCGGTTGAAAGCCGCCGTCACCCCTCGCGTATCGTCGTAGGCGGCAAGCAGGCTGACGACGGACTTTTGCGATCCGGGCGCGAGATCCGTGCCGAGCAGCAACGTATCGCCCGCGCGGAGTTGTGCGCGTAAATTGACGAGTATGGCGCGTGCTTCGGCCGGCGAAAAATTGCCGATGCTCGATCCGATATAGAGCGCTAAAACAGTAGTGCCGGGCGAGCGGTAGAGGGCGAGCGGCTCCGTAATGTAATTCCCAACGCATGGGCGAACGCTCAGTCCGGCGATGCTGGATTCCAGCGCGCAAGCCTCATTCAGGGCGGACGCGCTGACGTCGACAGGCTGATAGACGATCTCCGCCTGGCGGCGAGCGGCGGCGGCTAACACGATGCCGGTCTTGGTGGCGGTGCCCGCGCCAAGCTCCACCACGGTAAGCTCTTTTTCGCCGACGGCGTGGAGCATCTCATCGACTTGGGCGGAAAGGATCGCGCGCTCGGTGCGAGTCAGGTAGTACTCAGGCAATTCGGTAATTTGCTCGAAGAGCGCCGAACCGCGCTTATCGTAGAAGAGCCAGGGAGAGAGTGTCTTGGGAGTTGCGGTGAGACCTTCGATCGCGGCTTGGAGTACAGCTTCATTCACTACGGTTGCGGCGGTTGCCATGCGGAATCCTGGGTTGCTGGAGTGCGATACAGGGAATCATGAAGCCTGATACTACAGTTATCGGCTACTGCCGTCCTTTGCGAGGCGCACCCCGGAAAATTGCCAGCGAGTCGATGGACCGAAGAAGTTGCGATACGTCGCGCGCATGTGGCTGGCGGGCGTCACGCACGAGCCGCCGCGCAGCACAACTTGCGACGACATGAACTTACCGTTGTACTCGCCCAACGCACCAGGCAGCGGATGGTAGCCTGGATAGCCGGTATAGCCCGATTGCGTCCACTCCCAGACGTCTCCAAACATTTGCTGTAGACCGCCGACAGCATTTGCGGATGTTGGGTGCAAGTGGCTTGACTCGACAAAATTGCCGGCGGTCGCGACCACGACCGAGCCGGGCTGAACGGGCACGGCATAGGGGACAAACCGCGGGTCGCTCGCGTTGCTTCCGCCAAGAGTTGAAAGACTGGCAGTGGCGTACTCCCATTCAAATTCAGTAGGGAGACGACACCCGGCCCAACGGGCATACGCGTCTGCTTCAAAAAGGCTTAGGTGACAGACGGGAGTTTCGGAGAGCGCGGCCAGGCTCTGGAAGCCGTGCATGGTGTAAATGGACCAGCTGTCATCATGCACGCGCCGCCAGTAAAGTGGCGCTTGCCATCCTTCAGCGCGCATCGTCGACCAGCCCTCGGCGAGCCAAAGCTCCGGCCGCGTATAGCCGCGATCCTCAATGAATGCCAGGTATTCGGCACAGGTGACGAGCCGCGTTGCAAGTTGAAACGGCGCGATGTAGACGGTGTGCCGCGGCGTCTCGTTGTCGAAAGCGAAAGCGTTGAGCGCCTCCGAGTCGGGGGTAACACCGATCTCCGCTAGACCGGGCGCGAAGCTGATCCAGCCGAGTGGCGGCGCCATGCTCTCCGACAATGGCTCTTCGCGCTCAATATAGGCCGGATGCAGCGGATTGGTAAACAGGGCATGCTTGATGTCGGTCGCGATCAGCTCCTGATGCTGCTGCTCGTGCTCCAAACCGAGAACAATGCGACGGATCGCTTCGTCGGCCGGCGAGCCGTCAAGCAGAGCGGAGACCGCCGCGTCGACATGACGACGGTACGCAAGAATGCTGTCGAGCGGAGGGCGCGAGAAAGAAGCGCGCAACTTCTTCTCGGGCATCTCGCCCAGCGCGTTGTAGTAGCTGTTGAAGAGCCAATTAAAATCCGGATGAAAGGTTTTGTAACCGGTAGCGAACTCATTGAGGACAAAAGTCTCGAAAAACCAGCTTGTATGCGCGAGGTGCCACTTGACTGGGCTGGCGTCCGGCGAAGATTGCACCATCAGATCTTCGGCCGAAAGCGGCGCGATCAAATGCAGGGTGGCTTTGCGGATAACCTGAAAGCGAACAAGGAGGGCGGATGCCGCGGCAGAAATATCGGTTGTCGTACTCATAGGGCTCCGTCGGGTTCTTACGGCTTCGATGCTGGATCAAGCCTTGAAGTTACGCAAAAACGTCGATACGTCGGATCGACGGCACACCCTTTAAAGACAATACTTATCGTCTCGTCGCAATCGCCAACTTATGAGAGGATTTCCTTATGACTGAATCGAGCGAGTTTATCCCCAAAGCAGGCAAGATCAAGATCGGCGGTCTCAGCCGCGCGGCTCAGAAACTACAGTCGGCGCGCGAAAAAGCCGACCGCGTCAAAACTGGCGCAAAGCCACAGCCCGGTGCCTCGGCGGCAGCCTTCAAGGCGAAAGACTCGTTTGCCGGGACCAAGAAGACCACCTTCCAGCGTAAGGCCGTGTAGCTGAAGGGCCAGCCTAGACTGACAAGTGTGCGGACGCCGTGGACGTATGCGCCGGTCCGGGCCGAACCACGCTCCACTCATGCTGCGGCCGGAACAGCGCCAGACAGAGCGTAAATACCAGGCCGAACGCAATAATCAACAGCGGCCACCAGCGATCCAGCCACGACACTTGGGGGGAACTCATCCGGGGAACTCCTCTCGTACTCTCAAGATCGTAACCGATAATCGCGTTTTTACCCATGCGAGTTGAGCAGCCGGGCCAACATATAGGCGGCGGAGGCGGCAATTCCGCCAATCAACGTGGTCTGGAGGGCACTCCGCAGAGCGCCGGTGCCGACCAGCCTTCCCTTTAGAGCGCCAAACAGCGCAAGGGCGATCAGGGTAATCACCACGGAAAGCTTTAGCGAAACGGCAGCCTCGGTCACAACCATATAAGGAAGCAACGGCACCATGCCGCCGGCGATATACGAGGCCGCGATCGTCATGGCCGAGCGATGAGCGCGATGAGCCTCCGGCGCCTCCAACCCAAGCTCAAAGCGCATCATGAAGTCGACAAAGGCAGGCGGATTGGCCTGGAGCGCATGAAGCACGGGCGCGGCGGCCTCGCGCGGGACGCCGTAATGCGTGAAGATCTCGTAGATCTCCTCTGCCTCGTCGTCGGGCCGGGTGACCACCTCGGTCTGTTCACGCAGCAGCTCGGAGGCGTAGTGCTCCGCATCGCCGCGCGCCGCCAGGTAGCCGCCGAGGCCCATGGCGATCGAACCGGCCGCGATCTCCGCCAGCCCGGCAAGCACCACAATGTGCGCGGACGCGACAACGCCCGACAACCCCGCGGCTAAAGCGAAGGGCACCGTCAGCCCGTCCGACAGACCGATGACCACGTCGCGGACTGTCTCCGAAGATTCAAAATGGCCTTCGATGTGGGGCGCGCGGGCTACATCATGCATGGATGGAGTGTATCGTGAAGCGCGGAACCGGATTCTAAGGAATGGCCGCGTCTTTCTGAGATACGAAGCGTCTGCTAAGTACAGGTTATGCGAGTCAAGTGGGTACAACAATTCGGGAAAGTTTGTGTCGCGTCGGTCCTGCTCGCCGCAACGTCGCTGTGGGCGCAGGAGGAGCAGGAGCCCGGGGCGGCCTTCGCGGGCGGGCAGATGGTGCGGGGCATGGTCACCGCGACCACGGGCAACCGGCTGACGGTTAAGACCGACGCGGGCGATCTTTACCTGGTCACCGTCACCGATAACACCCGGCTGATGAAGGATCGCCAGCCACTGCGTATCGCGGACGTGAAGGTTGGCGACGGCGTCGGGGCCATGGGTGTTCTGGACCCGCCCACCAAGACTGTACACGCTGTCTTCCTGACCGTGGTCGACGCCGAGCAGGCTAAAAAGATGCGTGAAGGCCTGGGCAAGGTCTACATTATGGGCAAGGTAACCGGGATGGATGACTTGAAACTCACCATCCTGCGGCCTGATGGCGTCAGCCAGGTGATCGCCGTCGATGAGGGAACCTCGTTCAAAAAAGGCGGCAGGGAGATGCAGACCATCATCTCCGGCGTAGGCCCTGTATCCGGCGGGATGAACCCCAACGGTCCGCCGCGCGCCGGTTCGCCTCCTCCCGGTAGTGGCGGTGAAAGCATTACCCTGGCCGACATCAAAATAGGCGATTCCGTCGGCGGGCGCGGCGAATTGAAAGCAGGGACGTTTGTACCCACGGAACTTGCCGTCGGCGACCCTAACGCGCGACGTAGAAGGCGTTCCGGCGCGGCGGGCGCGGAGACGGCGCAGCCTGCCACACCGCCACGATAACGCAAACAAGGAGAGAGTGAGTGAGATTGCCCGGCGCAGGACGATGGGGGACTACGGGAATGATGCTCGTTGCGCTTACCTGCGCCGCTCAGACGCCCGGATCCGCACCGCCTGCCGGTGCCCCCTCTGTTCAGCCGGCCTTGCCCCCCGCGCCGATAGCGCAGGGCGGGACCATCCGTGGGACCGTCAAATCTGGGACGATTCCCTTGCCGGGTGTCGCGATCACCGCCAAAAACACCCTTACCGGCAAAGCCTACGCAACGACCACTGACATCGCCGGTGCCTTCGCCATGGCTATCCCGCGCAACGGACGCTATGTCGTGCGGGCGGAGCTTGCCGCCTTTGCCCCCATCACGCAAGAAGTCCTCCTCAACGCCGCAGGCCGGAACGGCGGCAAGCCCGAGCAAGTGGCGGAGTTCGGCCTACAGCTAGCCTCGCGCTTGGCGGCGGCGGAGGCGTCCACTACCGCGACCGCGAGCGCCATCACACGGGGGCTGCAATCCCTCAGCATCTCGGGCGATACCGGCTTGTCCGACGCAAGCGCGGGTGGCGGCAACGCGGGAGCGCAACTGCCCTCGATCGCGGGCGGCGGCGATACCGCGCCGGCCACCGAATCCGTTGCCGTCAGCGGCCAGCTCGGGCAGACGAACGGCCTCGCCAATCTCAATGAAGACGACATCCGCCAGCGTGTCCAGGACGCCATCGGCCAGGCGCAACGGCAAGGCGGGGCGGTCGGCGACATGGCCGGCGTCGTCGCCGGGATGATCGGCAACCTGATCGGCCCGGGTGGTGGCGGCTTCGGCGGAGGCGGGGGGC
>CAXTRY010000033.1:0-27363 GCA_964246805.1 uncultured Acidobacteriaceae bacterium
CCGCCTCGCCAGCTGACCAAAACCAACCCAGCCCCGGTCGAAACCCGGCCGAAACCCGGAAGCGGAGCTAACACCCAACCCGCCGCCGCCCCGTCGGCTTCACCATACGGCCCACCGGCGCATCTCCAGCCCCCAACCATGGCTGGCACTCCGGACACCAGTAGGTCGACCGCGCCTGCTCGCCCTGCTTGCGCATCATTACCAGCGCCCCGCACCGCCGGCACTCCTGCCCCTGCCGCCCATACACCCACAGCCGCTCCTCCCGGTTGGCGGCATGGGTCGTCCGCCGGTTGCCGGAATAGGTCACAATCCCGTCGCCGGAGCCGTCCAGCACATTGGCCTTCATATACCGCTGCGACACTTCGGCCATCACCTCCAGCTCCTTATCGGTCAGCGTGCTCATCGCCCGGAACGGGTTCACCCCCGCCGCGAACGCCACCTCGCTCTTGTACACATTGCCCAGCCCGGCCAGCACCCGCTGGTTCAGTAGCACCACCGCCACCTCCGCCTCGGGATGTTCCGCTCCATAGCCCCGCAGCCGCGCCACGCCGCCCACCACCGTGTACTCGTCCGAGAGCAGGTCCGGCCCCAGCTTCGGAATCTGGCTATACCGCTCGAGCGTCCGCGCTGTATGGAACTCGGCGATCGGCACATTGAACGCCACCGCCTCCCACTCAGCCGTTCGTAAGACAACCCGCATCCGGTCGCGCCGGTTCCGCCACCGCTCCCCCGTACGGTACAGATGCCAGCTGCCCGACATCAACATATGGGTCACCAGGATCAGGTCGCCCGAGAACCATACCAGCAGCCACTTCCCCCGCGACTCCACCTTCTCGACCACCCGCCCCGCCACCGGCGACTGGTCGTTCACCGAAGCCAGCTTCGCCAACCCGGTCTCAAACCCCGTCACCGCCGCCCCGCCAAGCACCCGCTGCATCGCCCGCGCCGCTCGGTAAATCGTGTCCCCTTCAGGCATAATCTCCTCTTGAGGCAATCTGGCGAAGTACCAACATATGGACTCCGAGCATGGACAATCAAAGCGAGCATAAAGAAGCTACAAACAACAATACCGAGTCCGCAGGAATAATGTAATTACGCGATCTACTTCTTACATTCTCCAACTAGAACCGTTATGAAGAATTGTCATGTAACGCTTGATCGATAGAGCCTTGTAACGTAACGCCGCAGACTGTCCAAACTCCTTTACACTCCATCGAGCAATGGCAGCTATATCCCGCCGCGCGGGACCCGTAATAACAAGTTGGAAGCCCAGGCGGTTAGGCACTCTTGCATGCTACCGCCAGCTCAGCCAGCGCCTCATCGTAGATACCATCAATTAACGCGGTAAGTTCCTCGGCGGAGTTCACCGTAACGTAATCGCTCCGATCGATAGCGTCGAAGCCTTCCTTCACCGCGGCCCGGAGCCACTCCAGCTTCGCGGCATCCTCGCGCTCGCGTTCTTCTAACAAACGTAACCCTTGCTCAACTGTTTCATTTGCATCGCCGAAGCGACCAGACGAAACGCTGGCGGTAATGAACTCCTCGAAATGCTCCGTAAGCTCCACACTGCGCGTCGGCATGGATGAATCTCCTGCATTCAGCATAGCGCGAACGGCGAACGCTAAGAAGCCCCCACCCGGCCCGGCAACACCGGCAGATTCCGCCGCACATTGAACCCCAGCGGAGCCGCCGAAAACCCCGCATCCAGCAGCGCCCGCGCGAACGGATGCTCGGCCACCGCCACGCCGTTGACGCCGGTAATCAGCATCCCGACCCGCGACGCCGGATCGCCGCCCTCCGCCTGCACCCGGGCCACCAGGAACTCCGCCAGCGATCGCGCCACCTGCCCCCGCGTCGGCTCCTCCTCCGGCAGAAACACCTGCAGGTTCGGGTTGCCGCGCCGCAGGTAGCCCACCAACGCGCCGTCGCACAGGATCACCCGCGCCCCCACGCTGCGCGTCAGCGACGAGCCCGCATCCGGGGCCGACGGCCAGCGCAGCAGCGCTCCATAGGGGTTCGCCGGATCAGTCGCGGCGAGTTGCACCATCTCCGCCTTCTCGTCCTGGGGCGTCACCCGCAGGCTTCGCAGCAGATCGACCGCCGCCGGCATAGCAAACTGCGTCGCGCCCAGGTCCGCCGCGAAGTACCCCCGCCGCACCTTGCCCGCCTCTTCAAGCGCCTTCATCACGTCATAGATCGCGGAGAAGCCGCCCGGCAGGTTCTCCGCATGGGCCGTCTCCCGAAACACCACCCCGTATCGCGTCAATAGCTGGTGCGCGATCGCATGAGACCAAGCTGTCGCGTTGCGACCGGTATCGAACGCCGCGGCCTGCAATGACCATCTTCCCTGCGCCGTCGGCGGCGTCGTCCGCCGACTGCGGAAGCCGCTCTGCTGATGCACCCGGCGCATCGGCTTGCCGTTTTTCGGGATCGTCGACTGCTGCTTATCGCAATACGCCCGCAACGCGGCCAGCCCATCGTTGCGCAGTTGCCCCTTCCAGACCAGGCTCCACAGCGCCTCGAGCGTCTCGCCCGGATACCCGCCGCCCAGCCCCTCATGCAGATCGCCGAAGAAGGACGCACCGTGTCCCCGAAGGTAGGCAACGATCTCGTCTTCGCGAGATGCGACAGCGGCCGGCGCGGGGATCGGCACGCCCTCGGCGTCGCGCAGGACCCGCTCCGGCGCCACAGCCGGAGCCGCCGGCCAAAGCTCCCCCAGCCGCTCCGCCAGGTACAGCCCAATCCGGCCGTCCCGCTCGCCGATCGGGTCGAGGCCGCACCATACCACCTCGCCCGCCGCGATCAGCGTATCGAGGTCAGCGGGCTTATAGTTCGAGACGCGCGCGGGCAGAATCTCCGTCTCGAGAATCGACGCGGGTAGCGCCGCCCCTTGCAGATTCTCGATCACATCCAGCAGCGCGTCCAGTCCCCGCCGAGGCTGCACAACCCCTTGCCACCGCGTAAACAGCCGCGCCAGTGTCCGCTGCTCCACGGGCTCGATTTCTTTACGTAACCGTGCGAGTGACTTTCTTCGAATGGCCCGCAGCACCTCGTGGTCGCACCACTCGCGATGCACCCCGCCCGGCCGAAATCCACCCTCGACGATGCGTCCCGCCTGCACCAATCGGTTCAGCGTCGCCTCGACGCTCTCCACCGGCAACGCAAACCGCGACGCCGCTTCCTGCGTCGTAAACGGTCCATGCGTCCGCCCATAACGCCGCAGCAGATCGACCATTGCCTCGGGCACGGCATCGAGAAACGCCGTCGGCAGACCCGGCGGCAGCGGCACTCCAAGCGCGTCCCGATAGCGCGCCGCGTCCTCCACCGCGATCAGCCGCTTTTCGCCCGCGACCGTCACCTCCAGCACGCGCCGCGCCCGCATCAGCTTCGCCGCCGAATCTGCAACCTCTTCGCTTACACATCTCCGCAGCAGCTCCGCGCGGGTCAAATCGCCCAGCCGTAGCAGCAGATCGTGCACCCCGTCCATCGTCCGTGCACGGTACGTCTCCGCCGTGCATTGCAGCTGCTCTTCCGTCTCTTCGATGGCATTCAGGTCGAGGAGTTCGCGCAGATCGGCATCGCCCATCAGCTCGCGCAGCTGGTCCTGATCGATGGACAATGCCTGCGCTCGCCGTTCGGCCAACGGCGCGTCGCCATCGTAGATATAGTTCGCCACATAGCTGAAAAGCAGCGCGGACGCGAACGGCGACGGCGTCCGCGAATCCACCGTATGCACCCGCAGGCTGCGGTTCGCCACGCTGCGCAGCGTCTCCATCAGCGCTGGCATGTCGAAGACATCGCGCAGACACTCGCGATACGCCTCCAGCAAAATCGGAAACGAAGCATACCGCGACGCCACGCTCAGCAGGTCGTAGCTCCGCTTACGCTGCTGCCAGAGCGGCGTTCGCCCGTCAGCTCTGCGCCTCGGCAACAGCAGCGCCCGAGCCGCAGACTCGCGGAACTTTGCCGCAAACAACGCCGTCGATCCAAGCTGCCGCAGCACCAGCTCCGCCGCCTCTTCCGGCTCCGGCAATAATTGTTCCACTTCCGGTGGCTTATCCGTGTCCGGGAAGCGCAACACGAACCCATCCTCGCTCCACATCGTCTCGACTTCATTCCCATGCTGCGCCCGCAGCTTCGCCGTCACCGCCATCGCCCAGGGCGCGTGGATGCGGCTGCCGAACGGCGTCAGCACGCACATCCGCCAATCGCCCAACTCGTCCCGCACCCGCTCGACGACGATGTTGCGGTCGTCCGGCACCACCACCGACGCGATCTCCTGGTCCGCCAGATAGCGCAGCAGATTCTCCGCCGCGCCCGTCTCCAGATCGTGCTCCCGCGTCAGCCGCGCCATCGCCACCGATCGCGGCATCTCGCGCAACTCCCGCACCAGCGCGCCGATGCGCCGCCCAAACTCGAGCGGCCGCCCCGCCTGGTCGCCGTGCCAGAACGGCATCTTGCCCGCCTCGCCGGGCGCGGGCGTCACCAGCACGCGATCATGCGTAATCTCATCCACGCGCCACGTCGACGCGCCCAGGATGAAGGTGTCGCCGGTGCGCTGCTCGAAGACCATCTCTTCGTCTAATTCACCTACACGAATCGGCTTGCTATGCGCCCCGGCGAGGAAGACGCCATACGATCCACGGTCGGGAATCGTGCCTCCGTTGAGGATCGCGATCTTCTTCACGCCACTGCGCGGAGTCAACCAATCGCGCGTCCGGTCCCACGTAATACGAGGCCGCAGCTCGGAGAACTCATCCGACGGATACCGCCCCGCCAGCATATCCAGCACGCCGTCGAAGACACCCTGGCTCAGCCCCGCATACGGTGCCGCGCTGCGCACCAGCGCGAGCAGATCCGCATAGCTGATGCCCGGGCTCTCCTCTTCCTCGGTCTTATGTTTCGTCCGCTTTTCCGCATCCGCGACAGGCAACGGCGGATGCGCGATCACCGCCACCATCTGCTGCGCCAGCACGTCCAGCGGGTTGCGGAGAAAACGCGTGGACTCCACATGCCCCTCGTGCATCGCTTTTGTAACCGCCGCGCAAGCAATCAGGTCGGCACGGTATTTGGGGAAGATAATTCCCGCCGAGGGCGCGCCCACCTGGTGCCCCGCCCGCCCAATCCGCTGCATTCCGCTTGCCACCGAGGGCGGCGCTTCGATCTGGATGACGAGATCGACCGCGCCCATGTCGATCCCCAGCTCCAACGATGAAGTCGCCACAAGCGCCTTGATCTTGCCGGCTTTCAGCAGCTCTTCAATTTCGCTCCGCTGCGCCGCCGCCAGCGATCCATGGTGCGCCCGCGCAATCTGTTCGCCGGCCAGCTCGTTCAACGCCCCCGCCAAACGCTCCGCCACGCGCCGCGCATTCACGAAGATCAGCGTCGAGGTTCGCTCCCGAATGATCTCCAGCAAACGCGGATGGATCGATTGCCAGATCGATGTCCGCTTTGGGCCTTGCGAGGCCGGCCCGCTCGGCTGGGTGTCGATCTCGCCCAGCCGCGCCATGTCCTCGACCGGCACCTCGACCTTCAACTCCAGCACCTTGCGCGCGCCCGCGTTCACGATCATCACAGGACGGTAACGCACTCCGCCGACACCCTCCTCCACCCGCGCGTCATCGGCCTCCGTCCGCCCGCGTCCTGCCACCTCCATCAGCACGCTCGACACCTCGGCAGCGGCCTCAGCAGCCTGCGGCATTTCTGTAACCGATTCCGTTACAGTCATTCCGCCACCCTCCGCGCCGCCCAAAAAACGAGCCACCTCCTCCAGCGGCCGCTGCGTCGCCGACAGCCCAATCCGCTGCAACCGCCGCCCGCACAGAGCCTCCAACCGCTCCAGCGACAACGCCATGTGCGCCCCGCGCTTCGACGGCACCAGCGCGTGGATTTCGTCGATGATTACCGTCTCGACCGTCCGCAGCGACTCTCCCGCCTCGCTCGTCAGCAGCAGGTAGAGCGACTCCGGCGTCGTGATCAGGATGTCGCCCGGATGCCGCTTGAAGCGCGCCCGCTCCTTCTGCGGCGTGTCGCCGGTGCGAACGCTGATCTCGGGCATCCGCACCGGCACCCCCGCGCGCTTGGCCATGTTCGCAATGCCCGCCAGCGGCGACCGCAGGTTCCTCTCGACATCCGACGCCAGCGCCTTCAGCGGCGATAGGTACACTACCCGGCAACCCTCCTCCGCGCCGGGTGCCGTCCGCAGCATCAATTTATCCAGACACCACAGAAACGCCGTCAGCGTCTTGCCCGTCCCTGTCGGCGCGAGGATCAGCGTGGATTCGCCGCGCGCAATCGCCGGCCAGCCCTCCACCTGCGGCGCCGTCGGCCCGTCGAAGACGGCGCGAAACCACTCCGCCGTCAGCGGATGAAACAGCGCGAGCGCCACCTCCGCAGCCGCTTCGCTTGCGAGAGTCAATAACTCGCTGTTTTGATCGGACTGCTTAGGATCGGAGAGGCCTCCGTGCACGGTGACCGCCGTGGCTGTCGACTCCTCTTTGCCCGCTACCTTCTTCGCGGCGACCTTCTTCGATTTGGAGGCAGTCTTCGGCATGATCCACTCTCAGCAGCATACCCACTCCGCACTCCATACGATGCACCGCGTCAACAACGCACAGGGTGGTCCCATGGCTCAACTCTGCGACATGAGGTCGCTTGCCACCGAACATACGACCCGCTACCCTCCCATCATGCCCGACACGCATCCAAGCGGTCTTACTCCCGACCAGATCACCACCCTCTGCGACCAGGCCGCCGCCGCCGCCAACAACGCCTACGCCCCCTACAGCCGCTTCCGGGTGGGCGCGGCCATCCTCCTTGCCACCGGCGAGACCGTCACCGGCTGTAACGTCGAAAACGCCTCTTATCGCCTGACCACCTGCGCCGAGCAGACCGCCATCGCCGCCGCTGTCGCCCAGTACGGCCCATCGATCAAGCTCCGCGCCGTCGCCGTCGCCAACCTAAACGCCACCGCCAGTCAGCCCTGCGGAGCCTGTCGTCAGACCATACTGGAGTTTGCCACGCCCCAGACCTGGGTCTTTTATCCCAGCGCCGAGGGTGCTCTTGCCGATACCCCTCTCACTAAGCTTATTCCCGCTTCTTTCAGCTTGGCCTGATTCCTAGAAGACGTAGGCAACGCCTCAAGTAAACTATGGTGTGAAAATACACGACAATCGACCGCAAGTGAAGGCTTCAGTGCCGAAATGAGTAGTGACCGCGGATGTCGATGAGCGTCCACGTCAAGGAGAATAGTTCGATGGGTAGACGATTTTTCGAAGATTCGGACATTGGAAAGCCCGCCGCTCTGTCGCTTATCGCGACTATTACCGTAAACATGGCACTTTATTCAAAACGGCGGATTCGATGGACTGGAGGCTTCGTAGTGTTGCTGGTTGCGACTGGCATGGTGTATCCGCTTGTTCAATTTGCGAAAGTAACTACCAATCTTTCGCTTCCTTCGAGGGGGTTGCCGGCTGGAGTTCTTGAAGTCGAAGCAACACTCACGTCACCGGAAGTAAGTGCTCCAGTTTCGTCGTCGCCGATAACGGCTGTAGTGGAAGGTCGGGGAACACCATGCGGAGCACACCTTCTCGTCAGTGGTACCACCTTTGAAGGTAATAATACGGGGATCAAAACAAACGCAGAACCGTGCCTCACCGTTCAGAAGACAGTCTTCAGACATAACGGCGTCGCGATCGATATGACCAGTCCGGCACATCCCCTAAAACCTGAACAAATAAAGCAAGGCACAGAAGGCCATGTAATCCCAGTGCCGGGGACTGCGGTTCGCTGATTGGCCTCAGGTTAATCGCCTAAGATCATTTTGTGACCGTCCCTACCTTCCATCCCATCGGCGTCATCCAGCACAAGCGCGACGGCCTCGCCCTCACAGACGCCGAGATCGAGGCCTTCATCCAGGGAGTCGTCCAAAAGACCGTCTCCGACGCGCAGACCAGCGCGCTGCTGATGGCCATCCTTCTTCGCGGCCTCGACCCTCGCGAGCTCGCCACCCTTACCCGCGCCATGCGCTTTTCCGGTGAAGTCTTCGATCCAACTCCACTCAACGCCTTCACCGTCGACAAGCATTCGACGGGCGGCGTGGGCGACAAGACCTCCCTTCTGATCGCCCCCATCGTCGCCGCCGCCGGCTTTTCAAAGCTCGCCATCCCGATGATCTCCGGCCGCTCGCTCGGCCACACCGGCGGGACGCTCGACAAGCTCGAAACCATCCCCGGCTTCCGCACCCAGCTCTCCCTGGCCGAGTTCGCCCACGTCCTCAAAGAATGCGGCGCGGCCATCGTCGGTCAGACCCCAAACCTCGTCCCCGCCGACCGCATCCTTTATGCCCTTCGCGACCACACCGGCACGGTCGAGTCGCCCGACCTGATCTGTGCCAGCATCATGAGCAAGAAGCTCGCCGCCGGGCTCGACTGCCTCGTCCTCGACGTCAAAACCGGCAGCGGGGCCTTTATGCGCCCCTACAAAGCAGCCGAGCACCTCGCCCGCCTCATGGTCGCCACCGGCGAGGCCTCCGGTACCCGCACCGTCGCGCTGCTCACCCGCATGGACGAGCCGCTGGGCCGCTTCTCCGGCAACTGGCTTGAAGTGCGGGAGTGCGTCGACATCCTCAAAGGCATACGCCACCCGATGAGCTCGGACCTCGTCGAGCTCTCCCTGATGCTCAGCGGCTGGATGCTCCACCTTGCAAGCCTCGCCGACACTCCGGAAGCAGGTGCAGAGATCGCCGAAGAAACCCTCGGGAGCGGCGCGGCTTACAAGGCCTGGCTCCACATGGTTTCCCTGCAAGGTGGCGACATCACCGTCTTCGATGACCCCGCGCGTCATCATCAACCCGCCGCTCGGCGCACGCTCCATGCTGGACGCTCCGGCTATCTCGTCAGCATGGACTGCATGGAAGCAGGTTGGGCTGTTCAGCGTCTCGGGGCAGGCCGAGTCCGTCCCGGCGATCCTGTCTCCGCCCACGCCGGCCTGGAAATGCACGTAAAACTCGGCGGGCACCTCCAAGAAGGCCAGCCCCTCTGCACGCTCTTCTCTGAAGAATCCGGGCTGCTTGAGGAGTCGCAAGCCATGCTGCGCGCCACGCTGCAAATAGCGGACCAGCCGCGCTCACCCAGGCCGCTGGTCCACCGCGTTCTCACCAAGCACGATCTTGCCTGACGACGATCTTGCCTGACGACGATCTTGCCTGACAATGCCGAGTCCGTGGACCCCCTCTTACAGCTTGCTCTTCATAGGCGTAGGCGCTTGCCTACGCGCCTATCTTTGCCGTGTTTCCGCTCAGCGGCGTCACGATAGGCGCCACGGTAAAGCTCTGCGCCGCATGGTCCTCTATATGAAGATCGCTCTGTACCTCTTTAGCCGGCAAGTTCAATGATGCCGCGATCTGCGCCGTGCTCTCACCCTCCCGTTGCAGCTTCAGCACCTTGCCGGTCGTCGTCAACGTGACCGTATCGACTGGGGTGTTCTGCTTCGGCACGCTGCCCTTTACCGTACCGGCGGCAGGTTCAGCCTGCTCGACCGCCTTACCAGGTGTGTAGTTCGCGGTAAGCTCACTCGTTGTATGCGGCTGGATTGCCCGCTGGCTGCCTGGAACGCCGTATGCATCGCTCTGAAGCGTCTGAATCGGGAATGGAATTGCGGCAACGCCACTAACGGAATAGCTCATGGCTGCTCTCCTTCTAATTACTTGGTTAGGCTATCGGCGCACCACCCGCAATCTTGAGAACGGCCTTGCGGAAATCTCTTTCGCCCGCCAGCCTTCGCCAAATTGGGTACACTGGCCACACTCGCCACGCACAGGAGCCACCTTGGCCCGTTTCACCGGTCTGCTCGGTCTCATCGTCTTCCTTATGCTTGCCTACGCGCTCTCTTCCAATCGCCGCGCGATCCGCTGGAGAACCGTTCTGTGGGGGCTGGGTCTCCAGATCGTCTTCGCTTTCGGCGTCATCCAATGGAACGCCGGCCAAGTCATCCTCCGCAACGTCTCCGCCGTCATCACGTCGCTGCTGGCCCACTCCGTTGACGGCTCCTCGCTCGTCTTTGGCCGTCTCGGCACCCCTGGCGATCCCCTTGCTGTCCTCGCCTTCGCCGTGCTGCCCACCATTATTTTTATCTCGGCGTTCTTCGCGATCCTGTACCACATCGGCCTCATGCAGCAGGTCATCCGCGTGGTCGCCTGGATCATGCAGCGGACGATGGGCACCAGCGGGGCCGAGAGCACCAACGTCGCCGCCAGCATCTTCATGGGCCAGACCGAAGCTCCGCTCACCATCCGCCCGTTTCTCGCCGGAGCCACGCGCTCCGAGCTGATGGTCATCATGACCTCCGGCATGGCCCACGTCTCCGGCGGCATCATGGCCGCGTATATCTCTTTCGGCATCAACGCGCAGGACCTGCTCTCGGCCGTCATCATGACCGCCCCCGGCACGATCCTGATCGCCAAGATGCTGGTGCCCGAAACGGAAGTCCCCGCCACCGCCGGCACCGTTCACATGCCGCCCGACGAGGAGCACAAGAATGAAAACTTTATTGCCGCCGTCGCTCGGGGAACCATCGACGGCGGCCGGCTCGCCTTCAACGTGGCCATCATGCTCATCTCGTTCATCGCCCTGGTGGGCTTGTTCAACGCCCTTATGCTGGGCATCTCGAATACCCTGTGGGCGCATGGCCATGTCCCATTCCCACATTCGCTCAACGCCATCCTCGGCGTCATCGGCGCGCCCGTCGCCTGGCTGATCGGCATCCCGTGGCGCGACGCCCGCACCATCGGCAACCTGCTCGGCACCCGCACCATGATTAACGAGTTCGTCGCCTTCACGCAGCTTGGCGCCATCAAAGCCACGCTCGCGCCGCGCACCTTCTCGATCGCGACCTTCGCGCTGTGCGGCTTCGCCAACGTCGGCTCCGTCGGCATACAGATCGGCGGCATCGGCGCGCTCGTGCCCAACCGCCGCAATGACCTCGCCCAACTCGCCTTCCGCGCCATGCTCGCCGGAACGATGGCCAACCTCATGTCGGCCAGCATCGTCTCCATGCTGCTCTCGTAGTAAAGCTATGCTTATAATCAAGCATATGCGCGCCGAAGAACAGGAACAACAGGATAGGGAGAAAGCTGAACAGATCATCGCCGCGATTCCGCGCATGCCGGAGATATCGAAGATCGATGTTGAGTTGTACACGGATCATACTGGAGATCCTTCATTTCAGCTCGTCTTCCATGTGCGGTCCGGCGTAGCGGTTGATAAGGAGTTCATCACTCGGTTCAACCGGTATACGGCAACCGTGCAGACCGGCATTCTGCACAGCGATTTGAATCGTTTTCCTTATACGCGGCTCAAGCAAGCCGCGTGAGCCTTCCGTTAGACCTGTTGGAACAGGCCGACCACTTGGTTTCACGTGAGCCGAGGCGGCCTAGACAAGCTAGTCTGAGGCGCGCCGTCTCTGCCTCTTACTACGGTCTTTTTCATCTGCTGACAGGCGCGGCCACTTCTACGATCGCTCCAAACGTGCCCTCCTTGATAGACCATCGCATTCAGCGGTGGTTCAATCATGCCGAAATGAAGAAAACCTGCACTCATTTTCTTTCCGCACAACTTAACAATCCTCTCTTTAGCTTGGTAGGGCCTGCCGTTTCACCTCAATTACAAACGATAGCAAGAACATTCGTTCAGCTTCAAGAGGCCAGACATAGCGCAGACTATGATCTCGGCTGGACGATCACTCGTGAAGAGGCAAAGCGATTTGTAGCTTTGATACGTGAAGCTTTCGGTGCATGGAACGACATCAAGTCTTCTTCTGAAGCTAACGTCTTTCTCATCTCACTTCTACTTTGGGACAAGTGGGAAAAGAAGCGTTCATGATAACGGTTCAGTCACATACACATGACCTCTATACCCGTGCCTCCATCGCCGCAGCCCACATCCGCTCCCGCGCTCCCCTAACCCCCACCATCGCCATCATCCTCGGCTCCGGTCTCGGCGACTTCGCCGCACAAGTCCAATCCCCCATTGCCATCCCCTACGCGGACATACCCCACTTCCCCTTATCCACCGTGCAAGGCCACTCCGGCAAGCTCATCCTCGGCACCATAGCAGGAGTTCCCGTGGCCGTCATGCAGGGCCGCGTTCACGCCTACGAAGGCTACTCCATGGACGAGGTCACCTTCCCCATGCGCGTCCTTTCGCTGCTCGGCGTTCGCACCGTCATCGTCACTAACGCCGCCGGCGGCATACGCCCCATCCTTACCCCCGGCGAGCTCGTTTGCATCGCCGACCACATCAATCTCACCGGCACCAACGCCGCTCTCGGCCCGAACGAGCCCCGCTTCGCCACCCGTCCCGGCACCGCCAAACGCTTCTTCGACATGACCACCGCCTACACGCCGCGCCTCCGTGCCCTGGCCACCGCCGAGGCCGCCCGCCAGGGATTCCTCCTCACCGAAGGCGTCTACCTCGCCGTGCTCGGCCCCTCCTTTGAGACGCCCGCCGAGATCCGCGCCTTCCGCACCCTCGGCGCGGACCTTGTCGGCATGTCGACCGTCCACGAGGTCATCGTCGCTTGCCACATGGGTCTCGACATCCTCGGCCTCTCGCTCGTCACCAACATGGCCGCGGGCGTCACGGGCGAGGCGATCCATCACGAAGAGGTGATGGAGATCGGCCGCCTCTCCGCCGCCCGTTTCACTTCCCTCCTTACGGCTCTAGTCCCCCAGCTAGCCAACTAAATAACGTGCCTAGTGGGAGGAGATCGGCGCCGGAGGCCAGGGAGTCTGCTTCCCGATAAAAGACTGCCATTTTCCGCCCGACGCCGGACATGCAAGGGGACCGCGCTCGGAACCCACAACCGATCCGGGCGAAAATAATTTGTCCTCGCATGTACAGAACTTACCTTGCGGGGCCGTTGCCTTGCACATAACAGGAGGCGGACTGGTGAGTTCGACAATAGCTCGATCTTGATCTTGCGACTCATCGGTCACTGTCACCCACGTAGGCTGCTCACCCGCGATCGTGCACATCTTGAGGGGCGGACGGCCGTCGATGCGAACAATAGTCCCTTTTGGATACAACTTACCAGCCCATGTACACATTCCAGCAGAACTGGGCAGGGTGGAGCCAGTACTCTGTGCAACCACGCGCTTGCCCATGCCGAAGCCTGCAACCAACGCGGCGACTGCTAAGCCGGCTAACACGATAACTCCGACAATACTAAACGACGAATTTGACTTGAACCTGCGATAAGACATGATGCAATCCATCCTTTGTTTGAAATTGGACCCACTTACATTGCTGGAGCCTGGAACAGGCCGCTGCAAGTACATCTGACACACTTTTAAAATGCCTTCGATATACTCCTTCGGCGGAACTCCCGCGGTGAGCACAACTTCATCGCAGGCAATTTCGCATTCGGCGCTTAGCTTTTTCTCCAGGAACCATACCAACGGATGAAACCAGAAGATACAGACGACCGCGTGAACGATAGAACGCGCAAGATTATCCCACCGCTTTGCATGCGCTAGTTCGTGAAGCAGCACGCCTTCTATTTCCACGGGGGAAAGCCGTTCGGAAAGCCCGGCGGGAAGGATGATTGTATGCCGGAATATACCTATCAGCCGAGGCTCGACGTCACTCGATGATGTAACAAGCCGCACGGTTCGCTTCATCGCCAAGAGCGCTTGCATACGATGCAACATTTCAAAATCGCCGGTGGAGCTTGAATCGGCGCCGGGCAGCGCTCCAGCCATTTTCTGGAACCATTCCGTTAAAAAGAAGGTTGCTCCTGAAATCCAAATCAATGTTGCAATCTCCGCCAGTCCAACGGAAAAGACAAGCGGACTTAGAGCTGAAGAAGCAGAGGCTGAATCGATCGTAGGAACGGAGAACGCAATCGGCGCGGAGGGTAAGTACCCCTTCAATCTTTCCCCAAGAACGACAAAGATATGCAATGGAATAGCAAACTTACCGACCGCTGCGAGTAGCAAGGAATATCGAAGCGCGGCGCTACGACTTCGTAAACACTCGATGGTTACCATAATCAATATCGCAAAAATGGTCGATTCAACGAGATGACGACCCACGGGAAAGATCATGCTTTGCCTTTCTTACTGAGGTGCTCTTCGATCGCATGAATGTCCGCAAGGCTAAGCTGCCCCGCCTCAATCAGGTGTGAAACCACCGGGATCGCAGATCCGCCAAAGAGATCCAGCAGGTCGCGGATCAGCTTCTTGTGAACTGCCTTCCTGGTAAATACTGCCTCGAAGATAAGCGCATTCCCAATCTTCTTCACGCGGCGAACCGCTTTCTTCTCTTCCATCCGGTAGATCATCGTCTGAACGGTCGTATAGGCCAACCGCGACTTCTCCGGCAAGCCCTCTTGAACCTCTCGGATCGACGCGGGTCCGAGCTTCCACATCAATTCCAGCAGTTGAAGTTCAGCTTTCGTCACTTTGTTCGCCATGCAGCAACCTCGTCTGTAGTGTTAATTACTACATATGTAGTTGCATTGGCAATAAAAATGATTTCGATGGCCTTGTTCTCGAAACGAGTCCTCAATCTAGGAAATCAACGATGGACGCGGACTGCAATCTCCTCATGACGCGCCGTCATCCGCATAGTCGAAGGACCAACCCTGAACTCGAAGCTCTCCGACGCGCGCGATCCCCGGCTTAAGCCCCGCATACATCTCTTCCACCTCCGCCCGCGCCCCTACCGACAACATAAAACGATCCTTTCCGCTGACCACGGCCCCAAACCGCACATGCGCACGAACGCCGCGCAGACCCAGCAGCCCGAACAGGTGCGGTACCAGCAGCGCATCCCCCACGAAGCAGACATCTTTCTCCAGCGTCGCCGACCCATTCTCCGCGCCCAACTCCAGCCGCACCGCCGCCGTTCGCAGCGCCACTCCACCGTGCAGCACCGAGTGAAACAAGCCACGACGGAAGGGCAGCACACGGCTCCCGTCCGTGGTCGTTCCCTCCGGAAAGAACAGCACCGGCAGCCCGCTCGCATACGCCTCGGCCATCCGCGCGTTCACCTCCGCATGGCTCCGGCGAATACCGTCCGGCGTTATATCTTCCGACCGATCCACATACACCGTGCCCGCCTGCGCCGTCAGCCATCCCAGCAGCGGCCATCCGCGCACCTCGCGCTTCGCCACCATGACGAACGGCCGAATCGCGCTGTACAGCAGCACATCCACGTAGCTCAGGTGGTTCGAGACGACCGCCCCACCCTCCGGCGGCGCGCCCTCCACGCTGTACGCGACCCCCATTGCCCGAACGATCCGCCGGCACCATTGGTGAATCCACACCGCGCCTTCAGCCCCCCACTTCGGCCGGCTGATAAAGCGGCCGTCGACCGTCGCCGCCATGAGCAACAGGAGTAGATACACACTTCGCCGGCAGGAACGCAGCACCCGCATCGCCGCCTAACGCGCTTCCAGAAACCGCGCCGCCACCCGCGGATGCAGCGTCTGCAAGTCCAGCAGCGTCAGAAAGTCGATCGTCTTGAACTCCCGGTCGATCGCCGGTTCTCCGCAGATCCGCGCGCCGATCGCCAAGTAAGCTCGCAGTAACTTCGGCGCGCGCTCTTCGGCTTCCGTCCCCATGCACTCCGGCATGAGGAACTCCGCCATCGGCGAGGTTCTTAGCCGATCTTCCACCCGGTAGCTCATCAACGATCGGTAGACCGCGCGACCCATCGCCGGATCGAGCGAAGGCAGGCTGCAGCAGCCCATCATGTATCGTCCGCCATGCGCCAGCGCATACCGCGCGATGCCGCGCCAGAGGAGATTCAGCACCGCGGGCGTTCGGTGATCGCGGTGGATGCAAGCCCGTCCCAACTCGACGATCTGCCCGCGCATCGTCTCAAACGGCGCGAAATCGAACTCCTGCTCCGAGTAGTACCCGAAGTTCGCCCCCGCCACGTCTCCGCGTTGAATCCGGTATGTGCCGATCACCATGCCGTTCTTCTTGTCCTCGACGATCAGGTGGTCGCACACCTCGTCGTACCGGTCCACATCGTAGCCTGTCCCATACGCGGATTCGAGTCCCTCCCGCAGCTCCAGGTTGAAGACGATAAAGCGCAGCCGGTAGACCGCCGCGCGCTCCGCATCCGTCACCGCCAGCCGCGCTACGTAAAACTCCGTTTCAAGCCGGATCGTATAAGTGGGCTCGGCGCGCTGCTCCGGCACGCGTACAGGAAGAACCGCCTCCCCAAACCATGAAACAGACGAACCGGCACTGGGCATTGACGCTTCTCCAAATTTACGGGGATTGAAGCTTTATGCACTCATCTTGCCCGCCGAGTTCGAATAGGTTGTATCTGCACGATGAACAATCCGCGAATCCCGCATGGGGAAGGCAACCTGAACCAGGCAGGGAACGATGCCTGACTTGTGTTCCTCTATTCTGTCTCTATATGGCCGGTCTACCCGAACATAGCTGGTTTTACCGCCGCCTTCTCCTTCCTTTGTTCGCGCTTCTCCGCATGGGGGCGACGCCGGAGCTGCTCGCCTGGAGCATTGCCGCCGGCCTGGTTATCGGCATCAATCCCCTGCTCGGCTCCACGACTCTCCTTTGCTTCGCTCTTGCCTCGCTCTTCCGCCTCAATATCGCCGCCTCACAGCTGGCCAACCATATCGTCTACCCGCTGCAGGTGCTCCTCGTCATCCCTTTTATCCGGCTCGGCAGCCGTCTGTTTCACACCGCTCCCATGCCCTTTTCCGCGGCGCGGCTGCTGCATGAAGCCCGCATGAACCCCCTCGCGCTTACCCGACAGCTCTGGCTATGGGAGTTTCATGCACTGATCGTCTGGATGATTGGCGCTCTGCTCTTCGTTCCACCGATCGCCCTTGCCCTTACGCCCATTCTGCGCCATGTCATGGGCCGCATCGAACGCCGCCAATATCCGATCGTGCCCTCGACCTGATGAGACAGGGGTATCGCACTGGCGCGGCACGAATGTCCCACCCGGCCAAAGCCCGGCAAGCGAGCTCTTCTAGCTTCCCCCGCGCTCCGGCACCGGGTCCGCCGACCGCACCCAGGCCGTATAGATCACATCCCGCAGCTCCGTCGCGCCCGCCGCCAGCTGCCGGTCCACAAGCGCCTTGCCCTCCGGCGTGCCCGCCCCGGTGAAACCGCCGGCCTTCTCCAGCTGATACACCCGCTCGACCTGCGAATGCGAGCGCCGCAGGTATGCCATATACTCCGTAAACACATCCCCCAACACCGCCGGCTTAGCCGTCATCAGCGGAGCCACGTCGCCCGGCTTCACGTTGGCCGCTACAAATTCGCTCTCGAATAGGGCGTGGATATGATGCTCGGCCGTGTAGCCCTTCGGATTCGGTCCCGTCCATCCGTTGTAGTAGATCGACGTATGCAGCGGCATGGAGCCATCCGCGACATAATGCCCCAGCCATCCGGCGAGAAACGTAATCTCGCACTCCACGGGCTTCGTATCCTGCTTTGCCGCCAGCAGCGCGCGGTAGTCCCGCATGGCCGATTTCAGCCGTTCATACACCTCGACCGTCTGGTAGGGCTGCAGTCCCACGCGCTCCGCCGTCAGCGGAAGCTCCGGATGCGCAGCCTGCACCGGCATCAGCGCCCGCACAAAGTCGTACCGGTCTCGCGGCAACGGCCCCACCATATCGGCGTACTCGAGATCCATGAAGTGCTCCGGAGCCGACGCCTTCGCCAACTCGGGCTCCAGTCGGCCGCGCCAATGATCCGGCTCCGGTCCGTAGTAGGCAAGCGCCGTCAGCCCGTCCGGCGACCGCAGAAAAGCCGGTACATCCTCCGGCAGCGCGGCTCCCGCCAGGCGGTTGATCATCCGATGCCCATCCACACCCCACGCCAGCGCCGGTTGGGCCGTCATCAACGGCAGCAAACACGCGGCCGCCACCACGCGCAACGAAATCGCATCAGAGATCTCACGGAAAGCCTTCGACATGCGCCGAGTATAAACGGCTCGCATTAAACGACGACGACACGCTCCACCATCTCCGCGCCGGAACCGCCGAATACCCGTCGGTACCGCGCAATCTCCTCCGCCGGTCCGGTCGATTTCCTAGGATTGTCCGACAGCTTCACCGCCGGCCTTCCTTCCACCGTCATCAATTTGCACACCAGGCTGATCGGGTCGAGCACCCCTTCGTTCCCGGGATGGCACTGCCGGAAGTCGTTTGTCAGCAGCGTGCCCCACCCGGCGGAGAACCGTATTCGACCCGCGAAGTATTCATGCAGCTCGACGATATCTTCCACATCCAGTCCATCCGACGCGATCAACAGCTTCGCCCTTGGATCGCGTCCCCGCCGCATTAGCCAGGCGATGTATTCATCGCCCGCAACTCGCGGGTCTTTGCTGTCCATCCGCTGACCGGTCCAATCCGTCACCCACTCCGGCGCGTGCTCCAAAAACTGCGTCGTACCGAAGGTATCCGGCAGCAGGATCAGCAACGAACCTCCATAGCTCTTCTGCCATAGCTCCAGCACCCGGTACTGCGCCGCTCGCAGTTCCTCATCCGTATCCGCCATCGCCGCGAGCGCCATCGGCAGCTCATGCGCGTTGGTACCGATGGCCTCCAGGTCGTGCTTGTACGCCAGATACGTGTTCGACGTCCCCGCAAAGCTCGCGCCCAGCGCCCGCATCGCCCTTACGGCATACTCCTGCCATAGGAAGCTATGCCGCCGCCGGGTACCGAAGTCCGACACCCGCAGTCCGGTCGACAAGCCGGCTACCCCGCGCAGCCGCTCGATCTTGTCCCATAATTTCGTCTTCGCCCGCGCGTACAGCACGTCCAGCTCCAGCTCGCTCAACGTGCTCAGCGCCGACCGCGTCCGCAGCTCGTTGACCAGGGAAAGCGCGTAGATCTCCCACATGGTTACCTCAGTCCACAGCCCTGAAAAGCGTATCGTCAGCTCCCCGTCCGCGTCGCTCACTTCATAGGCCGCCAGGCGAAAGTCCCGTTCCAGCCACTCCAGAAAACCCGGCTCGAAGATGCTCCGCGTCCCGTAGAACGTATTGCCGGCCAGCCAGATCAGCTCCGATCGCCGGAACCGGAGGCCCCGTACATGCTCCATCTGGCTCACGAGTGCCTGGACATCTACTTGCTCCGCCAGCCGAACCGCCACGGTGCGATTCACGATCTCGGAGGTGACGTGGACATGCGGAAAGTTCTTCCAGATGAACTGCAGCATCAGCAGCTTATAGAAGTCCGTGTCCAGCAGCGAACGCACAATCGGATCGAGTTTCCAGTTGTGATTGTCCGCCCGCTCCGCAAAGTTCACCTGCACGTAGGTCCTCCGCCTGTATAGAAGATACGGCTTGCGCTACAACGAAGCGGCCGCATCGGAGGACGTTGCCGAAAGCAGCTTCTTGCGCTGGAGCAGCCACAGCAGATAGCCCAGCACCAGCAGATTGATGACCAGCAACCCCAGCCTAAACCAGCTCGGCCGCCGCGCCAGCTCGAACAGCTCCCACGGCAGAAAGGAGATCGTCAGGATCAGCGTCAGGTACTCCGCCCAAACCTTCTCGCGTAGCAGCCCCACCCCCTCGGTCAGCGCCAGCGCCGAGTAAGCCAGCGTCGCCATGCTGATCTGTCGCAACCGGTGGTGGTCGATCAGGTCGACCTTATCCAGCATGATCGCCACGAACCGGCTCTCCGGGTCGAACTTAAGCGCCGTGGCTACCCGCACTACCTCATCCGCCAGATCTTTATGGATCAGATGGAGCGCCCCCAGCCCGATGCAGAAGAAGAACAGCGCCTTACCCAATTTGAATAGCCCGATCATCAACAATCCATGATCGCGCGTGTGCGCCACCGCGACACCTCGCTCATCCGTCACTGGAGCCATCACCTTCACTGCCTTCAGTTGACGAGGAACTCGCCCGATTGTCAACGCACCGTCTCCTTGCCGCGGGATCGGCTATCGGATCAACAATCCCCTGCTCCTTGTATCGGCCACCACCGTTTCGGAGATCGCCGCTTAAATACCCTACCCGGCATGGAGCATTCCCAATCCGCGCGCCGCATACTCACGTAGGTACACTGAGCGCAAAAGTACAAGCGCAATACAGTCCGCATATCACGCACCGTAACCAAGCACGACAAGGAAGACTCCTCATGAACATTAAGAACGCCCTTTTCACAGTCGCCGCGGCCGCCGTCCTTACCTTCTCCGCCTCCGCCCAGAAGGCCGATCCCATGGTAGGCGGGGCCGCCATGTATCCCAACAAAACCATCGTCGAGAACGCCTCCGCCGCTCCCAACCTCTCCACGCTCGTCGCCGCCGTCAAGGCCGCCGGCCTGGTCGAAACCCTCAGCGGCACCGGCCCCTTCACCGTCTTCGCCCCGACGAACGACGCCTTCAACAAGCTCCCGGCAGGCACGGTCGATACCCTCGTCAAGCCCGAGAGCCACGACACCCTCGTCAAGATCCTCACCTACCACGTCGTTCCCGGCAAGGTCAGCTCCAAGGAACTCGTAAAGATGATCAAAAAGGGTAAGGGCAAGGCCACCCTCACCACCGTGCAGGGCGAGCCCCTCACCGCGTCGCTCTCCGGCTCCTCCGTCATCCTCACCGACGCCAAGGGCGGCACCTCTACCGTCACCACCGCCGATGTCTATCAGTCGAACGGCGTCGTTCACGTCATCGACACCGTCCTGATGCCCTAATCGCAATCGCGCAGCGCAATGTCGAGAAGGCGTCTCTTTGTAGAGACGCCTTCTCTCTTGCGGCATCAACACCTGAAAGGGCGTGGCTCCGGTCGTGCCGCGAACGCCTTACTATCAAGACACCATGCGCTACCATTTCCAATCCGAACAATTCCTTCCCTACCCGGTGGAGCGCGTCTTCGCCTTCTTCTCCGACCCCGCCAACCTCCCTCGCTTGATGCCTGATTGGCAGCACGCCCGCGTCGATAAATCCACGCGCGTTCCTCCGCTAGACCCTGCCGCTCCCGCGAACGCCGCCGGAGCGGGCACCCGCCTGACCCTCTCCTTCCGCCCTGTCCCCTTCTCCCCCATCCGCGTCTCCTGGGACGCCGAGATCGACCAGTTCGTCCTGAACGACCATTTCTGCGACGCCCAGCTGCGCGGCCCCTTCAAATACTGGCATCACTGCCATCGCGTCGCCGCTGAAACCCGCAACGGCATCCCCGGCACGCTCCTCACCGACGACCTTCATTATGAGGTGCCGCTAGGTCTTCTCGGCGTCGTGGCCAACTGGGCCGCCGTCTCCGGCCAGATCCGCTCCACCTTCGCCTTCCGCCACGCTCGCACCCGAGAGCTGCTCGCCCAGCCATGGATTGCCGCCCCATCGCACCCCGTCTAAACTGATGCGGGGTGGAGAGATGAAACTCGCAATTGCGCTCTGGCTTCTCGGTCTCCCGGCGGCCATCGCCCAAACACCTGCACCGTCGCCGGACCAACCCCTAACCCTCACGACCCGCTCGACCCTCGTACTCGTTCCTACTCTCGTCAAAACCAAGGCCGGCGAGCTCGTCTACACCCTCACCGCCGACGACTTCATCCTCACCGACGACGGCGTCGAGCAGAAGCTCACCCTTGAAGCGGACAATGGAGCCGACCCGCTCGCCCTCGTCATCGCCGTCCAGGTCGGAGCCACCGGCACCCAGCAGCTTGAGAAGTACCGTGACCTGGGTACCTCGCTCGAATCGATGATCGGCAACGTCCCGCACAAGATCGCCGTCGTGGCCTTCGACAGCGAGCCTACCCTCGAACAACCCTTCACCCCGGACGTGGGCCTCGCGGCCAAGACCCTCGGCGAACTCGACCAGGGTAACGGCGGCTCCGCCATCCTCGACGCGCTCGGCTTCTCCGTCGACCTCCTCCGCCGCCAGCCCGTCCAGTACCGCCGAGCCATCCTCCTCCTCAGCGAGACCGTCGACCACGGCAGCCGTCTTGCGTTCGACGACGCCGTTCGCGAGCTGAGCGACTCCAACACCTCCATCTACAGCATCGCCTTCTCCTCCTCGAAGTCCCGCATCCGCGACGAAGCCGCCAAGCTCAACAATCCCAACCCCGGCCCCGCCAAGGGCTGCTTCAGCACCGACCCGAACGACCCCAACGTCCCGCCCGACGCCGCGCAACACCGCTTCGCGCAGATCTGGGACTGTCTCAGCCAGCTCGCCCCGCCGCTCCGCGCCCTCACCATGGCGAAGATCGTCGGCACCGACGGCCTAAAGCGCAACATCCCCGAGACCGTCGCCCGGCTTACCGGCGGCGAGTCCTTCAAGATGGGCGACACCCGCGCTATCCAGCGCAGCCTGCAAACCCTCTCCAACCACCTGCCCAACCGCTACGTTCTCAGCTTTCACCCGCAGTCGCCGCACCCCGGCTTTCACTTCCTTACCGTCCACCTCCGCGACTACGACCACCTCACCGTCCTCGCCCGCGGCAGCTACTGGCAAGACGCGCCGGAGGCCACGCACTGACGCTCTCCAGGTGGGTTTCAAAGTGGGAGATATTGTTTTTTTGATATGCGATCTAACAAAGCAAAGGACTTAGGACCAGATCACCCCTTTTTGCGGGTGCACTGTAATTGGTGCACCCACTTTCTCAGGATGGGGGACAGGAGGTTTGTGGAGATAGGGAAATCAGAAGGGCACCCGAACAGTTTGCCTTGAGGTGTCGAAGTTGGAAACGCAGATTCCCTTCGGGGAATGACAACCGGAAAGGCCAAGGCTTGTGCTGGCCGCTCCTTACCGAACTGCCAATCGTCGTTCCATCATCGAAGCCAGATGCGGCCGTATCCGCCCCAGCGCCGCCTCCGCCGTCAACCCGTACTTCGCCCGCAGATCCTCCACCTTGCCGTGCTCGATGAATTCGTCCGGCCAGCCCACCCGCACCACCGGCACCTCGACCTCCGCATCGTTCAACGCCTCCAGCACCGCCGACCCAAACCCCCCGGCGAGCACATGGTCCTCCAGCGTCACGATCAGCTCGCATCTCCCGCCAAACGAAGTCACACACGCCGCGTCCACCGGCTTCGCAAAGCGTGGATTCACCACCGCCGCCGCGATCCCCTCGCGCGCGAGCATGGCCGCCAGCCGGACCGCCTCCGGCAGCATCGCACCAAGACCGAAGATCGCCACCTCCGCATGATCCGGATCGGCAATCACCTCAGCCTTCCCAATCTCCAGCGCCACCGGCGAAGCCTTGACGGTGACCCCCGGCCCTACCCCCCGCGGATACCGGATCGCGGACGGCCCGTCATGCTCCAACGCCGTCAACATCATGTCCGCCAGCTCGTCCTCGTCTTTGGGCACCATGTGGATGAGGTTCGGCACGCTCCGCAGATAGCTGATGTCGAACAGCCCATGGTGCGTCGGTCCATCGTCCCCGCTCAGCCCGCCGCGATCCATGCAGAACACCACCGGCAGATTCTGTAACGCGACATCGTGCACGATCTGATCGAACGCCCGCTGGAGGAACGTCGAGTAGATCGCGCAGAACGGGCGATACCCCTTCGTCGCCATCCCCGCCGCGAAGATGACCGCGTGCTCCTCCGCGATCCCCACATCGAAGTACCGCTTCGGATGATGCGGCCGGAACAGGTCGAGCGCCGTCCCGTTCGGCATCGCCGCCGTTATGGCCACCACCTTGTCGTTCGTATTCGCCAGCTTCGTCAAGGTTTCGGCGAACACCTCCGAATAGGTCTTCTGGCCCGCCGGCTTGGTCTCGCCGGTCTGCGCGTCGTATGGCCCCAGCCCGTGAAACTTCTTCTGCATCGTAATCGCCGGCTCGAATCCCCGCCCCTTCTGCGTAATCGCATGGAGCACCACCGGCTTATTCTGCTTCTTGAGAAACTGAAACGTCTCGATCAGCAGCGGCAGATTGTGCCCGTCGATCGGCCCAAAGTAGCTCAGTCCGAACTCCTCGAACAGCATCCCCGCGCCGATCAGTCCCTTCGCCGCCTCCTCCGCCTTCTTCGCCACGTGCCGCGCCGTCTTGCCGCCGAACCGCTCGATCAGCCCCGCCGCCCGGTCATGCAGGCTGTTGATCGTCGGATTGGTCACGATCTTATGGAAGTACTCCGCGATCGCCCCCACGTTCTTGTCGATCGACCAGGCGTTATCGTTCAGCACCACGATCATCCGGCGCGTCTGCGCGGCGATATTGTTCAGCGCCTCAAAACTGATGCCGTTAGTGAACGCCGCATCGCCCGCCAGCGCGACGATATGCTCCGTGCCGCCGGACATATCCCGCGCCACCGCCATCCCCAATGCCGCCGATAACGCCGTCCCGGCATGGCCCGCGCCGTAGCTGTCGTGTCCGGATTCCGTCCGCAGCATAAAGCCGTTCAGCCCGCCCGGCTGCCGAATCGTGTGGAACTGACTCTCCCGCCCCGTCAGCAGCTTATGGACATAGGCTTGATGGCTTACATCGAAGACAAAGCTATCCCGCGGCGTATCAAAGACATAATGCATGGCGATCGTCAGCTCGACCACGCCCAGGTTCGGCCCGATGTGTCCGCCCGTCTTCGACACGCTCGTAATCAGCCGTTCGCGAATCTCGGCCGCCAGCAATTCCAGCTCCCCCACCGAGAGCCGCTTCACATCCTCCGGCGATTGAATTCCTTCCAGAAACCTGCTCATCGAAACTCACCGGCCGCGCCCGCGTCGACACAAGCACTAACCAAGAAGTATATCAACCTGAACTCGTCCATTCCTCGCCCATTCTCGTCCAGCGCTGCTCGTTGTAATTCCTTTCCCACGAATACAGTTTCGGCACTGTGTTTAAACATTGAGGGCCGTCCGCACCTGAAATATTCCAAGCGCCACGCTCGCCGTGACTTTCATCAAGAATCCAGGCTGGGCCGGCACGTTATTTCAAATTCGCGAAGGGCGTAGACTTCAGAGCAGCGGCAATGCTCCTCGACCTCGCCCAACCCGCGGCTCTCCTGCTCTCCATCGTCTCGCTCTACGCGACCTTTCACGCGGCCTTTCTCGCGCCCGCCATCCCCATTGAAGATCGTCTGCAACACGCGCTGGTGCGCCTGGCCTTCGCCGCCGCCATCTCGCTGATCGCCGGGCTCCTCTTCCGCGAAGCCATCATCGACTATGAAGCGCGCTTCGATGCCGAGTTCCATACCTGGTTCGGCGGCAACCCGCGGCCGTCCAACCCCTCGCTCCTCGCCACCCTGCCCATCCGGCTCTTCTGCTGGAGCACCGCCGCCATGGCCGGACTCTTCGCGATCTCCTGGTATATCGAAATCTACGTCATCCCCTCTACACGCTACTGAAACATGAACCCATCCTGACGATCGTCTCTCCACCGCGAGGATGATTGAGACTACTTGAGCGTATGCGTCGCAAGGTCGATCGTTACCAGATCGTTCGGCGTCTTCGTCGTCCCGCCGTCGCTCTGCGGATGGAACTCCACCGTCATGGTCTCGGCATTCACGATCACCCGTAGATAACCGAAGTCCGTATCGTCGTAGCTTTCGAGCGTCAGCGTCGGATCGACCACGTAAGGCGTCCGGTACGTCGACCGCATGCGCGACAACGGCGAATGCCCTCCGCATCCCGCCACGATATGCGCCATGTGCACTCCGCCCACGGTCCGGGTAAACCGCTGATAATTATGAGCGTGGCCCGAGAAAGTTGCGTGAGGCCAAACGCCGGCCGCCGTGCATGCCCCGTCGATATCCGCCAGCATCAGCGGACTGCCGCCATGGGTCGACCCACCCGTAATCGGCGGATGATGCACCGTGACGATCACGGCGCCGGTAAACTTCTCCGTCTTGATCCGCGTCAGCGCCGCCGTCAGGAAAGCCACTTGCCGGTTGTCGAGCGACCCTTGCCCCCGCGATCCGGAGATAACTCCCGGATCTTCCAGCACGTTGCTGTAGAGCGCCAGAATGCGGACAAAGGGCGATTCCAGCGTGAAGTACACGCCCGGCTGGATCATCGTCGTCCGCATCAGACCGCCGGCGTCCGCGGCCTCCCCCGCGGCTGCCGTGCAGAAGTTTTCCAGAAATCCGGTCAGCGTCGGCACCGGGTCTTTCGCGTACACCACCCCATCGTGGTTACCCGCTACCGCCAGAATGGGCGCGGGATAATCCCGATACGGCTCGTAAAACTGATCGTAGTAGTACGTCGGCTCGCCGAAGTAATACACCACGTCGCCCAGATGAAAGAAGAACGACGGCACGTTGGCCGGTATCGGCTCATGGAAGTCCGCCACCATCTTATCCGCCACCAGCGACTGCGTCTGCGGCCCATGCACATCGCCCGTATCGCCCACCGAGTGAAAGACGATCTGTCCCGCCGCTTCCAGCGCCGCGACCTTTGCCGCCCCCGCCGCGCCATATACCTCCGCCAGGGTCAGCACCGGCTCCACGGCCCCGCCGCGCGGCTCCGGCACCACCCCCAGAGTCTTCAGGCCGAAGTCCTTCTGGTCCGTCACCGGATTGCGGAAACCCGACGGATCGGGCGAAGGCTTCGGCTGTGCAAAGATCGGCTGTCCGTTTCCCGGCATAGGCGCGGGCGTGGGATTCGGCTCCGGTCCGGGCGTGGGGTTCGGGTTGGGCGTCGGCTTCTTCTTGCGCGCGGGCGTCAAGCGGTCATCGTGCTCGGTCATCGTGCTCTCCTGAACCTCGGATTTCTCTCACTCACAACGGTGGTGCGACTCAGCCTACATCCATTACGTGCGCGGCAGTATGAATTGCCGCGTAATCGGCCGGAACTACTCCGCCATCCCCGCTTCCACGACCGCGCTCGCCGCCTCCGCGCCCAACACCCCCTCCCACCGGGCCACCACCGCGCTGGCCAGGCAATTCCCCACCACGTTCGCCGTCGTGCGCCCCATGTCCATCACCGCGTCGATCCCCAGGATCACGAAGATCGGTTCGGGCGGCAATCGCAGCGACGCGGCCGCCGCCATCAGCACCATCAGCGTCGCCCGAGGCACCCCGCTGACCCCCTTGCTCGCCAGCATCAGCATCAACACCATGCCCACCTGCTCGCCCATGCTCAGGCGCAGCCCCGCCGCCTGCGCGACGAACATCGAAGCCAGCGTCAGGTACACCGCCGCCCCATCCATGTTGAAGCTGTACCCCGCCGGGATCACAAACGCGACCACCTCGCGCGGCACCCCAAACGCTTCCATCGCCTCCATCGCCCGAGGCAGCGCCGCCTCGCTTGAAGTGGTCGCGAACGCAATCCCGGCCGGCTCCGCCACCGCCTTGCAGAAACGCGCCACGGAGATCCCGCACAGCGCCATCACCGGCACCATCACCCCACCGAACAGCACCAGCAGCGCGCCATAGTAGGTGAGCACCAGCTTGCCCAGGTTCACCAGCACGCCCACCCCCATCGACCC
>CAXTRY010000034.1:0-26566 GCA_964246805.1 uncultured Acidobacteriaceae bacterium
CCGCGGGCGATGGCGTATGCGGGGCATCAGTGCGGGCCCTGCGGGCCGCCGCGGGGGGATGGGCGGGCGTGTCTGCTGGGCGAGGTGCGCGGGTATGACGTGCAGCTGAAGGGGTCGGGGCCGACGCCGTTCTCGCGCCGCGGGGATGGCCGGGCGGCGCTGGGGCCGGTGTTGCGCGAATACCTGGTGAGCGAGGCGATGGCGGCGCTGCGCGTACCGACGACGCGAGCCTTGGCGGCGGTGCTGACGGGCGAAGAGGTGATGCGCGAGGAGATGTTGCCCGGAGCGGTGCTGACGCGGGTGGCTGGGAGCCATCTGCGGGTGGGGACGTTTCAGTACTTCGCGGCCCGGAGCGATGTGGAGGGGCTAAGGACGTTGGCGGATTATGCGATGGGGCGGCACTATCCCGATGCGGCGTTGGCGGAGAGGCCATACCGGGCGTTTCTGGATGGCGTGGTGGCGCGACAGGCGTCGCTGATGGCGCAGTGGATGCGGCTGGGGTTTGTGCATGGGGTGATGAACACGGACAACACGTCGATCTCAGGCGAGACGATTGACTATGGGCCGTGCGCGTTCATGGAGGCCTACGACCCGGCGACGGTGTTCAGCTCGATTGATCGGCAGGGTCGGTATGCGTATGGCAATCAGCCGGGGATCATGGTGTGGAACCTGACGCGGCTGGCGGAGGCTTTGCTTCCATTGCTGGAGGTCGAAGCGGGTGACCGGGAGGCGGCGGTGGCTTCGGCGCAGGAGGCGTTGGAAAGGTTCGCTCCGCAGTATGAAGCGGCTCGGCTGGCGGGTCTGCGACGGAAACTCGGGTTTGCGACGGAGCGGGAGGGCGATTCAGCGTTGGCCGAGGGACTTCTGGATGCGATGGAGGCAGGCCGGGCGGACTTTACCCTTACGTTCCGACGAATGTGCGAGGCGGCGGAAGGGGACGATGCAGGGGTGCGGGCGTTATTTGCTGAGCCCGGAACTTATGATGCGTGGGCTTTGCGGTGGCGACGGCGTTTGGCGGAGGAGGGTGGCTCGTCGGAGGAACGCGCGGCGGCGATGCGGTTGATCAACCCGACTTATATTCCGCGCAACCATCGGGTGGCGGAGGTGATCGACGCGGCAGTGGAGCGGGGGGACTTTGGGCCATTTGAAGCGATGCTTGAGGTGGGGGCGCGGCCTTATGAGGAGAGGGCTGGGCTGGAGCGGTACATGACACCGGCGCGGCCTGAGGAGCGTGTGCGGGAGACGTTCTGCGGGACGTAGCGACCCAGCGGTCGGCAGTACATGGGGAACGCAGATTCGCTTCGGGAAGGACAACCAAGAAGAAGAGGACGCCGCAGTATGGGGAAAGTAGATTCCCTTTGTAAAGGGCAACCAAAAAGCAAGGTGGTACAGCGGCTAGTTTGCAGATAGGAGGAAGTCGTTTACCGTTTTCAGGTAAGCATCCGGTTCCTCGTAGGAAGGAAGATGGCCGCTGTGTTCGAAGGCGTGGAACTTCGCGCCGGGGATGGCTTTGTACATGCGCCAGGCGGTCAGGGGGGCGACGTTTACGTCGAAGCGGCCGGTTAAGATGAGCGTGGGTGCGGTGATCTGGCTGAGTTGTGGCGATAGGTCGAGGCCCTGGGTGGCGTTTCCGACCTGGTCGCCGATGGTGGGATTGAAGCCTAGATCGTGGATGTTGTGGAGGTAGCGTTCGGCGAGTTCCGGGCTGTAGAAGCACTTTCGCATATGGACGCGCAGATCGAACTGGGCGGCTTCGTCCTTGCCGAGTTGGGCCGCCTGCTCCTTGGCTTGCTCTTCGATGTCGGGAAAGATGTCCGGCATGGGATGCGCAATGGCCTTCCAGCCGGGAAGACCGTCGCTGACGATGAGGCGGCGGACATGTTCCGGGTGGGCAAGCGTGTAGGCGAGCGCGACCAGGCCGCCAAAGGAATCGCCCACGAGATCGACTTTGTCGAAGTGGAGAGCGGCGCGCACGGCTTCGAGATCGGCGATCTGGGCGTCCATGGTTTGCGCGGCGTCCGGGGCGAGGCGGGTCGACTTGCCGTTGCCGCGCTGGTCGTAGAAGACGACCTGCCGCTGCCGGGCGAGGCGCTGCCAAAGGTCGTTTTGGATCATGTAGGTATGGGTGAGGCCGGGGCCACCGTTGATGGCAATGATAGGCGTGGACTGAGTGGGCGAGCCCAGAGTTTCATAAGCGAGATCAACGGCGGGTGTGTTGACCATGCCCGAGTGAGACACGGATGATTGTGCGCCGGTAGACGCGGCAATCATTAAGATGGCTAGAATTGTATGTGGCATGATGCCCTTGCTGTTTAGCTGATCTTTGGGTGAAATTTGTGGAAGTTTAGCCTAGCCTGGGGTGGAGTTTGTGGAAGCCGGTGTGCTGCTGATAGGCGTGGGCGAAGGCGGCGAGGCGGGCGTCCGTGTAGAGGCCGCCGAGGAAGGTGAGGGAGACCGGGGTGCCGGGGCCGCCGGCGTTCTGGAGCGCGCCGTCTTCGTCGGTAGTGGACTTGGGGGCGTCGTCGCCGCGCAGGCCGTTGGGGAGAACGACGGCGGGGTGGCCGGAGAGGTTGGTGGCGGTGAGCTGCGAGCCGGATGACGGCGTGACGATGACGTCGACGGTGGCGAAGAGCTTGTCCATGGCGTCGATGGTGAGGGAGCGGGCGCGCATGGCCTGGATGTAGTCGACGGCGGGGTAGAGGCGGGCTTTGCGGAAGGTATTGGGCCAGTCGAAAGGCTGCTGCCCGGTGAGGAGCTTGTCGCGGCCGGACAGGGTGAGTTCGTCGAAGGCGGCGGCGGCCTCGGCGGCGAGGAGCTCGGTCTGGTCGCCGAAGTGAAGGTCCTTGGGCAACTCGACCGGGATGAGGGTGACGCCCATCAGGCGGAGGGCTTCAAGGGCGGCGGTCGAATATTTGCGGTCGTAGGTGTCTCGGAGGCGGAAGTCGGCCTGGCGCTTCTGGCGCTGGTTGTAGTCGTCGAGGGCTTTGCCGGTGAGGGTTTCGGTGGGAGATTTTTCGGGTGGGACGACGGGGGCGTCAAACGAGGATTTCAGGTAGCCGACGCGGAGGCGTTTCCAGTCGAAGGTGGCGTCCCAGTTGAAGGCGGCGGGCTGGACGGAACGGTCCTGGCCATCGGGACCATAGATGGCGGAAAGGACGAGGGCGCAGTCTTCGACGGAGCGGCAAATGGGGCCGATCTTGTCCATCGACCACGAGAGCGCCATCGCGCCGGTGCGGGGAACGAAGCCGAAGGTGGGGCGGAGGCCGGTGACGCCGCAGCGTGTGGAGGGCGAGGAGATGGAGCCGAGGGTCTCGGTACCGATGGCGAAGCCGACGCACCCGGCGGAGGTGGCGGAGGCTGAACCGGCGGAGGAGCCGGAGCTTCCCTGGCGGGTGTTCCAGGGGTTACGAGTGCGGCCGCCAAACCAGAGATCGCCCTGGGCGAGGGCACCCATGGAGAGCTTGGCGATGAGCACGGCACCGGCGGCGTCGAGACGTTGGACGACGATGGCGTCGGTGTCGAAGGTCTGGGTCTCGAAGCCGGCGGCTCCCCAGGTGGTGGGGTAGCCTTTGACGCTAAGGAGGTCCTTGCCGCCCCAGGGCATGCCGTGAAGCGGGCCTTTATAGCGTCCGGCGGCGATCTCGGCGTCGGCCGCGGCGGCTTGCTTCAGGGCGCGGTCTTCGGTGTAGGTGATGACGCAACGGAGTTTTGGGTCGAAACGGCGGAGGCGAGCGAGATAGAGCTTCGTCAGATCGGTGGAGGTGAGCTTGCGGGTGCGGAGGAGTTCGCCCAGCTGGCGGACGGTGGCGAAGGCGAGTGCCTCTTCGTTCGAGGCGCTGAGTTGCGCGACGCTAGGGGCGGGGCCGAGCTTTATGGGCTTGCGGACGGTGTCGAGGACCATGTTACCGGGGACGGGGTCGAAGTTGAAGGCGGGCGCTGTGGCGTTCTGGAGGTGCATGGTGCGGATCGCGAGGATGGAGTCGCGCTGCTGGGTGAGTGCTTCGAGCATCAAGGTCTTCTGCTCGGCGGAGAGGGTGATCCCGGCGATAACGGTGGCCGCGTCGATGATTTCGGGCGTGATCTTCGGTTCAGCGGGCGCATCTGGGCTTTGGGCTTGTGCGGCGAGGGTGAAGAGCGTTCCGGGAAGCAGCGTCTGGCCGAGGCCAAGGGCGGAGCAGACGGCGAGGAAGCGACGCCGGTCGGGCGCGGGAACAGAAGACTTTGGGAGCATTCCGCATTATTGCATTTCGATGAAGCATCGTTATCGGCGTGTGAGCCACTTTTTGATGAGCAGAGTTAACCGAGAATTAACATCATCAGTCCCAAATCGCGATGTCTTTTCATCTTGGCCGGGTAGTCATGGTGTTGTACCGGGCGAGACTTGATGTGTTCGATTGGGGAGCGGGGGTCTTGCGCCGCGAAGGGGGATGGGCAATGAAGCAGGGTTTGTGGAATAAAGCGTGCGCTGTGTGTGCGATCAGCGCGTTGATGCAACCAATGTACGGGGTCGCGCAGCAACGGCAGCCGTTGCCGGATTCGACGACCACGGAGTCCGCGATCGCGCGGGAGCAGGGAATGGTGCAGGTTGCGCCACGGTCGAGCGAAGAAGTGGCGCGCCACACGATTGCGGTGGAGAGTTCACCGTACCTTTCGCAGGCGCAGAAGCTTGAATTGCTCCAGAAGAAGATTAAGTACGTCTTCGTACTCTTTCAGGAGAACCGTTCGTTCGACTTTTACTTCGGCACCTATCCGGGCGCAAACGGGCTCTTTCCGAGCGGGGGCAAACTTGGCTTCAACCAGCCGATCGTGAACCAGGACGGCACCGTAAGCACCATTTCGCCGTTCAAGATTCCGCAGAGCGTGACGGGAGCAACGGGCAGCCAGGTCCTGCTTTACCCGGAGGATTTGTATTCGGTCAATCACGGGCATGCGGCGATCGACGCGAAGTTGGACTATGGCACGAATTTCATCTCTAAAAATGATCGCTATGCATTTGTCGAAGAGGGTCTGAAGGGAACGCTGAGCGCGGACGGCAAGACCTATACCGGCCCTGCTCCCACGCTGGCGCAGAAGCAACAAGGTGAAGTGGTGATGAGCCACGTGGACTGCGACACGGTTCCGTTTCTGTGGAACTATGCGGACCGCTTCACGTTGTTCGACAACTTCTTCGACACCGTAATCGGACCTTCGACGCCGAACGCGATTGCGCTGATCGCCGGGCAGTCCGGTGAAACGCAATGGGTGAAGCACCCTGAACTGGCAAGCAATGTGAATACAACCGGTGGACAGCTGCCAGTGACCGCGGACCCGCAGCCGTTCTGGGGTTCGGCGCTCGATATTTTCACGCCTCCCGCCGACAAGCAGCCGGTCGATAATCCCGGCGGTGTTTCCAGCAACCCGGCGTCGAACCTGACCTTCGCGTCGCTGCCGCTCTCGTTCATGGGCGACCAGATTGAAAATAAGATTGCCTATGATCTGAATCCCAGCTTCGACCTGCTCGATGTGAAATCGGACATCAAGAAGATCGCCGGCGACCGGAACAAGCCGGTGAACTGGGCCTGGTATCAGGACGGCTACGATCATGAGCCGACCGATCCGACAGGCACGATCAGCAACTCGCACTACATCGCTCACCACAACGCGCCGCAGTACTTCGGCTACATCGCCGACAACCCGAACGAGACGAAGCTGCACATGAAGGGCCTCGGCGACTTCTACACGGCGATCAACGCCAATGCGCTCCCCACCGGCGGCGGCGTGTTCTACGTGCGCGGAGGCTACGGCAACCTGGACGGTCTGGTGCCACGCGCTCCGAGCGCGGCGGTCAAGGCCGCGTTCAAGGGCAACGACGACCACCCCGGCTACTCGGACGCGCAGATTTCGGAGGCCCTGCTGGCCGACTCGATCAACGCGATCGCGAGCAGCAAATACTGGCCGGAGAGCGCCATCATCATTACCTACGACGAGACGGATGGCGAGTTCGACCACACCGTTCCGAAGATTCGCAGCACGGACCCGCTTGGTTTGGCTCTCGATCAGGGTCCGCGTATCCCGACGATCGTGATCTCGCCCTACTCGAAGGCACATGTGATCTCGCATGAGGCTACGGAGCACGGATCGGTTATCAAGTTCATCGATCAGCTCTTCAACCTGACACCGCTGGCGGACCTGCCGGACGAGCTTGCGGCTCGCGCCAAGGGCCTGCAGAAGTACGGCCAGGCTTACCTTGGACCTTCGGACGATCTGACGCCGGGCGTGGGGAACATGTTCTCCGCCTTCGACAACGCTCGTCTCATGGGCAATGCGGCGATGCTTGAGTCTACATATGCCATGATCCCGATGGCTTCGGTGCTAAGCTTGCCGCACGCCGGCGCACAAGGCTGCCGTGCTCTCCAGATCACGCCGACCGACCTGGTCAACGGTGTGGTGATCGATCCTGCCCCGGCGGATTTCAACCCGCGTCCAAACACCAACCCCGGTACCCCGGCTACGACTCCGGGCTGGCCCACCAACTAACTTGCTGTCGCTTTCGTTTGCGGCGGCTGGATCTTACCGATCCGGCCGCCGTTTACTATGTGGACGATCTTAGGAGTCGCATGGCTTTGGCAAGAAAAAAAAAGTATTTCCGGGTTGCGATTTTAGTAGGGTTTGTAGCCGCCGGCAGCTTGGCGCAAATGAGAAGTGGACCGACGTTGGCGAAGATTAAGGCTGCCGGGGAGTTGCGTTGCGGCGTCGATTTTGAAGAGGCGGAGTATTCGACGCAAGACGCGCATGGAAACCATTCCGCTTTCGACCTGGATGTGTGCAAGGCCGTGGCGGTCGCGGTCTTGGGACGGAATGCGAAGTTTTCGGTCGTGCCGTATCGCGATGAAGAAGATGCGCTGAAAGGACTGAAAGCGGGTGAGGCTGCTCTGCTTGCGACGGGAACGTCAAATTACATGAACCGTACCGCGGGCGGGCTGCGGTTTGGGCCAACGGTCTTCTACGACTATCAGGGTTTTCTAGTCAATAAGACTTCGGGAATCCATTCCAGCAAGGATCTCGCGGGTAAGAAGATTTGCTATCTTGGCGGCACGGAGCTCGACGCGCAGCTTGTAGGCTATATGCAACGTCAGCAGATCAAGTGGCTGCCCTTTCCCTTTCAAGAGGAAGGCGAGATGGAGGCGGCGTTCATTACGGGTAATTGCGCCGCGATCACAGCCGACGTAAGCCAGTTGGCATATGAGCGAATCGCTTTCAAGGCGATGGCAAGTTCATTTGAAATACTGCCGGAGGTAATTGCGAAGGATCCGCTTGCGCCGGTCTACCGGTCGGACGATCCGCAGTGGGGGGAGCTTGTCGACTGGGTAATGCAGGCACTGGTGCAGGCGGAAGAGTCCGGTGTGACGCGGGCGAACGTGACGGCCATGCAGCACACGGACGACCCTGTCATAGGCCGGCTACTGGGAGCGCAGCGAGGGTATGGACAGTATCTCGGCCTGGACGATGCGTGGGCCGTGCGCGTGATTGCGGCTGTAGGAAATTATGGGGAGATGTTTGAGCGCGACCTTGGCAAGGAGTCGGTCATGCGGCTGGCGCGTGGGCCGAATGAGCTTTGGACACGGGGCGGTCTGATGGTGGCGGCTCCCGTGCGATAAATCACCGGGCTAAGTTCAGCTCCATGTACACATCGGCCCGCGCATAGGGCGAAGGGACGACACGCTCGGGTGAAAGATGCTGGAAACCGAGCGCTTCATAGAGGCGTATGGCCGGGATGAGGATGCGGTTGGTTTCGAGATAGAGGCGGGTGGCTCCGGCGGCGCGGGCTTGATCGATGACGTGTGCCAGGAGTTTGCGGCCGACACCGGAGCCTTGCGCGGAGGCGGTTACGGCCATTTTGGCCACCTCATAGGTGCCGGGTTCCATGGCGACCAGAGCGCAGCAGCCGATGGCTTCGGTGTCCAGAAGAGCGAGGAAGATGCGTCCGCCTTTGTCGAGGATGGCTTGTTGCGGGTTGGCCAAGGAGTCTACATCCTTCGGTTCGAGGACGAAGAAGCGGCTGATCCACTCTTCGTTGAGACGGCGGAAGGCGGCTTCGTCGCCGGGTTTAAAGTCGCGGAGGGTCACGGCTGTGCTCATCGTAAAAGTTCACTCGTAGTCTTCGAAGTCGCCGTTGACGTTAGTGCCGGAGGGAAGCGGCTGCGCAATGCTCAAGCCGTTGGATTTATAGACTACGCCACCCTTCATGACGAACTGGACATGCTCCATCGCGGTGATGTCGGCGAGCGGGTCGCCTTTCACGGCGATGAGGTCGGCGAAGCGCCCAGGCTGGAGGGAGCCTTGCGTGGCGGAGACGCCGAGGAGATCGGCGGCATTCCGGGTGGCGGCGAGCAGGGTGTCGGCAGGGGTCATGCCGGCGGCCACCAGCAGAGAGAACTCGTGGGCGTTCGCGCCGGTAGACGTGTCGGTACCGAAGGCGATCTTGACGCCGGCCTTGTAGGCGCCGGTGAGCATGGCTTTCATCAGCGGGGTGACCATGAGCGCTTTTTCGGCGGAGGATGGATTGAGGCGCTCGGGATGGAGGCGAGCGGTTTCGTTGACCTGGTCGGCGACGAGCAGGGTGGGGACGAGGTAGGTGCCGTGCTCGATCATAAGGCGGTAGGTCTCGGCGTCGGCATAGGTGCCGTGCTCAATGGAGTCGACCCCAAGACGCACGGTGTTGTCGATCGCTTCTTTGCCGTGGGCGTGAGCCGCGACTTTGAGTCCGAGCGCGTGGGCGGTGTCGATGGCGGCCTTGATCTCGTCATTGGTCATCAGCTGCTCGCGGGGATCGTCACCGATGGAGAGGACACCTCCCGAGGGCATGATCTTAATGACGTCGGCTCTGCGGCGCTTGTGCTCACGGACTTCCTTGGCAACTTCCACGGGGCCGTCCGCGACGCTGCCGTGCCAAAGCGAGGAGGACCATACGGGATCGATGCCGTTGCGCGGGTCGCTGTGGCCGCCGGAGGGACCGATGGGTTCGAGCGAGACGAGGACGCGGGGACCGACGATCCAGCCACGATCAATGGAGCGCTTGAGCGCGAGGTCCTGGCCGTCGCCCGAGCCCATGTTGCGGACAGTGGTAAAGCCCTCTTCGAGCAGCTTGCGGGCGGTGACGGTCGCGCCCATGGCCCCTTCAAGCTCGGAGAAGGTGAGACGGGCAGCGACGGGGTTGCCGCCAGTCTGGGGCGGGCCCATGTGTTTGTGCGCATCGATCAGACCGGGGAGGAGGGTCTGATCGCCGAGTTCGATGACTTGCACACCATCGGCTGAGGCAATGCCGGGACGGACTTCGGTGATTTTGCCGTCGGTGATGAAAATGGTGATTGGGCCGGTGAGCGTCTTCAACGTTCCGTCAAAAGCGCGGGCGGCATGAATGAGGGTGAGTTTGGCGGGCCTTGACGAGTTTTGTGCAAAAGGCGTGGAGGAGACGCAAAGACACACCGCTACCGCAAAGAACTGACGCATGGAAGTCCACCTCCGTTGAAATTTGTAGTGAGGCGAGTCTAGCAGATAGGTTGCCGTTCCCTGGAGGAAGCGCGGGTGCCTTGTCACGGCGGAAAGAGGAAGGTAATCTTCAAGTGCTTAGATTCTTATTCAGGAAGTTAGCTTAGAGACGCAATCAGGATGCGAATGAGTGCTTCAGCGGTCACACGATCTACTCTGGCTCGAAACATAAGAGCAGCTTGCCTGCCCGCGCTTCTACTCCTGGCGCCACTTTATACCGCGGCGCAGGATGTATCTCCATCTAGCGCGGATGTGCCAACCACGTTAAAGGTGAATAGCCGTCTCGTGCTTGAGGATGTATTGGTGACGGACGCGAAAGGAAGACCTGTCCACGGGCTGCCGCGGTCCGCGTTTCACGTCTACGATCAAGGGAGATTACAGACAATCCGCAACTTTGAAGAGGGCGCGCCTCCAAGCGATGCAACCATCTCCACCCAAAGTCGTGTTCTGCCAGCCGGGGTGTTTACGAATGACGGGACAACCGATGGGCACACCGCATCCGAGGTGCTGCTGATCGATGCCGACGACCTGATCCTTACGGACCAGATGTTCCTTCTAGCCCAGATGCGTCGATCGATCGCGACCTTACCGCAGGGATTGCAGGTTGCGGTTTTCCGGGTAAGCGGCGGCCGCGTGGTGCAGATTCGCGGCATGACGACGGATCGCGAGGACCTGCAACGCGCCTTGACGGAGTGCCTCCCCGTGCAGCCGCATGGAGTTGAGAACAAGTTCGAATCGGCTGTTGGACAGCTCATGACGGTCACGGCGTTTCTGGAGCAAATCCCCGGGCGCAAGAACTTGTTATGGTTCGCGGGCGAGTTTCCGCTGGTGCCGGCGGCGGATCAAGAACAGGTGTACGGAGCTATTCGCGCCGATTATGCCGATCGTCTGCGGGAGATTCACCTGATGCAGGAGGCGTTGGCGGAAGCGCGCATCGCGGTGTATCCGGTGGATGTTCGCGGGGTGCTGACGACAGGATTGGCCATGCCAGCCGACCGCGGGGAGCAGGTTGCGCAGACTCGGTCGATGGCGGCGGCCGCAGGCTTTGGCCGGACACCTGTCGTAAGAGGGCCTCTCGGCGACGGCAATATAGAACGGCGCGAACAGATGCGGCAGCTTGCCGATGCGACTGGGGGGAAAGCGTATATGCTAAACAATCTTTCGGAGGAGATCGGTGAGGCGTTCGAGCTGGGAGTACGGGCTTACAGCCTGAGCTACACGCCCGACCCATACGCCACGGACGATAGCTGGCACAAGGTAAAGATCACCGTCGACGGCGGGTATCAGGTCTCTTACCGGTCTGGCTATCTGGCCAGTTGGACAGGGATACCGGGTGGAAGACAGGGTATCCGTTTAGAAGACGGGCAACGCATTACGACACAGTTCGATACGATCCACGATCCAAAACAGCCGGTACTGTTTACGGCGAAGATCGAACCTTACAAGGAAACCGCGCAGCCGAAAAGCAAGACGAGTCGCATCAAGTTACGACTCACGTTTGAAGTGCCCGCTTCTCAACTGTTGTTTATACGTAATAACGAGACATGGAAAAACGAGTTACTGATTTGTTCTTACGCTTATGACGCCGAGGGAAAGATGAGGGGCGGTAAGTTGCAGGAGATCGATACGGCGCTGACCGATGAGCAGTGGCAACGCGCGCAGAAGCAGCAACTACCCGGCAGCCAGGAAATTGAAGTTCCAAAAGACGCGAAGTATCTTCTGGTCGCGGTGCGCGACAAGCGTTCCAAGCGCATTGGCAATCTCCTTCTATCCATGCGCGCCATTAGAGCGCTTTCCGCGACACCGTAGAACCTTCTCGGAACCCTTCGTTAGAACGCTAGTGAGGAGTGGCGGTTACATTGCGGTTCTTATCTTTTATTTCACGATAAATATGGAATTCACGCTCGGCTTCGGAGACTTCGCCGGCCTTCTTATAAGCTGTTCCCAACTGGTAATGCACGTAGTCCTTCGATGGATCATCTTTCTCCGAAAGTTCGAGGTGGGCGACGCTCTCCGCGATTTTTCCTTCTTCAAGCATCAATTTGCCGTATTCATATTGAGCGTCGGCATGTTCAGGATGACTTGCGACGGTAGTTTGAAGCAGCGTTCTTGCCTCGTCTTTCTGAGATGTTTGTAAGAGCGCGAAGGCCAGCGCCGTTTGGACATTCGGATTACCCGGCGTAAGCAGCAATTCCTGACGCAGCTCCGGAATCGCTTCCGAGGGATGATCGAGATGGATGAGCGATTCGCCGATTTCGTAGTGCGCCAGGGAGAGGGCCGGTTCGGTTTCGAGAGCTTTACGGTAACATGCCTGACTTCCGTTATAGTTTTCCGTGTCAATGTATAAGTGGCAGACAAGCGGAAGCAACTGGCTATCGAGCGTCTGCGAGGTAAGCGTGTCCGCGATGCGGTTTGCCTCTTGCGCATGGCCGGTGCGCGCCAGGGCGAAGGCGTAGGAGTAGGCAGTCGAGGGATCTTGCATGACCAGGGCGGGAGCCGTGCCGAAGCTGGAAGCGGCTTCGGCAAAACGGCCTTCCGCAAAGTCGGAGAGCGCCAGCATGAGCTGTGCGTGCTCATCAATAGGTCGGCCGATAGTGGCAAGCTGATCGATATAAATTTGGAGCGCGCGCGCGGCTTCGGCATTGTCTTTCATACGGAAGGCCGCCGTGCCTAGGTTGCGAAGAACGATGGGATCGGACGCGTGCCACCGTTCGGCTTCCTGGAAGTCATGGAGCGCTGCTGCATAATCGTGCTGCCGTGCTTCGGCGGTCCCGAGATCGTTCAAGCTGCCGGCAAGAAGTTTTTGAAGCTTGTCCTCGGCGGCGGCCTGAACCAGGCGGTCTGCCGAAGAAACTTCAGGGCCGGAAGCTGTCGAGGCGACTGCGGGAGGAGCGACGGCGGCGAGCGACTCGAGCGGCGAGTCCTTCATCATACCCTGAGCGTTTTGAACGATACTTTTACCGCTTTCGGCCACGGCGGCCTGCTCGGCTGTCTTATAGCGCGTTAGAAGCGCCTCCCCGGCTGGCCGGTCTCCCTGGGCGATCAGTAACCGGCCAAGGCTAAAGTAAGCACGCCGCACCTGGTAATTGTTGCGCGACTCGTCGGTACCCGTTAGATCGATCGACTTCTGAAGGAAGATTTTGGCGTCCGCCACGCGCTTCTCGCGGTTGGCATTCATGCCCAGGTAGAGCCACACCTCCGGCTGACTGGAGTCGGCTTCCGCCGCGGCTTGAAGGTGCTTGTCCGATGCGGCGAGATCGCTGCCATCGGTCGACTCCAGCGCGCCGAGATAGAAGTTGCCGATGTACTCGCGCGGGCTCTGCGCGACAGCCCGGCGGAGGTGCAGGAAGCTGTCGGAGTTTGGCCCCCATTGATTCATCTGAAGGTAGGTAAGTCCAAGAAAAAACTCGCCATGGAGTACCTTGGGGTCGCGCGCCAACGCTGCTTTTAGATTCGTCACGGCATCTTCCATGTAGCCGGCGTCGCGATAGGAATCGCCTATGGCGACAAACCAGAGAGGGCTGTTATCGGACGCTTCCAGAAGATGATGGAAGACGGTGGCCGCCTTTTCTTTCTGGCGCAGGCTCAGATAGGTGGCCCCTAGCGCGAAGGCTACGTTGGGATCGGACCGAAGCTGGAGAGCGTGATTGAGGATGGGGACGGCCTCTTCGCCGCGGCCCAGATCGCGTAAAGCGCTGCCGCGCGTCGTCCACGCGATAGCGTTCCGCGGTTCCGACGCGATAACGGCTTCGGACTCGGTGAGCGCGGCCGCTGCGTTGCCGGAACGCAGCAAGGCAGAGGCGAACTCCAGCCGGCGCTCGGTCGAGGGTTGAAGATCGAGCGATTGACGGTAGAGGGCGATCGATTCGCGCGGCTTGCCCTGTACTAGACGAAATTGCGCGAGGAGCCTATAGATCTGCGCGTTCAATCGCCGCGAAGCCAAGGCAATTGTGGGCGGATCTCCCTGATCGACGGCTACAGCCTGCTCCTGAATAAGGAGTTTGAGATCGCCGAGAGGATTGCGCGGCTCGTTCGATGAGGCGGGATGGAAAGCGGATGGATTCTTACTTTGCGCGCTTTGCTGGGCACCGCCCGGGCTTGGCAGCAGCAGGATACAGGCCGCTATGCCGAGACGAAGGGAAGGAAGAGGGAACACACTACGATGGTGCCACATGATTTGAGAAGCCGTCGAGATGCATCGCTTAAAGCGACAAGGCAGAGCCGGGTGGCTCTGCCTTGCCGGTGAGGGATTGCACACGTTCACTAGAACTCGACGTGCAGACCGTATTGGAATTGCCGTTGCGCGTTTCCGACAAGGCCGGTCGCCTGACCGAAGCTGTTATTACGCGTTTGAGCGGTGATGACATTGTTGCTTGCGGAGCAGGCCTGATAGGCACCTTGTGCATTGGTCGCGCCGCAGTTAAAGTTGTTGATGGACGTGAAATTGCCTTGATCGGCGCGGTAGTTGGCATGGTTGAACAGATCAAACGCGTCGAAGCGGAACTGGAGAGTTGCGCGCTCACGAATGCGCCAGTTCTTATCGAGTGAAAGGTCCGTGTTGACGAGTCTGGGTCCACGGCAGGAGCCGCGGGGAGCCATGTTTGGGTTGTAGGTTCCAAGAACGTAGCCGATCAGCGTGAAAGCCTGGGCGTTGACGATCTGATTTCCCTTGATACCTACTCGGTTATCGCAGCTGCCGGCCGATGTTTGTAAAGGCCGCTGATTACTGGTAAGCCCTGTCTGAAACAGCGCGCTGACCGTGCTCTTCTGTTGCGCTGCAAGGAGCGAGCTGTTTTCGCCCGCGCTCTGGAACGCCGTGAAGGAGTTACCGGAGTCGGCGTTTGTGATGCCCGTCAGCTCCCAGCCACCCAGCGTCTGCTGCTCGAGATTGCTACGATTCTGCAACTTCGGCAGCAGATACGTTGCGTTGGCGACGAAGATGTTCGGGCGGTTGGTTGCCGTATTGCCACGATCCAGCCGCGGGTCGCTAGCCACGGTGAAGCTCTCGGAGCCGGTGCCGCCGCTTGAATCGTCCGTTACGATATCCGCGATGGCGTGCGACCAGGTATAGGCCGCCTGCATACGGAACTGGGCAATCTGAGTGCGGAACAGGGTTTGTAGGCCGTTGTAGTAGGAGTCGCCGTTGTGCGTCCAATAGGCGAGCGACCCAAAGTTTGAGTACGGACGGTAGCTGTTGAGCTGAGCCGCGGGTGCAAAGGTTGCCGCTGTCCAGTTCTGCGGAGCGACGCTATTGACGTCGTAGCTCGAGGTGAGGTGCTCACCGCGATTGCCGACATAGCTCACTTGCAAGACAGTGTTTTTTGCCAGCGATTGCTCGACAGTCAGGTTGTACTGCATGGAGACGGGTAGCGTGTTGCTGGTATCGTAGCCGCCGGCGGGTGATGCTGAACCGGCTCCAAGCGTGGCCGGTGTGGCTCCACCTAGAGGACGGGAGTAGTTGCTGGCCGTTACTGCAAATGGAGCGTTGGCAACCAGAGTGTACCGCGAGACGCGCTCACGCTGATAGAACATACCGTACCCGGCCCGCACGGCGGTTTTGCCATTACCGAGCACGTCGTAGGCAAAGCCAACACGTGGAGCGAACAGATGGTTGTTAGTGTTGACAAGGTACTTGTTCGGTCCTTGCACCCCGGAGCTGAAGGTTGTGCCGAACTGCTTATTGGCATCGCCGCAGGGATCTTTTCCAGGAACAACCAGAAGGCCATTGCAGGCGTCGGACGCAGGCTTGCTGGCGTTGTAAAGATTGGGCTGGAAATTGGTTTCGAGACCGTTCGGCTGGTACGTCGGCGGCAGCATGGAGTAGCGAACGCCATAGTTCAACGTCAGCTTCGGCATGGCTTTCCAGGTGTCTCCCACAAAAAATTCACGATCGCGCCAGCGCAACTGTGCACGGATATTGGTTGAAGTCTCGGAAAGCGTGAAAGGATTGCCCGGGACCAGGACATTCGCGAGGGGGTTTCCAGTGGCAACGCCGCCTTTGGTCGTATCCACTTGATAGTCCGAGGCGGAGAAGGTGGGATGCTCCGAGGCAGCGGTGCTGGTATCTTCATCCTTGGCGTTGAAACCAAGGAAGAAGCCAGCCTTAATGGTGTGAGTTCCGGCGACCTTGGAGATATCGTCCCGAACGGTGTAGATGTCGAGTTTGTTATTCCAGGGTGCGATCGTCCAGATGTTGTTGTAGTTCCCGTACTGCTGCAGACCGCCCCAGATGGTGGGGATGCTGCCGGTTTTGTTGTTCTTGAGCGCAGTTGGGTAGAGGGTTGGAATGGCGCTGTTGAGCTGGGCGATCAGGCCGGGATTGGTCCCGCCGGGCGTAATGTTGATCCGGTTGTTCGAGTAGGCGAACTCCGCATCGTTGACGAGCGAGTTGGTGACGGTGCTGATAACACGGCCGATGATCTGCTTGGAGGGTTGTGCCCAACCGCTGTTGATCGTTGGGAAGATGGAATCGCCCCAGTACTGGTTGCCATTGTAGGAAGGATTCGACCAGGTGTCTTGGACGTAGCGGCCCATGATGGTGTTGCGCGGGGTAAGGTTGTAGTCGACGCGCACGTTCTCCTGACGCCACTTGAGGAAGGTGGGCAAGGATTGCGACCAGTTATTGCCATTGGCGTCCGCTGCTTTGTTGGGCAGGGTGTAGTAATCCGCGAGCAGTACACCAGCGGGGTCGACGGCGTTCAGGACGTGCGGATTGCCGTTTTTCGCAAGTGCTCCGGTAAAGGTGGGCTGGGTGGCACCGCAAGAGGTGTTGGTGAAGTCACCCGAGATCTCGGCCGCGGTGGCGACGCAGGCGCTCTGGGTGAAGCCGCGAATCTCGTGATTCCACTCCTGGTTGAAGAAGAAGAAGAGCTTGTCCTTTTTGATCGGACCGCCGATGGAGTAGCCCCAGTCATTGCGGCGTAGCTTGTCCTTACCATTGTTCGGCTGGCCAAGGCCGGCGTTGCGGGCGCTGAAGTAGGTATAGGAGGCGAGCGCGTCGTTACGGCCGCTGTAAAAGACAGAGCCGTGGAACGCGTTGGTGCCGGCGCGAGTGGCAATGGTGACGACCGCGCCCGAAGCCTGACCGTACTCCGGACCGTAGCTATTGGTCAGCATCTTGAACTCGGCGATGGATTCGATCGAGGGATAAATGAGGATGGTGCGGTTGGAGCCTACGTCGTTATCATTGGCGCCATCGACCAGGAACAGGTTATTAGTGGTGGGATTGCCGTTGACGGAGAAGTCGACGCCGCCCTGGAGTCCCTTGTTCTTGCTGTCGAAGTTGTTGGCGCCCGAGACGCCCGGACCAAGCTGGGTGAGTTCGACGAAGCTACGGCCATTGAGCGGTAGCTCCTTGACCTGCGTACCGTCGATGATGTTGCCGAGCGAGCCGCTATCGGTCTGCACCTGGATCGCGTTCGCGGTCACGGTCATGGTTTCGTTGACGTTACCGTTCGTGAGATGGATGTCGCTGCGGGTGTTGGTCGCGACGTTGACGATGACGTCCTTCGTGATTTCCTTTTCGAAGGTTGCGGCGGTGACATCGATTTCATAGGTGCCGATCGGCACATCGTCGAAGGTGTATTCGCCCCGGCCGTTGGTTTGGGTGGAGCGGTTGAGGCCGTTGCTTGGGTTGAGCAGCGTGACAGTGGCATTGGGCACGGCGGCGCCTGAAGCGTCGGTCGCTATTCCAGAGATGCCTCCGCTCGTCTTCTGCGCGGCGGCAATGCCGCCACAAAAGAGAGCCAGGGACAAGAGAAGTGATTTCGATAAGGTGTTCATCTGCCTCCGAGGTTTGTTACAACTGCATTCGTACCCTTGGAGTCCGTTCGGCAGCCTGCAACTTTTGCTTACCGCTTCTCTCCATCTTTAGGTGGAGCCCGGACCTCTACATGGGGTGCGTGTCACAGTAGGCATTATGGATGGAAGCACTGTCAAGCGTTTTTCGTGGATAAAACGCACTCTTGACCAAGAGTAATGTTCCGTTACGGTACGAATGGGAATAAGTAAACGATTGCTTGCGGCATGAACGAAATTGTAGGATGGGACACTGTCTCGAACCGCCCACTTCCTATCGGCGCAAGCAATTTCATCTTGAGGAGCAATGCAGCGATCCGGCCTATTACTTACCCGGCGGATGGATCCTCTCCGCGTTGACCTGGCCCGATCCCTCGAGCAGCGTATAAAAGCGGTTCGCCGGCAAATCCTCCAAAGTCTCGATCTTTCCGGAGGGCCAGCGGACCTCGACTGAATCGATCTTTGTGGCTTTAGCCAAACCGAAGTGGACGCGCAGATCACTTTGGGAGAGATAGCTGCCGCCGCTGCGGACTTCATCGGTCTGGGTGACGCCTCCGGCAACGATGGTGACGCGGGCACCGAGCGCGAGACGGTTGCTCCTGGTACCGGCTAGTTCGAAGGTGACCCAATGGTTGCCGGATACGCCTTGATTGTGAAGCAGAAGGGGCTGGCCATCGAGGTTTTCGACTACGAAATCGACGTTGCCGTCGTTATCGAAGTCCGCCGTTGCCAGACCGCGTCCAACCCGCGGAATCTTGAGCGCCGTCCCGGATTGTTCACTGGCATCGCAGAAGGTACCGTCTTGATTATTGAGAAACAGGTTGGAGGGCTCTCGATACCGGGCACCCGACGGCAACGTGTCTACCTGAGGGTAGACGTGTCCATTCACGGAGAGGAGGTCAAGCCATCCGTCGTTATCGAGATCGGCGAAGACTGTTCCCCACTTGACGTAGGGAAGCGAGGGCAGAGCGACTCCGGCGTCATAGGAGACATCGGTAAAGCTGCCCTTGCCGTCATTGCGATAGAGCGTGTTGAACTCGTCGGCGAAGTTGGTGACGTAGAGGGAGAAGCGGCCGGTATGGTTGTAGTCCCCTACCGCGACTCCCATCGATCCCTGTTCGGAGCCGTCGCCGCTGACGGCCGTACCGGATTCGAGGCCCTCTTCGGTAAACTTGCCGCCGCCCTGATTGCGATAGAGGTAGTTGGGCGTGGAGTCGTCGGCGACGTAGAGGTCTGGGCGCCCGGTGCCGCTCAGGTCTGACCACACGACGCCCAGGCCGTAATAGCCGGGCTTGTCGTCGGCTCCGGTTTGCCTGGAGACATCGGTAAAGGTGCCGTCGCCGTTGTTGTGAAAGAGGGAGTCCCCCGCGCCGCGCAAACCGCGAGGACCGCATTGTACGTCGATGCCGCGGTACCGGCAGGTAGGGCTGCTGCCGAAGCCGGGAAGGTCGTTCAGCTTGAAGTCGACGTAGTTACTGACGGCGAGGTCTACGAAGCCGTCACCGTCATAGTCGGCGAAGGCCGCGCCGGTCGACCAGCGGCCATCGGCGACCCCCGCTTTAGCGGTCACGTCGGTGAAGGTGCCGTCGCCGTTATTGCGGTAAAGCACGTTGCCGCCGATGCAGGTGATGTACATATCGGGCCAGCCATCATTGTTATAGTCGCCGACCGCGCCTCCCATGGCGAAGCATGGGGAAGCGACACCGGCCTTGGCGGTCACGTCGGTAAAGGTCCCGTCACGATTGTTGTGGTAGAGGGCACCCGCCGCTTTTTCGCCCTTCAGGCTCATCTCGACTGTCGGCGAATTGGTAAAGTAGAGGTCGGGCCAGCCGTCGCGGTCGTAGTCGATCACAATCACGCCGCCGCTCATGGATTCGAGGATGTACTTCTTCTCGGGCGCGGCGAGATGGGTAAAGTAGATACCCGCCTTCTGGGTTATATCAAGGAGTTGGGGCACGGCGCGGCCTTTACAAACCTGAGACTTGCCTCCGGCGCGTACCGGAGACGGAGTGCTGTGGGCCTGGCCGAAGACGGCATCGCCGAGGCCGGTCGTGAGGAGGATGGCCGTGGCGATCTTACGAGGAGAGAACAAAATCATGCGGCTCCGTGCAATGCGACTTCTGAATAGTACCCGCTATGGCCGCGGAGCGCGCGCGGGCTGCGACAGCATGGCGCGGGATTGTTCGAGATCGGTACGGACGAGGGCGTCTTCCGGGTGCCGTTCTAACGCGCTCGTAAGCGCCGCTACGGCGGTATCGTAAGCTCCGGTGTGGAAGGCGGCCAGACCGAGATTACGCATGACGGGCTGCAGGTCCGGGTCGCTGGTCGAGGCAAGGCGAAATAGGGGAAGAGCTGCCTCATAGTTGCGATCGCGCGCCAGTACGGTTCCGGCGTCGTTCAAGCTCTTGGCGACGATGGCTTTCAAGCGTTGTTCGATCTCGTGCCGCTGCTCGGGTGTCTGCGAGTTTACAGGTTCGGAAGCGGCTTTCTCCGCTGCCTTTTGTGCGTGATTGACGGCCATGCCCGTGCTTTCAGAGAGAGGAAGAGCGATGCCCGCGTTTAGCATGGTGCGGTGCAAAACAGATTCCTGCCTGGCGTACTTCTCCGCCTCCACTGCGTGTCTTAGCTGCTCCTTGATCCGGCTAAGCGCCGCGTAAGCCCGCCTGATCTGATAGCCGTTGCGGTATTCGTTTTGGCCGGTCAGCGCGACTGCTTTTTCGAGTGCCGTAGCCGCTTCATCAAGATGGCTCTGAGCATAGGCATTCATCCCAAGTTGCAGCCACGGATCGGGCGAAGATGGGTCGGCGGCGATGGCATTGCGGAGGTAGGCGTAGGCCTCCTGGTAACGCTCGTACTGGGAGAGCACCGAGCCTAGACCTTGATTGGCGTAGAAATCGTTCGGCGTCAGACGTTGAGCCGCCGTGAACTCGCGCAGGGTGTCGGGATTATATTGATACTCGTTAAGTTCCCAGAAGGCGTCGGCCAGTGCCAGGTGGGCTGGCCCGTACCCCTGATCGCGCGCGACGGCGGTGCTGAGTTCCGCGATCGCGCCGGGTAGATCGTCCATTCCATGGCGCGCGTTGGCGATCAGCAGATGGACCTGCGCGGTGTCTCCGGCCATGCCGATCACCTGTTCCGCTGCCGTGCCGGCTGCGTCCGGACGCTTGGCGCAGAGGTCTGCCGTCAATACCAGAAGCTCCGTTTGCACGCGTTCGGATAAATTTTCAGGGGTTTCATTGACGAAGATGGATTGTCGGTAGGCTTCGCCGGCGGGAGCGCATTCGCCCTCGCTGGTGTAAAAGGAGCCGAGCAGTCGCAGCGCGAACGATCCAAGCTGTCTGCCTGAGGCGAGGATCTGCGCGGGATCGTTGGCGTCGAGCGCGGACTGTTCGGCGGTAATCAGTTGCTCCAGACGCTCGCCCGAGGTCGATGCCTCCGGCGATTGCGCGCGGAGTGTGTTGCTTGCCGTTAGCAGGAAGACTAAGACCGGGATGATCTGGGCAGCCGAGAGAGTCATACTGGCTTCAATCCGGAAAAGCCGCGCCGGGGCGTGCAATGCGGATCATGTGATCGGTAAACTTCGCATGCATCTCAGGCAGATCGAACTTTTGCATGTGGCAGGTAACGCAGCCAGTCTTCGCGACGGGACAGGCCGATCCAGGATGGGTGCCGTCAGCGGCTATCTGCTTGTTGGTTGTGTGACATGCGAGGCAAGCGCGATCATAGCTGACAGGGTTATGTTCGAGCGGGGCGTGGGGGTCGTGGCAGGACTTGCAGGTGACTCGCGTGTCGCCCGACGTCCCCCAGCAGCGGCTTTTCTCCAGCCGGTAAGCCGGAAAGCGTACCGTTTGCAGGCCGGTTGCGCCCATGAGACGGACATCCCACGAGGTACTATGACAAGCTCCGCAGAAGTCGACCGACTGGGTCGGGGTCATTCTGCCGGAGTTGACGATGTGCGGGCCGTGGTCCGTGGATGCGGTATTGCCGGGCTGCATGGCGGCAACGTGTTGAGCGCCCGGACCGTGGCAGGCCTCGCAGGTCACGCCGGGGGTAAATCCCCTCTCGTCAAGCGTCGAGGTGTTGGACATGCCCGTAGTATGGCAACCGAAACAGGTTTTGGCTTCGAATGGCGCTACCTGGCGGCCCAGAGCCATGTCGATCGAGACTGGCTGTCCGTGCAAGCGGCCGGGGGTCGCGCCGAAGCCGTGGAGGGTGGCGAAGTAGTTGAAGCGAGCCTCGCGGAAGCTGCCGTCGCCTTCTTTCCAGAGGTAGCTTTGACCAACTTCACCGGAGCCGAAGGCCCAGTCGAGACTGGCGGTGCGGCTTGCATCTCCGTCGGTGACGGTGACGCCGGCTTCGCTCTTCTGCTTGCCTACGGTGTAGATGTACGGCCCGGATGTGTACTGCCGGGTGAGGTGTTGGGAGAGGACGGTGGAGTTGCGCGCCAGCCCGAGGGTATGGGCCATCTGGCTGGTTTGCTGAGAGTTGACAATGTCGGCGTGGCATTTGGCGCAGGCTTGCGCGCCTACATATTCGGTAGAGGCGGCTTTGGTGCTGGTGGGCCACCATGCCGCATGGGCGATTCGCTCCGGGGTAGTCATGGGCCCGGTTGCGGGCGTTGAGGTCAGCTCGCCGGCGAGAGCTACTCCAAGCAGGAGAATGGCCGAGGCGATCGCGACGATGGAAACACGGAGTGACAAGGCCTCCAGAATATCGCAGCCCGCCTACCAATGTATCGGTACGGAAACGGCGACTGCACGAAGCTCGGCTTAAGTTCAGCCCGTGGTCTGGATTTCAGGTAAGAGGAGGGATTCGAGGGGCTGGCGTTCGGCGGCGACTCCCCAGACAGCCTGGGCAATCCCGGCAGTCACCATGACCAGGGCTGCGGCGGTGAAGCCCCAGAAGAGGGGTTCGCGATGGCCCGCGTTCAGGAGATAGCCGAAGACGAAGGGACCGGCGACTCCGCCGAAGAGGGTGCCGAAGCCGTAGAAGAAGGCGATAGCGGTGGCGCGGATACTCTGCGGGAAGAGCTCCGAGGTGGTGAGATAGGCGGACCCGGCGGCGGCGGCGGCGAAGAAGAAGCAGAGCGACCACAGAGCGACTTGGGTGGGCATGGTCAGCTGAGCGTGAAGGAAGAGGAGGCTGGAGGCAAAGAGCGTCAACCCGGCACCCGAGAAGGTGATCGCCATCATGGCGCGTCGGCCCACGGTATCGAAGAGGTGGCCAAGCAGGGCGGGGCCGAGGAAGTTGGTGAAGGCGATCGGCAGGAAGAGGTAGCCGACGCGGGCGGCGGTGACCCCGTAAAAGCGCAGCAGAATGAGCGTGATAGAGAAGAAGACCGAGTTGTAGAAGAAGGATTGCGCGACCATGATGCCGAGGCAGAGGAGGGCGCGGGCGCGGTAGGGGCCAGTGAAGAGGCGTAGAACCTGGAGGAGGCTGCCGGGTTCGGTGAAGCGGATGGTGGCGGTGCCGTGCGCGTCCGGGAGCGGACCGGTCTGGTGGGCTACGTCAGTCTCGATGCCGGAGAGAATGGCTTCGGCCTCCGGGACGCGGTTGTGACTGAGGAGCCAGCGGGGGCTTTCGGGCAGGTGGCGGCGCATTGCAAGCACCACGGCGGCGATGGGCAGGCCGGCGAGAAAGGCAACGCGCCAGCCCCGGACGACGCCGAAGAGCGCGGGCGAGAGGAAAGCGACCGACACGAGCGAGCCGAGCATGACGCCGAGCCAGAAGGTCGAGTTGATGATGAGGTCGACGCGGCCGCGGAGGCGGGCGGGGATCAGCTCGTCGACGGCAGAGGTGATGGCGGCGTACTCGCCCCCGATGCCCGCGCCGGTGAGGAAGCGGCAGAGGGTGAAGGACGCCAGGCTCCAGGAGAGGCCGGAGAGCGCGGTGGCGGTGACGTAGAGCAGCAGCGTCCAGAAGAAGAGCTTGCGGCGACCGAAGCGGTCGGCCAGGTAGCCGAAGGTGAGGGCACCGACGACGTTGCCGGCGAGATAGAACGAGGAGCTGAGGCCGAGCTGCGCGTCGGTGAGGGCGAGCGTCTCGTGCAGCTTGAGCGCGCCGGAGAGCGAACCGCCGATGCCGCCTTCGAGGCCATCGAGCAACCAGGTGATGCCGAGGGCGGCGGTGACGCGGGTGTGCCAGCGGCTCCAGGGGAGGCGGTCGAGTCGGGCCGGGATGTCGGTTTCGAGCCGGTCGTCAGCCTGGGTTTGCGTGGACACTTAGCAACCGATGCGCGCGAGTGGCGTCGGGATGTCAGAAGCCCGACCGAATAATCTTCGTTTTCTGCATTCGATCTAACAAAAGAAAGGACTTACACGTAACATCTCTTGTAAGTGACTCATTACAGGTATGTTGTACGTAAGATATATTGTTATGAACGAATTACGGTGCGTATCGGTTTACAGGTTATCCCAGCCCTATATAACGCAACGTCAATTCGCCGTATCCGAGTTTAGGCTTACTCCTATTCTACCAATGAGCGCATAACTACCGCGCAAAGGTTGCCAGTACGATAGGTCGTTTTGTTTGTATACGATGCAGTTTTTTTCGGGGTTGCGGGGACTTGACAAGATTTCGGCGGTAACGGCAGGCGGCACAAATGGACGCACCCGTTTTCGTTTCCACACCTGAGCGGGGCGGACAAACAGATCCGTCGCTTGCGTAGGTTACAGGGCAGCGGAGTAGATTTGATGCATGACAGTCATCGATCTCGCATCTACGATCTGCCCGCGTATGGCGGGGCGGAGGCGGTCCGTTACCTTGGGCTGACGGTGCATACGCTCCGCTCGTGGACGACGGAGGATGGCCTTATCAAGACGCCCGCGCCGGGATCGCTCTCGTTCAACAATCTGGCCGAAGCGCACGTTTTGAACGCAATGCGTCGGACGCACGGACTCTCGATGCAGGGAATCCGGAAGGCACTTCGGGAACTGGAGCAGATTCGCCGGACAGCGCATCCTTTGCTCGACGAGACCTTCGAGACGGACGGCGTAAATCTGTGCATCCGAGAGGAAGAGCGAACGATCAACCTGTCGAAGCATCGGCAGCAGGAGTTCCGCGAGTTGGTCGCGGTGTATCTCCAACGCATACGCCGCAAGGATGGCGTAGCGACGCTATTGTTCCCGTTTATCAAGTCCGACTCTGTGGATCAGCCGGAACACATCAGCATCAGTCCGGCGGCGTCGTTCGGCAAGCCCGTGCTGGCGGGAACGGGCATCTTGACGGCAGTGATCTACGGCCGGTTTGAGGCGCGCGACTCGCTGGCGGATTTGGCGACCGAGTATGGCGTGAGTACGGGCGTTCTTGAGGATGCGATCCGGTGGAGATGAACCTGGCCAAGGCCGCCTAACGGAGATCGTCGTCTTTGACGAGGAGGATAAAAGTTGACTGTATTCTCAACGTAGTGCTATGTTTGCACATTCTCAAAGGGCCCCCGCCGTAAGCAGCCAGTGTGATCCGCTGTCCTGAGCAGTTCTGCTGTCAAGGGAGAAGCCATGTCTCTATCGAAATTTGCAATGATCTTTACGCTTGCTATTGAGGTGTATACCAGCATCTGCCAGTGCCCAGTCAGGCCAGGTGCTCCGTCAAACTGGTGCCTGCCACGCAGAAAGCCCCAAGTACTGCCAACTCCGCGCGCCGATCCGACGACAGGCGGCTGGTCGCCCAGCCAAAGCAGTTCATCGGGCGGTCAGTATTCAGGCAGCTCGTCGCAAGTCAGCTATCCCGCGTCGAACAAATGCTATATCAGCACATACCCTAATCCAACGATGGGTTGCTACGTGCAAGGATCGGCGCCATCTGGTACTGGGTGCGGCTGCTACGACAATCAAGGCAATCTGTATGCGGGCATGATTCTGTATTAGGCTATGACGTTACAACATTCAGGCCCAATCGCAGGAACATCCAAGTTTGGAGCAAGAGGCTTCCAAGTCGCATTTGCGGTCCTTATTCTAGTCCTTGCCGTTGTCGCGTTTGCAAAACGTCAATATGTGTCCCGTACACCGATAGAGCTTAACCAATCTAGCCGCCTCGGAGACTGTCGGTCTGAAGTCCTGAATACGTTGGGATCGAAGTCTCCTGACCTCGCTTTACTTGGCTCAATACATGGACTTTGCTACGCTCGTGTTGACGAGGAAGATATTCTCGAAGAGTTCGGCGTCCGACGGGCGGCCTACATCAATCAGCAGTATCAAGTACCAATTATGCTTTGGATGGTTGTTGCAATCACTTTGTCCGGAGTGGGTCTAGCGGGTTTGCAGTTATGGATAGGCTATAAACTTGCCCTTATTGGACACGGTGGTTTTGAGTCAAAAGGAGAGCTAACTCTTGAACCTAAGAAAATTTCGGTTAGCTCGTCGATAACTGGCGTGTTGATTCTAACTCTATCACTAATATTCTTCTATGTCTTTGTTCAATACGTCTACTTAATCAAAGAATTGAAGGTCCCCGCTCCTGAATCTGAGACAGTAGGGCCCGACCTGCATTCACGATGGGGACACAACAAACTTCCAAGCGATATACCAGAAAATCTCAAAGGCTACTTTCCTTCGCCTACCGGCCACAAAGCGGACTCAACATCAATTAAGCACTAATGGTTCAATAAGCGTCAGCCGGCAACCGCTAACGATACCCTAGAGCAAGTAATGTTTGCACTCAGATAAAAGTAGTTGTTAGATGTCGAGGTTTTTGACGTCGAGGGCGTTTTCTTCAATGAAGCGGCGGCGGGATTCGACGTCTTCGCCCATGAGGGTGGTGAAGATCTCTTCGCAGGCGGCGATGTCTTCGAGTTTGACCTGCATGAGGGTGCGGCGTTCGGGGTCCATGGTGGTCTCCCAAAGCTGGGGGGCGGTCATTTCGCCGAGGCCTTTGTAGCGCTGGACCTGGTACTCTTTACGGCCCTGCTCGATGACGTAGTCGAAGACCTCGCGGGGGGTCTTTTTCTCGACGGGGTCCTGGTTGATTTTGTTGGAGCGCTTGGCGGGCTTGGCTTCGGCGGCGGTGCCGGGGGCGGCGGCGATGGTGTCGTTGACTCCCTCTTCGGAGGCGACCTCCTCGGCTTCGTCTAAATCTTCCTGACTCTCGCGCGCTTCCTGAGCGACGGCTGCCGGAGTTTTTGTGGCGTAGGAGATGTGGAAGGGGGCCTGGAGCTGGTCGGCGATCTGGGCGTACTTGCCGAGGAGCTGACGGGTCTCGGCGGCGTTGGCGAGGGCCCAGTCGATCTTGCGGATGGCGCCCTGGG
>CAXTRY010000035.1:0-23202 GCA_964246805.1 uncultured Acidobacteriaceae bacterium
CCCATCGACCCCACCGTGTAGGCCAGCGCCGCCCCCACCGCCACCGGTGCAAAGTACATCACGATGTTCGTAAATCCGAACATGACTTCGCTCAAGCTCTCCGTCAGCCGCAGTACGGGAGCGCGCCGCTCCATCGGCAGCATCGCCAGCGCGATGCCGAACAGCACCGCAAACACCGACACCTGCAGAATTTGCCCCTCGTAGATCGACTTCGCCAGATTCTCCGGAAACACATGCAGCACGAAATCCTGCCAATGCTGCGGAGGTGCCGCGGGCATTGCCGCCGCTCCCATCGTCGCCGGTACATTCAGCCCTACCCCGGCCTTCGTCACGTGGATCGCCACCAGTCCAATGACCAGCGCCAGCGTCGTCACCACCTCAAAATAGACCAGGCTCTTCCACGCCATCCGCCCGACACTCTTCATATCCCCGTGCCCGGCGATGCCCGTAATCAGCGTCGCCAGGATCAGCGGAGCCACGATCGTCTTGATCAGCCGCAGGAACACATCGCTCAACACCCGCAGCTCCACCGCGAACCCCGGCGCGTCCAGCCCGATCTCCACCCCCGCCACCATCGCCACAAAAATCCACGGCGACAACGACTTACGCCGCAACGCGACCAGGCCGAGGAGAAAGATGGCGGCCCACCGAACAGCCGCCGCGGCCGGAGACAATGCTCCGTGCGAGAGCAGCGCCGCCAGGGTGCCCAGCAGAAGCAGACTCAACGCCACGCCCGACAGCCATCGTTCCCGCAGTTCTCCAGCCATCCGCGCAGAATACCAGCCGCACGCACCCACCCTCCCAGTAGGGCACATTAGTCGGCACTAATACAGGCAAATGCGATGGAATCGTAACAGGAACCCTCTTATTCATTGTTCAACGATTCACCCTTTTAGTCGGCGGAGCATCCAACGGCGTGGCTACAATCCCCTCAGAGAAGTCTGCGGTGCCGGTCTCGCGGGCTGAGGCATTTCCATCGATCGGTCACGAAACGGAACAACGCCCCATATCACTAACGTCTTGAAGGCTCCATGGCACTCACCCACTCGGTCACCTGCGACATCTGCCGCACCCCGAAGCGCGAAGCCAACCACTGGTTCACGTATCTTGAAGATGCCGGCCGGGTCACCTTCTATCCCTGGTCGGAACACGACTACCTGCAGCATAACCATGTATGCAGCGAGCGCTGCTGCATGACGGTCCTCTCCCGTACCCTGGCCAAGTGGGGACAGCGCGCGATCGCCGCCTAATTCTTGAACAGCAGCCCTGTAATATGCTTTGAAAGCTCGTCCGGCTCATGAAACGATAGCGGCTTCTCGGCAAAGGATTCGGCGATGGACAACTTGTCCTGGCCATCCACCTGAAACATAAAGCGTGCCGAGTGCCGTTCGACCGATGCCGCGTTCGTCTCCGTTACGCCACGCCCCCCCGTGTAGTCGAGCGCAACCGTATCGCCATCGTGCCTCAACGCCGCCTCAAACCAGGGAAAGCGAGCCCGCGCCAGATGAACCTCCGTCGCCGAAATCCGGTGGACCGCCGTCTCGCAAGCCACGGCGCTGCCCTGCAACCGGCTTCGCATCTCGGCGAAGTCCTGCTCCAGCGCAAAGACCAGCGCGGTAAAGAACGGCTTACCCTGCTCGTCGACGATGCCGGCACGGTGCTGTTCCCGCCCATACGCTTCGGCGGCTTCGCGGCCTCCTTGCTTCGTCTCTTCGGCCAGCGCGTCGATCCATGGTTTACTCATAGCTGCTCCATTGGACGGCGGACCGGAGCCAAAGGCCGCATCGGATGGAAAGGATTGCCATGAGGCAAATCGCTTCGCGCGTCGCACGGATACTGGTGGGCTTGCTTGTGCTCCTCTGGGTTGCCGATTACGGTGCCATGCGCGCGCGCATCGCCCACGGCGCGGCATTTGGAACGGTCACGGTGCATCAGCTCCTCGCCACCCCGCTGAAGGGTCAAAAAGAAGAGTACGACTTCGTGGGCGACGCGACGGTCACCTGCAGCCGGTCGATCTTTCCCCAGGCTGGAAATCAACCCTGCTGGTGGGTGGCGCGTCACACCACCGTCTGGCAATAGACCCCACGCGGCCATTCCTGCTTCTACAATCGAAGCATGGTCATCGCGGAGACTTCCCTCGATCGGATACGGCAGACCGTCGCAAGCGGCGGGCGCATCTCTCGCGACGACGCTCGCCGGCTCTGGGAGAATGCCTCCGACCCCGAGCTCCGTGCCCTCGCCACGCAGGTCCGCGACCGCTTCCACGCGCCCGGCCGCTGCACGTACATGATCATGCGCATCGTCAACTACACCAACGTCTGCGTCGCCCAATGCGACTACTGTGCCTTCTACCGCCTCCCCGGCCAGGAGGGCGGCTACGTCATGGAGCAGGAAGAAGTCTTCCGCAAACTCGACGATCTGCTCGCCCGCGGCGGCGACCTCGCGGCCTTCAACGGCGGCTTCAACCCCCATCTGCCGCTCGACTACTACTGCGACCTCTTCCGCGCCATCCGCGCGCGCTACGGCGACCGGCTCGAGTTCTACGCCCTCACCATCGCCGAGTTCATGTATCTCGCCGACCACGCCAGGCTGACCTACGCCGAGACCGCCGAGCGCTTCAAGGCGGCGGGCGTTCGCTGGATCACCGGCGGCGGCTCCGAGATCCTTACCGAAAGCTTCCGCAAGCGACACAGCAAGTTCAAGTACACCGTCGCGCAATACTTCGAAGCCCAGCGCGCCCTGGTCGCCGCCGGTCTCAAAACCACCGCAACCATGGTCATCGGCTTCGACGAGACGCTCGACGAGCGCCTGGAGCATCTGGAGCGCACGCGCACCTTTCAGGACGAGACCAAGGGCCTGGCCAGCTTTCTCTGCTGGACCTTCAAACCCTACTTCACCCAGATCGGCGGCATCGAGATCGGTACCGGCGAGTACCTTCGCCATCTCGCTCTCAGCCGCATCTTCCTCGACAATGTCCCGCGCATCCGCACCTCCGTCCTTACCCAGAACGAGCGCGCCCTCGAGGGCCTGGCCTACGGCGCGGACGACTTCGACCTGCCCATCGAAGACGAAGTCACCCAGAAGGCCGGGGCCACGATCAGCCTCAACTTCGACCGCATCCTCGGCGTGGCGCAAGAGCTGGGCTTCACGCCCGAGTACCGTCACGTAGCCTTAGCTCCCGCCGTTCTATAGCTGGAGCAGCACCCACCCGCCATCCACCCGCACCAGCGTGTAACGCACCAGTACCGGAGTCGCCGGTGCCGGCATCGTCGCCGGCGGCCTCGCGTCCGCAGCCAGGATCCCAGGCGATGGCGCCTCTTCGAGCGCGGCCCGTCGCGCCGGTGCACGCCGCGGCGACGTCCGCGCCTTTACCTTCTTGCGGGTTGGCTGTAGTGATCGCAGGAGAGCCGCGCGGACCAGCCGGGGCGCAACGGCATCGGTATAGATCATAGGCCGCGCGGAGCGGCCGCGCGCCCAGGCTCCGGGCACCGGCGGAACGATCGAAGCGCCGGCAGCCACCATGGGCGCGGCGGTCGTAAACGACACCAGCCGCGGACACCGGACCAGCTCCACCGAGCCGCCGAGCAGCAGCATCGCCAACGCACCCGTCAGCGCAACATTGGCCCGCGCCGATAAGGTACGCGGCGACCGGAGAATCCCCGCCACGCGCCGCGCCAGCTGCGATTGCCGCTCCATCGCGCCCAGCGCCAGCGACACCGCGCGATGATCCAGCCCATGCTCGGCCAGCCGCGCCAGGCAGCTCGCGTACAGCCGTGGCGCGCGCGTCCGCCGCACCACGCCCTCGTCGCACGCCAGCTCCCGCTCCAGGCATAGCCGCCGGTCGATCCAATGCAGCACCGGATTCAGCGGAAAGACCACCAGCGCGATCTTCTGGAGCAGGTTCAGCCAGTCGTCCCCGCGGCGCAGATGCTCCAGCTCATGCAGCACAATCTGTTCCAGCTCCGCCGCCGTCGTCTGCTCATACAACCACCTGGGAACCAGAATACGCGGTGCGAGAAAGCCGATCACCCCCGGCCGCTCCAGCCGCTCCGAAGTGCACAGCGGAACGCGACGCTTGCCGGCTCTCAGCTTCATCGCACCTACCGCGTCCTGCTCGATCACCGTCGCGCTCCGCGCCAGCGCCTTCAGCCGCGACGCATGCCAGCCCAATTCACAGGCTCGCACTAAGGAGAGCGCCAGCCACAGCACCGCCGCCGCCATGGCCCAGCGCCCATCGATCGTCAACACAGGGGCATGACGCGGCCCCGCCCACCCGCTCTCCACCAGCGGCAGCGCACAAATGAGCAGAAGCGCGGCCACCCACACCGCAAACCGCATCGCCGCCGTGCTGCGCGGCACGAAACGCAGACAAACCCCCACGGACGCCGCCAGCACGAAACCCTGCCACAACGCGGTCACCAGCGCGGTCCCCGCCATCGAAACAAGCATTTCCGTGTGCGGCATCGTCACCGGCATCGTAAGCGGCATCGTCACCGGCTGCCCTCCGCCTCGTCCGGCGAAACCGCCTCGATCGCCGCCTTGACGCGCTCCAGCTCCTCGCGCGTCATGTCTTCCTCGGCCAGCAGCGACAACAGCAGCTTCTCCCGTGAATTGCCGAAGAATCGCTTGAGCATATGACGAATCTCCGACCGGCTCGCCTCGCCCTCCGCCACGCACGGGCTGTAGAGATAGCCGCGCCCCTCCTGCCGGTGCGTCACATACCCCTTCTGCTCCAGAATCCGCACCGTGGTCAGCACGGAGTTGTACGCCAGCGGCGCATGGGACGGCATCGCCGCCACCAGGTCGCCGACGCCCGACTCGCCCTCGCGCCAGAGAATCTTCATCAAGCGAAGTTCAGCTTCAGTCAGCGTGATGGAGGGCTTCGGAGGCATCGCAGATTTTGAGACGCGAAACTAATGCTTTAGTTAGCTCACAAGCCTTCACGGCCGCGATGTCCGCTCACTGTAGACTTCGGCTACTCGCTGTAGACTTTGGCTACTCGCTGTAGACTTTGGCTAAAGGACAGCCGCCTTGCCGCGATCCAAACCGATCGCGGCATCCTGCAACTTTATCGTTGCGGCAATTCGTCCATAACCGTAGATGATCAGTAAGCGATAAGAGGAGTGCCGTTCGGTCCGAGCGAGTTTCGACCAGGGCCCGAACAGGATCGACGAGGGAAGATAGAGTGCCATCTGAAATAAGTCAGCATCCGCCCCTGGGGCCCGACCACCTTCTACCCGCGCCGCCTCCCGAACACGCTCCTCCCCACCGCAGCCGCGGCATTCGCGTGCTGGTCTGGGTGCTGCTCCTGCTCGTCTTCGCCGGAGGCTTTTACTTTATCCTCCACCGCAAGAATGAACCCAGCGGTGGTGCCGCCGGAGGGCCCGCGCGCCGTGGCCCCGGCGGCGCTCCCGTCACCCGCACCACCGCCACCGCCCAGCGCGGCAACATCGGCGTCTACCTCGATGCGATCGGCACCGTCACCCCCATCTACACCGCGTCCATCACCAGCCAGGTAAGCGGCCAGATCGTCGCCGTCCACTATAAAGAAGGACAGATCGTCCGCAAGGGCGCGCCCCTGATCGATATCGACGATCGTCCTTACCGCGCCACCCTGCTCCAGGCGCAGGGCATCCTCGATCGCGACACGAATGTCCTCGGTCAGGCGCAAATGGATGTCGAACGCTATCGCGCCGCCTGGGCCCGCAACGCCATCCCCAAGCAAACCCTCGACGATCAGGAAAAGATTGTCCTTCAGGACCAGGGTACCGTCAAAAACGATCAGGGGGTCGTCCAGTACGATCAGGTCCAGGTCGGCTTCTGCCACATCGTCGCGCCCATCACGGGACGCGTCGGCCTCCGCCTTATCGACCCCGGCAACATCGTCGCGGCGAACAGCACCACCGTGCTCGCCGTCGTCGCCCAGGTCCAGCCCATCACCATCATCTTCACCCTCGCCGAGGATAGCCTCAACCAGGTCGTTCCCCGCCTCGCCAGGGGAGCAAAGCTCACCGTGGACGCCTATGACCGCGCCGACCTTAAAAAGATCGCCACCGGCACCCTCCTTTCGCTCGATAACCAGATCGACACCACCACCGGCACCGTCAAGGCCCGCGCGCAGTTCGCCAACAAAGACCTTAGCCTCTTCGCCAACGAGTTCGTCAATACCCGCCTGCTCGTCACCACGCTGCAAAACGCGACCCTGATCCCCTCCTCCACCATCCAGCACAACGGCCAGACCGCCTTCGTCTATGTGCTGCTCGACGGCACGGCCCACATGCGCGTCATCAAGCCCGGCGTCACCGACGGCGGCACCACGCAGGTGGAAGGCATCAATCCCGGCGATGTCCTCGCCAACAGCAGCTTCGACAAGCTCACCGACAACGCCAAGGTGACCGTCGGCACACGGCCTCAAACCGGAGCCAGGACCGGCACCGGGAGCGAAGCCCCATGAGTCCCTCCCGTCCCTTTATCCTGCGCCCGGTCGCGACCTCGCTGCTGATGGCGGCCATCATGCTCGCCGGGATCGTCGGCTACACGCAGCTGCCCGTCTCGGCGCTGCCGCAGGTGGATTACCCCATCATCCAGGTCCTCACCTTCTATCCCGGCGCAAGCCCCGATGTCATGGCCACGACAGTCACCGCGCCGCTCGAGCGCCAGTTCGGCCAGCTCCAGGGCCTGAGCCAGATGACCTCGTCGAGCTCCGGCGGCAACTCCGTCGTCGTCCTCCAGTTCAACCTTTCGCTCGACATCGACGTCGCCGAGCAGGAGGTGCAATCCGCCATCAACGCCGCGCAGAGCTTCCTTCCCGCCAACCTGCCGGCCCCGCCCATCTATAGCAAGACCAACCCCGCCGACGCCCCCGTCCTCCCCCTCGCCATCACCTCGAACACCATCCCCCTCTCGCCGGTCGAGGACCTTGTCGATACCCGCCTCGCCCCCAAGATCTCGCAGCTCTCCGGCGTCGGCCTCGTCTCGATCTCCGGGGGCCAGAAGCCCGCCGTCCGCATACAGGCCAACCCCGCCGCGCTGGCCTCCTTCGGCGTCAACCTCGAAGACCTCCGGACCGCCGTCTCCTCCTCCTCGGTCAACGCCGCCAAGGGCAACTTCGACGGCCCGCGCCAGGACTACCAGATCGACGCCAACGACCAGCTCGTCACCAGCAAGGACTACCGCCAGGTGGTCGTCGCCTACCGCAACGGCGCGCCCATCATGCTTACGGACGTGGCCCACATCCTCGACGGCGTCGAAAACACCAGCCAGGCCGCTTGGATGAACCAGACCCCGGCCATCATCCTCAACGTCCAGCGCCAGCCCGGCGGCAACACCATCTCCGTCGTTAAAAGTATTAAGAAGCTGCTGCCCCAGCTGGAAGTCAACCTGCCGAAGGGCATCGATGTCACCACCCTGACCGACCTCACCACGCCCATCCAGGCCTCGGTGGACGATGTCGAGTTCGAGCTCCTCCTCACCATCGGTCTCGTCGTCATGGTGATCTTTCTCTTCCTGCGCAATCTCTACGCCACCATCATCCCCTCGGTCGCCGTGCCGCTCTCGCTCGTCGGCACCTTCGCGGCCATGTACGCCCTGGGCTACTCGCTCGACAACCTCAGCCTGATGGCCCTTACCATCTCGACCGGCTTCGTCGTCGACGACGCGATCGTGATGGTCGAGAACATCTCCCGCTACCTCGAAGAGGGCGACCCGCCCATGGAGGCGGCTCTCAAGGGAGCCGAGCAGATCGGCTTCACCATCCTCTCGCTCACCGTCTCGCTCATCGCGGTGCTCATACCCCTGCTCTTCATGGGCGATGTCGTCGGCCGCCTCTTCCGCGAATTCGCCGTCACCCTCGCGGTCACCATTATCGTCTCGGCGGTCGTCTCGCTCACCCTTACGCCGATGATGGCCTCGCGCATCCTCAAGCATGACCCGAAGGCCCAGCAAGGCCGCTTCTACGTTGCCTCCGAGCGCGTCTTCGAGCGAGCCATCGCCTTCTACGGCCGCACCCTGCGCGTGGTGTTGCGGTATCAGACGATCACGTTGCTGGTCGCTCTCGCCACCCTCGGGCTGACGATCTTCCTCTACATCATCATTCCCAAAGGCTTCTTCCCCGTGCAGGATACGGGCGTCATCCAGGGCATCACCCAGGCGCCGCAGACCATCGCCTCCGCCGCCATGGCCGCCAAGCAGCAGGAACTCGCCAGGGTCATCCTCCAGGATCCCGCCGTCGACAGTCTCTCCTCCTTTATCGGAGCCGACGGCACCAACACCACTACCAACAGCGGCCGTCTCGCCATCAATCTCAAGCCGCTCGCCGACCGCGGCCTGAGCGCCTCCGACGTCATCCGCCGCCTCCAGAGCAAGGTCAACGACGTCCAGGGCATCCAGATCTTCATGCAGCCGGTGCAGAACATCACCGTCGACGATCGCGTCAGCCGCACCCAATACCAGTACACCCTCGAAGACCCCGACCAGAACGAGCTGAACGACTGGACCGCCCGCTTCGTCACCAAACTGAAACAGCTGCCCGAGCTTGAGGACGTAGCCACCGACCAGCAGCTGGGCGGCAACGCCATCTCGCTCATCATCGACCGCGCGACCGCCTCGCGGCTCGGCATCGCCCCCACCACCATCGACCAGACCCTCTACGACGCATTCGGCCAGCGCCAGATCAACACGATGTACACGCAGTTGAACCAATACCACGTCATCCTCGAAGCCGAGCCGCAGTTCCAGACTAACCCCCGCAAGCTCGACCAGATCTACATCCAGTCGAACGCCGCCACGGGCACCAGCGGCGCGGGCGGGTCCACCTCCTCCGGTCGCGGCTCCACCTCGGCCGGGTCCAACGCCCTCACCACTTCGCCCCTCTATACCCCGTCCGCCGGCACCCTCACCACGCCGCCCAACGCCCTCTACGCCTCCGCCACCTCCACCACCCAGCGCGGCGCGATCTCCGCCGGGACCAGCAGCTCCAGCATCAGCAGCCGCGTCCCCCTCAGCGCCTTCGCCCACTTCGAGCAGACCACCGAGCCGCTCTCCATCATGCACCAGGGCCAGTTCCCGGCCATCACCGTCTCCTTCAACCTGGCCCCCAACGCCGCGCTCGGCGGGGCCATCGACTCCATCACCAAGGTGCAGAAAGACATGCACATGCCGGCCAGCGTCCAGGCCGACTTTCAGGGCACCGCCGCCTCCTTCCGCAACTCCCTCTCCAACGAGCCGCTGCTGATCCTCGCCGCCCTCGTCACCGTCTACATCGTGCTCGGCGTTCTCTACGAGAGCTTCATCCACCCCATTACCATCCTCTCGACGCTGCCTTCGGCCGGGGTCGGCGCGTTCCTTTCGCTCATCCTCTTCCACCAGGACCTCTCGGTCGTCGCCATCATCGGCATCGTGCTGCTGATCGGCATCGTCAAGAAGAACGGCATCATGATGGTCGACTTTGCCCTCGAAGCCGAGCGCAACCACGGCAAAACCTCCACAGAAGCCATCTACGAAGCCTGCCTTCTACGCTTTCGCCCCATCATGATGACCACCATGGCCGCGCTGCTCGGCGGTCTGCCGCTCGCGTTCGGCAGCGGCATCGGCTCCGAGCTGCGCCGCCCCCTCGGCATCTCCATGGTCGGCGGCCTGCTGCTCAGCCAGGTCCTTACCCTCTACACCACCCCGGTCATCTACATCTTCTTCGACAACATCGCCCAGCGCTTCTCCAGTAAGCCCTCGCACCCCAAAACCGGCAACGAGCCCGTCAACGCTCCCGCCGACTCCCGTCCCGCCGGCCCGGCCCACGCATGAACATCTCCGCGCCCTTCATCCGACGCCCCGTCGCCACCACGCTGCTGACGGTCGCCATCGCCATCGCCGGGGGCATCGCCTACTCCGTCCTGCCCGTCTCGCCCTTGCCGCAGGTCGACTTCCCCACCATCTCCATCAACGCCAGCCTGCCCGGCGCCAGCGCGGAGATCATGGCCTCCTCCGTCGCCACGCCGCTTGAACGCCAGCTCGGCCACATCGCCGGGGTCACCGAGATGACCTCCGCCAGCAGTCTCGGCACCACCGGCATCACCATCCAGTTCGACCTCAGCCGCAACATCGACGGCGCGGCCCGCGATGTCGAAGCCGCCATCAACGCCGCCCGCACCTACCTGCCCGCCAACCTCCCCGCCAATCCGACCTACCGCAAGGTCAATCCCGCCGACGCACCCATCATGATCATCGGGCTCACCTCCGACAAGTACGGCCCGGACAAGCTCTACGACGAAGCCTCCACCGTGATCCAGCAGAAGATCTCCCAGATCCAGGGCGTCGGCCAGGTCAACCCCGGCGGCGGCGCGTTACCCTCCGTCCGGGTGGAGGTCAATCCCACCAAGCTCGGCAGCTTCGGCCTTACCATGGCCAGTGTCCAGTCCGTGCTCAGCCTCCAGAACTCCGACCTCGCGCGCGGCCAGATCACCGACGGCCTCTCCACCTCGGACATCCTCGTCAACGGCCAGATCTCCCACGCCGTCGACTACAAACCGCTCATCGTCGGCTATAGCAACGGGGCCGCCATCCGCCTCTCCGACGTGGCCGACGTCATCGACTCCGTCCAGAACACCCGTACCGCCGGCTATCTCAACGGCAAGCGCGCCGTCACCCTCATCATCTTTCGCCAGCCCGGCGCGAACATCATCGACACCGTCGACCGCATCACCGCCGAGCTGCCCTCCATCAAGGCCGCCATCCCCAGCGGCATCGACGTCACCGTCGTCCTCAACCGCACCACCACCATCCGCGCTTCGGTCAACGACGTGGAGCGCTCCCTCATCCTCTCCATCCTGCTTGTCATCGTGGTCGTCTTCGTCTTTCTGCGTAATGGCCGCGCGACCCTCATCCCCGCCGTCGCCGTGCCCGTATCGCTGATCGGCACCTTTGCCGTCATGTATGCCTTCGGCTACTCGCTCGACAACCTAAGCCTGATGGCCCTCACCATCTCCACCGGCTTCGTCGTCGACGACGCCATCGTCGTCATGGAAAACATCACCCGCCACTTGGAAGACGGCATGACGCCGCTCGACGCCACCCTGCGCGGAGCCAGCGAGATCGGCTTTACCGTCCTCTCCATCTCCATCTCGCTGATCGCCGTCTTCATCCCGCTGCTGCTGATGGGCGGCATCGTCGGCCGCCTCTTCCGCGAGTTCGCCGTCACCCTCTCGACCGCCATCCTCGTCTCGATGGTCATCTCGCTTACCACGACGCCCATGATGTGCGCCTATCTGCTCAAAAGCGAGCACGAGCGCAAACACGGCTGGCTCTATAACAAGACCGAGCAATTCTTCAACTGGACGCTCTCCGTCTACCGGCGCAGCCTTCATTGGGTGCTGGAGAATCCCGTCCTTACCCTCACCGTCCTGTTCCTCACCATCGCGCTCAACGTCGTCACCATCCTCAAGATCCCGAAGGGCTTCTTCCCCCAGCAGGACACCGGCTCGCTCAACGGCGGCCTGCAAGGCCCCCAGGACTCCTCCTTTCCGGCCATGGAAGATTCCCTCAAGCGCGTCCAGGCCGTCATCGGCCGCGACCCCGCCGTGCAGAACGTCATCGGCTTCACCGGCGGCGGCGGCGCGACCAATACCGGCAATATCTTCGTCATCCTGAAACCCCTCAGTGCCCGTAAGATCGGGGCGGCCGCCGTGATCAACCGTATCCGCCCCCAGCTCAACCGCCTCCCCGTGGCGTCGGCCTTCCTCCAAGCCTCGCAGGACCTCCGCATCGGCGGTCGCGGAGGCAACGCCGCCTACCAGTACACCCTCCAGGCCGACAACATCGAAGATCTCCAGACCTGGGGTCCGCGTCTCCTCGGCGAGATGAAGCGCCTGCCCGGCCTACAGGACGTCAACTCCGACCAGCAGAACGGCGGCCTCGACGAGAAGGTCACCTTCGACCGCGTCACCGCCGCCCGCCTCGGCCAGACCGCGCAGTCGATCGACTCCGCCCTCTACGCCGCCTTCGGCCAGTCGGAAGTCTCCGTTATCTATACCCAGCTCAACCAGTACTACGTCGTCCTTGAAGTCGCCCCGGAGTACTGGCAAAGCCCCGAGGGCCTCAAGAACGTCTACTTTCATCCCGCCGGATCAAGCACCCCCACCGCCTCCGGGAACGTGCCGCTCGCCAGCCTCGCCACCTCGCGAGCCACCACCACGCCGCTCGCCCTCAACCATACCGGCCTCTTTCCCTCCGTCACCGTCTCCTTCAATCTCGCCCCCGGCGTCGCCCTCTCCGACGCCACGCTGGCCATCGACCAGATGCAGCAGCGGCTCGGCACCCCCTCCAGCATTCGCGGCTTCTTCGCCGGCACCCTTCAGGCCTACCAGGCATCCTTCGCCACGGAAAAGTACCTCATCCTCACCGCGCTGCTCGCCGTCTATATCGTCCTCGGCATCCTTTACGAAAGCCTGGTCCATCCGCTTACCATCCTCTCGACCCTTCCTTCCGCCAGCGTCGGCGCGATGATCGCCCTCATCCTCTTCCATCAGGACCTCAACGTCATCTCGATCATCGGCATCATCCTGCTCATCGGCATCGTCAAAAAGAACGCCATTATGATGATCGATTTCGCCCTTCAAGCCGAACGCGAACAAGGCCTGAACACCGAAGACGCCATCTTCGAGGCCTGCATGCTCCGCTTCCGGCCCATCCTGATGACCACAATGGCCGCCCTCTTCGGCGCGCTTCCCCTCGCCTTCGGCACCGGCACCGGCTCGGAGCTTCGCCAGCCTCTCGGCATCACCATCGTCGGCGGCCTGATCGTCAGCCAGCTCCTCACTCTCTACACCACGCCCGTCGTCTATCTCACGCTCGACCGCCTGCGTCTCCGCATCCAGGGCAAAACTCATGACGACTTCCACGCGGGCGCGGCCGTCCCCTTTCCGGCAGACTGACCTCCTATGAATCTTCTTCGCACACTCGTCATCCTCCCCCCACTCGCCGCTCTTTCGCTCAGCGGCTGCCGCGTCGGTCCGGTCTACACCCGCCCGCCGGCCGTCGCTCAGGCACCGCCCGCCGCCTACAAGGAATCGCCCGCCAACTTCGCCGAGACCGGCGGCTGGAAGGTTGCCCAACCCCAGGACGCCATGCTCCGCGGCAAATGGTGGCAGATATACCGGGAACCCGAGCTCGACGCCCTCGAAGACCGTCTCGACGTGGACAACCAGAACATCAAGGTCTCCTTCGAGAACTTCATGGCCGCCCGCGCCTTAATCGGCGAAGCGCGCTCCCAGCTCTACCCCACCGCCAGCGTCGGGCCGGCCTACAGCCGCTCAAAATCTTCTTCCAACCTCTCGAACACCGCCACCGCCAACACCGGCCGCACCAGCAGCGTCGGCACCTTGCCGATCGACATCTCCTGGGAGCCCGACCTCTGGGGCCGCGTCCGCAACCTCATCCGCCAGTATGAGTACAACGCTCAACTCAGCGCCGCCGATCTCGAAAACGAACGCCTCACCGAGCAGGCCACCCTGGCCATCACCTACTTCGAAATCCGCGGCCAGGACGCCCTCCGCCAGATCTTCGACGCCACCATCGCGCAGGACCAAAAAGCCCTCGCCTATACCCAAGCCCAGTACGATACCGGCGTCGGCGACCGCATCTCCGTCGTCGAAGCCGAGAACACCCTCGAAAACGCGCAGTCCCAGGCCATCAATCTCGGCGTCGCCCGCGCCCAGTATGAACACGCCATCGCCCTGCTGATCGGCACGGACGCCTCCAGCTTCTCCATTCCCGTGAAGCCCGTCCTCCGTACCCCGCCCGCCATCCCCGTCGGCGTTCCCTCGCAACTGCTTGAACGCCGTCCCGACATCGCCGCGACCGAGCGCAACATGGCGGCGGCCAACGCCCAGATCGGCATCGGCTACGCCGCCTACTATCCCTCGCTTATCCTCAGCGCTTCGGGCGGCCTGCAAAGCTCCAGCTTCAAGCACCTCTTCGACATCGCCAGCCGCACCTGGTCCATCGGCCCTTCCATCTCCGAGACGGTCTACGATGGCGGCCTGCGCCGCGCCACCATCAACCAGTACATCGCCACCTATAACGTCGACGTGGCCAGCTACCGCCAGACCGTTCTCACCGCCTTTCAGCAGGTCGAGGACTACCTCTCCACCGTGCGCATCCTCTCCCAACAGATCCAAGAGCAGGAGCTCGCCGCTAAATCCGCCCAGGAGTTCGTCGATCTTGAGTTTGCCCGCTATCAGACCGGCGTCGACCCTTACGTCAACACTGTCACCGCGCAGACCACCCTGCTCGCCGACCAGCAGACGCTCGCCAATCTCCACGTCCAGCAAATGACCGCCTCCGTGCAACTCATCGAGGCCCTGGGCGGCGGCTGGGACGTTTCGCAGCTTTCCTCCCCGCGCGATGTATCGAAAAAGCTGACCGGAGCCGAAACTACCATCCAGAAATAGCCCGGCTTGCAAGCCAGGGCGCGGGTACCCTACTCTTGGCGTTGCACGGTATTCGCCCTGCTGGAGGTTTTATGCGCCGTCGTCTTTCACTGGTCCTGCTGCTCGCTTCCTTGCCGGCCGTGGCCCAGCAAACCGAACAGGTCACCATCGACGCGCACGCCGCCACCACCCCCTTTCCCCACTTCTGGGAGAAGACCTTCGGCTCCGGCCGCGCCGTCCTCGCCCTCCGCGACAGCTATCGCAAGGATATCGACACCGTTCACGCCGCCACCAACTTCAAATCCGTCCGCTTCCACGGCATTCTCAACGACGAGGTCGGCCTCTACGATCCCGACCGCCAGATCAAGAATCCCGGCCTGGCCGCCGAAGCCCTCCAGCCCAACCAGTCCGTCTACAACTTCTCCTATATCGACCAGATCTATGACGGTCTGCTCGAGCACCATGTCCGGCCCTTCGTCGAGCTCAGCTTCATGCCCTCCAAGCTGGCCGCCGACCCGAACCTCGTGCAGTCCTTCTGGTATCGGCCCATCACCTCGCCGCCCAAAGACTATGCCCTCTGGGACGACATGATGACCGCCTTCGCCCGGCATCTCATCGCCCGCTATGGCCTCGACGAGGTCGCCACCTGGTACTTCGAGGTCTGGAATGAGCCGAACCTCGATTTCTGGGGCGGCAAGCCGAACCAACCCACCTACTTCACCCTCTATGACCATACCGTCCGTGCCCTCAAGGGCGTCAGCCCGCGCCTCATCGTCGGCGGTCCTTCCACCGCGCAGGCCGCCTGGGTGCCGGACTTCCTGGCCCACACCAAAGCCGGCAATGTCCCCGTCGACTTCGTCAGCACCCACGTCTACGGCAACGACACCGCCGACAATGTCCTCGGCACCAAGGAGAACGTGCCCCGCGACAAGATGGTCTGCCGCGCCGTCGCCAACGTCCACGACCAGATCCTCAAATCGCCATACCCCAAGATGCCGCTCCTCTTTTCCGAGTACAACGCCAGCTACGCCAACGAGCCGAACGTCACCGACACGGTCTACATGGGCCCCTGGTTGGCCACCACCATCAGCCAATGCGACGGCCTCACCGAGGCCATGAGCTACTGGAGCTTCTCCGACGTCTTCGAAGAGCAAGGCGTCATCCGCACCCCGTTCTACGGCGGTTTCGGCATCCTCGCCGAGGACGGCATCCCCAAGCCCGCCTTCAACGCCTTCGCCATGCTCCACCGCCTCGGCACTGAACGCCTGAAGCTCGCCTCGCCGTCCGAAGATGTGCTCGCCACCCGCGCCCCGGATGGCCGCCTCGCCGTCGCCGCCTGGAACTACGCCGAGCCTTACGGCATCTGGATGAACTACACGCCGCCCCCAGCCCATCCAGGCCCCTCGAAGACCTTCCAGCTCACCTTCGCCGGCGTGCCCGCCAACGCCGCGGTCGAGGTCTGGCTGCTCGACGCCGACCACGGCAACGTCGTCAAGACCTTCGACGCCATGGGGCGCCCCGCCACCCCTACCCGCGAACAGATCACCCAGCTCCGTGAAGCCGGCAAGCTCCCTCCACCCCGGCAGATGCAGCTTTCCGACCGCGTCTTGAAGCTGACCATTCCCCCGCAAGGCCTCGCCCTGGTAGTAATGGAAAAATAGTTGGAATGGAACAGCCTAGCTCCGGTAAGCCTCACGACGGTGCTTAACGGCAAGTATCTCAATCAATCCGCCAAGATCATGAAAGCGGACGCGATAGTCGCCGATACGCAGCCTGAACTCAGGCGGCTCTACGTCCTGAAGGCGCTCTATATCACCCTCGCCAAGAAGCCATTCTATCGTCCTCGGGCGCACCGGCCTACACCGCCTCCGGCCCTACCGCGTTCAACGCAATCTCCACCGTCTGCGAGCCCAGCCGCGGATGCGTCGCCGTCAACCGTACCGGCCCCGCCTCTTCCTTCGCCCGCACCCACACCGCGCCCGTCCCGCCGATCAGCGAAAACGGATTGTCTCCAATCAGCGTCCCCGGCCCTTCCAGCTTCAGCAGGATCGGGTCGTCGGCATACGTCCGCATCGCCCCAAACTCGTCCGTCACCCGCAGCACCACGCGCGTCGTATCCGCGCCATCCGCGTTCAGCGCCGTATCGTCCGGCAGCAGCGCGAACTTGCGATCGACCCCCAAGCCCGAAAGCGCCTTCGACGCCACCTGCTTGCCCTTCAAAAATCCGTCGATCCGCAGATCGCCCCAGCCATGCCGATTCTTCCGGTCGATCTTGGAGCGATCCAGAATAAACGGCGGATACGTCAGATGGTTGAACTCCGTCCGCTCGGGGTCAAGCTCCGCGATCAAATCCCAGTCCGCTCCGGCGACGTTGTCCTCGCGCTCGAACAACTTCAAGTGGTCGCAGTTCGAGCACACCACCGCCTTGGTAAACCCCACCGACTCATCGCTGTTCGCCCAGTGGAACGCCGGCTCCAGCACGACCTCCTCCGCCGGATCGCACTGCGACTTGTAGAACATGGCCGCCGGCTTGTTCTCGCGAAAGATGTCCGTGACCCCGTGGTAGCAGATCCGGTCGCCCGCCCCGAAGTTCGCATGGGTGTTGTAGTCGAACGCGCACCACCCGATGCCCCCCGCATACTGTGCATCCCCGGCCAGCTGATTGTGGATGCGCGCATGGCGCAGCGTATGCTCCCGCTGCCGCTCGTCGTCGTCCGTCGTCTTCGTTGGAAACGTATGCCCCACAAACTCCGTATTCAGATACTTCGGATGGTTCGGCCGCTTCAGCGGAAAACCGAAGTCGTTCATTGTAAAGACGTCTTCCAGAAACTCCGACTCCTGGAAGTACCGTATTCCGCCGGTCTGCCGCGTCCCGTCCAGCGCATGAGCCAGCGCGTTCGTCTTCGTGTAGAAGTCGTGATTGTCCCGCGACTCGTTGATCCGCACGCCCCACAGAATGATCGACGGGTGGTTCCAGTCCCGCCGGATCATCCGCCCTACATTGTCGATCGAGGTCGCCTGCCACGGCTCCGGCCCGATATGCTGCCATCCGGGAATCTCTTCAAGCACCAGCAGCCCCAGCTCGTCGCACGCGTCCAGAAAGTGCCGCGACTGCGGATAATGTGAAGTCCGCACGATATTGCAGTGCAGCCCCTTCCGCAGAATCGTCGCGTCCCGCCGCTGCACCCGCGCCGGCATCGCCTGCCCCACGAACGGAAAGGTCTGGTGCCGGTCCAGTCCGCGCAGTTTCACGATCTTCCCGTTCAGCGAGAAACCCTTGTCGGTAAACGTCGCCTCGCGAAAGCCGATGCGCCGCGTGTCCTCATCGATCACCTTACCCCCCTGCAACAGCCGCACCCGAACCGTATATAGATACGGCCGGTCCAGCTCCCACAGCCGCACCAGCGGCAGGTTATTCAGCGACACCGTCTGCCGTCCCGCATCCTGTACCGTCTCTGTAGTTAGATAGGCAGGTGCCGCAGTGACGGGGTCCAAAGCTGCCTGCGGATCCGCTCCGGAAGGTGGCCCGGCCTTCACCGTAACCCGAGAAACCAGATGCTCTCCATCGCGCAGCTCCACCTCGATCGCCAGCGGCCCCGAGGCCTTGCCCGCCAGAAAACAATCCACATCCAAACCCGGCTTGCCCAGCACATCCCGCGTTCGTACATGCAGATTGTCCAGGTACACTGGCGGCACCACCCGCAGCGACACCTCGCGGTAAATCCCCCCAAACGTCATGTAGTCGATCTCGTTGCCGAACGGTGGAATATCGTTGCGCTCGGTCGAATCCAGAAACACGACCAGCACATTCTCCTCGCCCTCCGGCTTCAGCTGCTCCGTCAGCTCGAACGAAAACGGTGTAAACCCACCCTTATACTCACCCAGCGACGTCCCGTTGATCCACACGGTGGACGCCGTCATCGCGCCCTCGAAATCGACGAACACCCGCTTGCCCGTGCTTCCCGCGGGCGTCTTGAACCTTCGCCGGTAGGTCGAGATAAACTCATACGCCTTATCGTCGAAGCTGTGCCACGGCAGCACTATATTGGTGTGCGGCACCACAATTCGCTCAAACGCCGCGTCATCGAACGAAGGCAGCTCCGCCCCTGCTACCTTACTTGGATGGAACCGCCACCCGCGATTGATCGGTAAAATCTGCCGGCTGCTGACACCGGGAGCCGGCGCGGCCAGGGCGGGAAGCGCGGGCACAGCCGTAGCGGCAAGGGCGGTCGTCGAGGTCTTCAGGAAATCGCGTCGTAGCATAGAGCTACCATCCTAAGCAACGAACGCCGGACTGTCATCTCCGAAAAGCGAACGTGCCGTACATAATGGTATGAATGGGAGACATATGGAAGCGAACGAGATGCAGGAGTACGCCAACCAACTGAAGGAAGCCGGCGAGAAGGGCGAAAGCCTCACCAGCATCTCGCTCGCCATCTCCATCCTCGCCGTGCTCGTCGCCATGGTCACCGTCCTCGGCCATCGCACCCACACCGAAGCCGTCCTGATGCAATCCCGTGCGGGCGACCAGTGGAACCTCTACCAGGCCAAAAAAATCCGCATGGACAATCTTGGCGTGACCGTGGACCTCCTCGGCCTGCAGCCCGCTACCCCTGCGGTCGCGGCCAGGCTCGCCGACTACAACAAGCGCATCCAGAAATGGACCGACGACCTGAAAGAAGAGCAAGGCAAGGCCCGCGAATTTGAAGCCGAAGTCGATCACGCCGAGCATCGCGCCGCCCGCTACGACCTCGGCGAAGCCCTGCTCCAAATCGCCGTCGTGCTCTGCTCGATCACGCTCTTCACCCGCAACCGAGGCTATTTCTTCCTGGGCCTGGCTATTGGATTGACGGGATTGGCCGTGGCGGCATCGGGATTGCTGGTTCGCTAGCGGGCATCTCTTCGCTCCAAAAGCAGCAGCAAGTTCTATGGAGCGTGAAGGCTTCCACGGCTTTCCTGTAAAGCTTCACGACACGCGTATAGCGCCGTTCACACCACGCCATGTTACGGCACGAGGTCAGCAACAGCACCCGCGCGTCCTCCCGGGCTAGCTGTGTTTTGAGCTGTTCCGCTTGAAACGCCGCGCATACTTCGCACATCTCAGGCGCTCTGACGAAACTGGATACCTTACCGGTACTGCTCTGTAGGGAACCCGACATAGGCCAACTCTACCACAACGACACCCTCTTGTGTAATATACCCGACATAGCGCCTTCCCCGATCGCTCTAAAGCTATCTACTATGACGGCTTCGAGATCACCCCAAGATCCACCATCCCGTTCACGAAATACTGCACCGCCAGCGCCACCAGCAGCAACCCCATGATCCGCACCAGAATGCGAATCCCCGTATCGCCCAGCGCCCGTGCCACCTTATCCGAGTTTCCCAGCACCAGATAGCAGATCGCCGCCGTCACAAAGATCGCGGCCAGGATCGCCACCATCTGCCAGCGCGTCTGCGCCTGCCCCACCAGCACCATCACCGACGTAATCGACCCCGGCCCCGCCAGCATGGGGATGCCCAACGGCACGATGCCCGCGTCCTCCTTGCTGGCCGCCGCCGCCGTATCGCCCGTCACCTCTTGGGTGGCCGACCGCTTCGCCTCCAGCATATCCAGCCCGATCAGCAGCAGGATCACCCCGCCCGCGATCTCGAACGCCGGCAGCGTAATCCCGAACATCCGAAAAATATACTGCCCGCCCAGCGCAAACGCCGACAGGAACAGCCACGCCGTCACCGAAGCCTTCTGCGCCATCCGCCGCCGCCGCGCCGCGTCCGACCCCTCCGTCACCGCCAGAAACGTCGGCAGCGCCGCGAATGGATCGACGAGAAAAAAGATTGAACTGAGGGCAAGCAGGGAGAACCGCACATACGCCGACCGTTCAATCACGGAGAGACTGACGCCGTGAGGATCGAACATCCTTATAGTTTCTCACGCTCCGGCTATAATCTAGGCAAACACACCGAGGAGCGGGCATGATGATCGAAAGCACCGAACGCATTTGGCACAATGGCGAACTGATCCCCTGGAACGACGCCAAAATCCACGTCATGAGCCACGTCGTCCACTACGGTTCCTCGATCTTTGAAGGCATCCGCTGCTACCGGCAGCCCGAAGGCGCGGGTATCTTCCGCCTGCCCGAGCACATGCAGCGTTTTCTCGACTCCGCCAAAATCTATCGGATGCCCCTGCCCTTCACCGCCGAGCAGCTCGCCGATGCCGTCGTCGAGGTCGTCGAGGCGAACGGCGTCACCCCCTGCTACATCCGTCCCGTCGCCTTCCGCGGCTACGGCGAAATGGGCATTAACGGCCTCAAGGCTCCCGTCGAGGTCTACATCGCCAACTTTCCCTGGGGCAAATACGTCCCCGGTAACGGCGGTGCCGATGTCTGCGTCTCCTCCTGGAATCGACTCGCCCCCAACACCATGCCGTCGCTCGCCAAGGCCGGCGCCAACTACATGAACTCCCAGCTCATCCGCATGGAGGCCGAGATCAACGGCTACGCCGAGGGCATCGCGCTCGACACCAACGGCTATCTCTCCGAAGGCTCCGGCGAAAATCTCTTCCTCGTTCGCGGCGGCGTCCTCTACACCAGCCCCCTGGCCAACTCCGTCCTCAACGGCATCACCCGCAGCTCCATCCTCGCGCTCGCCACCCAGTTCGGCATCCCATTCGTGGAGCAAGCTCTCCCCCGTGAGATGCTCTACATCTGCGACGAGGCCTTCTTCACCGGCACCGCCGCCGAGGTCACGCATCTCCGCTCCGTCGACCGCATCCTCGTCGGCGACGGCACCATGGGCCCCGTCACCAGGCTCCTCCACGACGAGTTCTTCGCCATCGTCAACGGCCACAAGCCCGACCGCCATAGCTGGCTCACCCCGGTACGCGTCACGGTCGCCGCCGGCGTTTAAAAGAGTCCCTCGCGGATGCCGCCGCGCCCCGCGCGTCCGGCCGGCATCTGCGTAGAGAAAGGCCTCTACAATCCGCCTGCTACCCCTCGCTCGGCTTCTTCGCTCCCATCAGCTCCGGCTCCTTCACCGCTGAAAGCTCCTCCACCTGCGCCGCTACGGGCCGCCGGTTACGCTTGTACGGCTCCAGCTTCTGCACCTGACCCGTCAGCAACGCCTGTTCGATCGCCGCGAGTACCCGCACGTCCAACATCCCCTCTTCGCCGTCAGCTTCGGGGTCCTTGTCCTCCAGAATGCAGTCCGAGAAGTATTTCAGCTCCCCGCCGAAATGATCCGTCTTCGGAAAGCTCTCCGTGGTCTTCTTCTTCTCGACGGTCATCACGTGTTCCATCGCCGCCCCCACCTGGAACGCCGGTTGCGAGAACAGGTCTCCCTTATTCCCCACGACGCGAATGTCATCCACGTCGCCGCCGTTATAGCTCAGCACAAACGACGCAATCCGCGCCCCGGGAAACTTCAGCGTGACCGCCACCGTGTCCTCGAAGTTGAAACGGTCGGGATCGGTGCAGACCCCCGTGGCGAACACCTCGATCGGCTCCGCTCCGAAGAGGTTTCGTACCTCGTTAATCGGATACGGCCCCATGTCCGCCACCGGGCCCGCCCAGAAGCCATGCTTCGCCCGATGGTTCTGCCCATGGACCTGCTGCGAAAATGTTGAATTGAACAGCCGCGCCGTTCCAATCTCCCGGTCGCGTACCTTCCGGATCGCCGCCAGTGTTCCCGGTTCATGGTGCAGCCGGTAAGCGATCATCAGCTTCGCGCCGCTCTTCTTCGCCGCCGCGATCATCCGCTCGCACTCCTCCACGCTGACCGCCATCGGCTTCTCAAGCAGCAGATGAATCCCCGCCTCCAGCGTCTTGACCGCATACTCCACATGGTCGAAGTTCGGCGTCGCCAGGTATACCGCGTCCACCTCGCCCGAAGCCAGCATTCCGTCGTACTCGTCGTACCCATACGTCTTCGCGATCCCGTACTGCTCGCCCAGCTTTTCGGCTTTCTCGTCGTGCGCGGTCACCAGCGCCACCATCTCGCTGTTGCCGGTATGCTCCACGCCCGGCATCAATGCCGCCTGCGAAATCCATCCCAGCCCCACCACGGCATACCGGACCTTACGCCCTTTTATCTGCTTCGCCGCCATAAACCCTCCACTCTCTACGCTCTTTAGAAAGTCCGACGCCCCCGCGCGCCAGCGGGATGCATCCGCAATCCTGTCAAGAGGCGACCGCTGCAAATAATGTCGTAAAGTATTCACAACATAGCCTTTCTTTAATCTTCTAAAATTGCGCGTTCACCCTCCGTCACCTTCTACAATTAAAGAATGATGTAGCTGAATCGCGGACCTCCGCCTGCATCGTCCTGGAGGTCTTGGCAATGCGCTCTCCTGAACAGGAACAAAAGTAAGGTTGCACCCGCGATCCGGGCCGCCTGACCTTTCGGACCTAGACCCAATGTTTTGAAGACTTTGCGTACTTTTGCAAATTCTATTTTCAGCAGCCTGCAAGCTGGAACGAAACATGGCGGGGGCGATCCGCCAAGGTTTCCCCGTTTGCGACTCAAAAGGATTAGTGGTTTGCACTCCCACCCGAAACTGCTTCATGCGGGTAGACACTTCGACAGATCCAGAAATCTGGCCATACTTCTGCTTTTGTTTTGAAGACTTTAGGACTTTTCAAAAAAGTGTTTTAAGCAGACCGGAGAACCGGTACACTCGCTTCTATTCACCTGGAACGAGGCTACCCTCACATGCGATCCATCCTCCGCTCGGCCCTGCTGCCGCTCCTCGCCGCCGTCGCTGCCGCCCAGGCTCCAGCTA
>CAXTRY010000035.1:23302-24609 GCA_964246805.1 uncultured Acidobacteriaceae bacterium
AGCGCCGCGCTCATTCGCACAAAAGCTATGGTTGTTCCGGGTGAACCGGGTACGGTTACTGCAAGCAGTCCAGAGCCGCTGAGCATCGGCCCCGACATCCTACTCGGCTCCCGCCTTACCGAGCCCGCCCTCATCGACGCTCCGATGGTCTTTATCGGCTACGGTCTCCACATGCCGGACGTAAACTATGACGATTTCGCCGGATTAGATCTGAAGGGTAAGGTCATCGTCTACCTCAACGGTGGCCCCGCCGACGTCCCCGCCGCGCTCAAGTCCCACGCCCGCGCCGCCGAGTTCGCCAAATCCGCCGCCGCCGCCGGAGCCATCGCCGCCATCACCATCCCCATCCCGCGCGGCATGGACATCCCTTGGGACCGCCAGATCCTCCTCTCCACCCAGGACCGGATGCGCCTCGCCGATCCCGACATGCAGACCCCCGGCCCCGTCGTCTCCGCCACCTTCAACCCCGCCGAGGCCGAGAAGCTCTTCGCCGGCTCCGGCCACACCTTCGCCGAAATCCTCGCCCTCGGCAACGACGGCAAGCCGCTCCCCCGCTTCCCGCTCGCCCTTAACTTCCGCGCCAAGGTCGTCACCGCCAACAGCAAAGCCGTCTCGCCTAACATCATCGCCAAGCTCGAAGGTACCGACCCCGCCCTGCGCGGCCAGTACGTCCTCGTCTCGGCCCACCTCGACCACATCGGCGTCGGCGCGCCCATCGGCGGCGACCCCATCTACCACGGGGCCATGGACGACGCCTCCGGCGTAGCCTCGGTGCTCGATATCGCCCACGCCATCACCGCGTCCGGCTTCAAGCCCAAACGCTCCATCCTCTTCGTCATCTTCACCGCCGAGGAGAAGGGCCTGCTCGGCTCCCACTTCTACGCCGAGCACCCCACCGTCCCCAAAGCCGACCTCGCGGCCGACCTCAACATGGACATGTTCCTGCCGCTCTACCCCATGAAGTACGTCATGATCCAGGGCGTCAACGAGAGCACCCTCGGCGCGAACGCCCGCACGGTGGCCGCCTCGCTTGGCTACGAGGTCACCACAGATCCCTACCCCGACCGCAACTCCTTCATCCGCACCGACCAGTACTCCTTTGTCCGCGCCGGCATCCCCGCCATCGCCATGAAGGTCGGCTTCGCCCTCGGCTCGCCCGAGCAGGACATGGAGAAAGCCTGGCGCACCAACCGCTACCACTCCCCCGCCGACAACCTCCAACAACCCGTAGACCTCAACGCCGCCGCCCACTTCGACGAGTTCATGGTCCACCTCACCGAATCCGTCGCCAACGACCCGGCGCGCCC
>CAXTRY010000036.1:0-24425 GCA_964246805.1 uncultured Acidobacteriaceae bacterium
GGGGGCGGCGTGGGCCGCGGGCCCGACGGTGAGGAAGGTGGCGCGGGACTTTCTCGACATTTTGCGGTAGGTTGGACGTTACGTGAATCTTTCACTAACAACACAAGGAGATCCCTCCGCTACGCCGCGGCATGACAAGCAGAGCACGGAGAGTGCACCGCAATTCGTGCAAGGAATGGGTTTGTTTTCGGCGACGTCGATTGTCATGGGCTCGATGATTGGGTCGGGTATCTTTATCGTATCGGCGGACATGGCGCGGACAGTGGGGTCCCCCGCGCTGCTGATCGCGGCTTGGCTGGTGACGGCGGCGATGACGATCATCGGCGCGTTGAGCTACGGGGAACTTGCCGCGATGATGCCGAAGGCGGGCGGGCAGTATGTGTATCTGCGTGAGGCGCTGGGGCCGCTTTGGGGATTTTTGTACGGGTGGACGCTGTTTCTGGTGATTCAGACGGGGACGATTGCCGCGGTGGGAGTGGCGTTTGGAAAGTTTCTGGGCGTGTTCTTGCCGGGGGTGAGCCAGACGAACTGGCTATGGCATATCGGGTCGGGAAACATCGGCTTGAACACGGCGAATCTGGCTGCGATTGGTATCATTACGCTGCTGACGGTGCTGAACACGATGGGCGTCCGGCTGGGCGCGACGGTGCAAAATGTGTTTACGTCGGCGAAGGTGCTGGCGCTGGCGGCGGTGGTGTCGGTAGGGTTTATCGCCAAGAACTCGACGGCCGCTCTTCTAAACTTTGGTCCGCACTGGCATAACTTCTTGTCCGGGGCGCATTTGGGAGCTTTCTTACATGGGACGAGCTATGGACAGCGCGGCGGATGGAGCGACTTTGCCGGCCTTCTGACGGTGGTTGCGGTGGTGCAGGTAGGGTCGCTCTTTTCCTCCGACGCCTGGAACAACGTGACGTTTACGGCGGGAGAGATACGCAACCCGAAGCGCAACCTGCCGCTGTCGCTCGCGCTGGGAACGGGCGTGGTGCTGCTGCTGTATATCGCCTGCAACTTCGTCTACCTGAGCGTGCTGCCGATGGCGGGCGACCCGAACGCCACGACGATTGTGGGCCGGGGCATCTCATATGCGGCGCAGGACCGGGTGGCGACGGCGGTGCTGGAGCGGGCGTTCGGCTCGGCCGGCGCGAAGCTGATGGCAGCGGCGATTCTGGTCTCGACCTTTGGGTGCGTGAACGGAATGCTGCTGGCGGGGGCGCGTGTCTACTATGCGATGAGCAAGGATGGGCTGTTCTTCAAGGCGGTCGGCGTGCTGAGTCCGAAGTCGAAGACGCCGGTGAATTCGCTGTGGGTGCAGTGGGCGTGGACGTGTTTGCTATGCCTCAGCGGGAGCTACGGACAGCTGCTGGATTACGTGATCTTCGCGGTGCTGCTGTTCTACATCCTGACCATCGCGGGGTTGTTTGTGCTGCGGCGGACCCGGCCGGACGCTCCGCGGCCTTACCGGGCGTTCGGCTATCCCGTGCTGCCGGCGGTTTATATCGTGATGGCGTTGTGGGTTTGTGTTGTACTCTTGCGTTACAAACCTCAATACACGTGGCCGGGTCTGATCATCGTGCTGCTGGGAGTGCCGGTGTATCTGCTGTGGTCGAAACGGCCGCTGACGGGCACCGTTTAGAAATCGGGAGACCGGGACGCGTATGGCAAATTTGTTCGCCAAGAAGTCGATCAACGACATGATAGTGGAGGCCAACGACCATGGGGCGGAGACGCTCGAACGTGTGCTTGGTCCGGTGCAGCTAACGGCGTTGGGCGTCGGCGCGGTGATTGGCGCGGGCATTTTTGTGTTGAGCGGCCTGGCGGCGCAGACGGCCGGGCCAAGCCTGATGCTCGCATTTGTCTTGAGTGGGCTGGGATGTGCGTTCGCTGGGCTTTGCTACGCAGAGTTTGCGGCGATGATTCCGCTGGCAGGTTCGGCCTACACCTATGCGTATGCCACTTTAGGGGAGCTTGTGGCTTGGATCATCGGGTGGGATTTGACGCTTGAGTATGCCATGGGCGCGAGTACGGTCAGCTCGGGATGGTCGAACAATTTTGTGGAAGTATTGAATATCTTTCACCTAAGATTTCCTTTATGGCTGGCGTATGACCACTGGACAGGTTTGCGTTTGGCCACGGATACGGTAGCTCGGCAGAGTATCCTAGCGACTCATCCGGGGATGGTTCCGGGGACGATGCCGTTCAGCGACGCACTTGCGGCGCTCAAGGCGTCCGGCTCCGCCGATCTCGCGATGCGGGCCCATGCGTTGCTGAACGCGCCGCATCTGTTTGGCATGGAGATCGGCTTCAATCTTCCGGCATTTCTTATTGCGCTGGTGATTACAACGATTTTGGTCGTAGGTATTCAAGAGAGCGCAAAGTTGAATACGGGTATTGTGGCGTTGAAGGTGGGGATCGTGCTTTTCGTGTTGGGGCTCGGGTCGCACTATGTTTCCAGGGGGAACTGGGGGACGGACTGGCACACGTTTGCGCCATTCGGCGTGAGCGGCATCGGGTTGGCGGCGGGGCTGATCTTCTTTTCGTACATTGGGTTTGACGCCGTCTCGACCACCGCCCAGGAGGCGAAAAACCCGCAACGCGATCTGCCGATCGGCATCATTGTCTCGCTTACGATCTGCACCCTGCTGTATATCGGCATCGCGGCGGTACTTACGGGAATGGTTCCGTGGCGCGAGGTAAACATTGAGGCACCGATCTCGCGGGCGTTCCTCGACCATAACCTAGTATGGGCTTCGAACATCATTACCATCGGCGTATTGGCCGGGCTGACAAGCGTGATGCTGGTGATGTTGCTTGGGCAGAGCCGTGTGCTCTACTCGATGGCGAAGGACGGGCTGCTGCCGAGCAAGTTTTTCGGCGCGATCCACCCGCGTTTTCGGACACCTTGGAAGGGAACGATCCTGGCGGGACTGCTGGCGGCGATCGTGGGGAGCGTAACGCCGATCGACGATATCGGCAAGATGGTGAACATTGGAACGCTGCTGGCATTTGTAATCGTCTGCGTCGCGATTATCGTGCTGCGGCGGACGGACCCTGGGCGCGACCGTCCTTTCCGCACCCCCCTTGTGCCGCTGGTGCCCATTCTGGGTATTTTGTTCAACGGCTACATGATGTACAAGCTGGGCATGTGGAACTGGATCCGTCTGGTGGTGTGGCTCTTGATCGGCTTGATTGTGTACTTCACGTATAGCCGAAAGCACAGTAAACTGCAGCAGAAGTTGCTGGTAAGCGGAGATTGAGGTGTACGGTGCACCAAGGTTCAGCGGACGGCAACGTAGACGCCGCTCCCGGCACTCTCGACTTTGCGGATGCGGTTGTTGGCCGTGTCGGCGACGTAGAGGTTGCCGACAGGATCGACGGCGATGCCACGCGGTTTGTTGAGGCGAGCGATGGAAGCGGCCTCCCCGTCTTGTGAGGGGATGAAGCCTGGAACACCGGAGCCCGCGATCGTGATGATGACTCCGGTTGCGGCGTCGATGCGACGGATGCGATGCTCCTCCATGTCAGCGATGTAGAGATTTCCCTGGAGATCGAAGGCGACACCGTATGGCGAGTTGAGTTCGGCACCGGTGGCGAGTTTACCTTCGTCGCTCGCGCGATAACCTGTGCCGCCATTACCCGCGACCGTGGTGATCAGGCCGGTGTGAGATTCGACGCGCCGGACGCGGTGGTTGCCGGTGTCGGCGATATAGAGGTTGCCGAGCGTGTCCACGGCGATGCCATCGGGGTCGTTGATCTCGGCTTCGGCGGCGGGGCCTCCACCCTGGGCGGCGAGGTATCCGGCGGTACCGGTGCCGGCTACGGTGTGGATGACGCGTGAAGTGGATTCAATTTTCCGGATGCGCTGATTGTTGTAGTCGCTGAGGAAGACGTTGCCGAAACGGTCGACTGCGACCGCGCGGGGACTGTCGAGTTCGGCTGCGAGGGCTGAGCCGTACTCATCATGGGCGCGATACCCGGCGATACCATTGCCTGCGATGGTCCACATCGTGCCTTGGGGATCAATCTTGCGAATACGCTGGTTGTCGGTGTCGGCGATGTAGAGATTTCCAAGCGCATCGACGGCCACGGCTCGGGGGCCGTTCAGCTCCGAGGCAATCGCCGGCGCGTATTCGTCCGTGGGCCGGTATCCGGGGGTGCCGTTCCCGGCGACGGTGGTGATGATGCCGGTTATGGCGTCCACTCTTCGGATACGATGATTCGCTCGCTCGGCAATATAGAGGTTGCCGTAGTGGTCAACGGCGGTGCCGTAGGGCTCGTCGAGTTCGGCGCGGGTAGCGGGGCCGCCGTCTTGTGTAGCGACATGCCCGGCGGTGCCATTGCCGGCGACGGTCACGATCTTCGCTGGTTTGCTCTGCGCATCAGCATGCGCGAGGAGCATCGGCAGCCCGGCTAGCACGATAGTCCGGGCGAGAAGACGGCGTAGGCGTTGCAAAGTGTAGGCGCGGCGCGTGGGTTGACGTTCGGCGTGAGCGAGTATCCGACGCATCACGTACAAGCGGGAAGGACGATCGTAGAAGCGCATGGCGGCCTCCGGCATGTCCGTTGTGCCGCGGCTTTGAAAGTCAACGTCGTGTGCCGCCTGCCGAACTGCCTGTGGCAAGTATCGGGGAGCAACACGGGATCAGAGTTGGGTCGTACAGGGGATTGTTAAGTTTAGGAAATTCACGAACCGTTTTGACACCATGTAAACGCCACTATCGGTGAGCTGTGTTTTCGGCCGGCGTGCCGGGAACACTCCTGTCGATGATGGGCTGCATCATCACGGGATTACTGGCGGATATGTCGTCGCGTAGACGTATGTAGAAGGTGTTTCCGGCGGGCCGGGGCATGGGCAAAGATGCTCCGACGAAGCCCTCGGGTACGGTATTCGAGGTGATGAAGGCGGCGTCCGAAGCGACGCTGTCGAGCAGGTAAAGATCCGTGCCTAGGAGGTTGCAAGTCTTGGCCGTGTCGACTGGACAATGGACGGCGGTCAGCGTGGGGAGACGAACGAGGGTGGCAAGCGGGAGCCAGTCGCCTTCGGTGCCATCGGGCGCGATCGCCCTTAGGCGAAGCACGCCGAAGGCGGAAGTGCCAAAGGCCTTGAGAGGATTGAGGGTGGCGAGGAGCGTGTGCGGGTTTTGCAGGATGAGGCCCGAGCCGACGGTGAGCGAATCGTGCAAGCTGTCATCGGCGCTGGCGATCTCGATCTTACCGGTGCGTGGAAAGTTGCCGGCGGATTTCAGCGAGAAGGTCAGCGTGGCGTCGAGTGGAAGATCGTCCGGGTTGGCGAGTTGAATCGCAGAGTGCGGTGGCGCGGTGATAGTTCTGCCGATCAGAGTGACCGCTGGGCGGCCGGGGAGGACGGTAACGGATAGCGGAAGGAACCGACCGTCTTTAAGGGTGACGCTGGCTGACAAGTGCTCACCAGGTTGCCACTTAGGCGTAGGAATGGCGGAGGCGAGGTTGAGTTCGAGCGGAACGGTGTTGGCTTCGAGGGAGACTTCGAGCGGGGCGGCGGGTTCGCTGGGCGTAAAGATGAGGGAGTTGATGGTCATCTGCTTGACCTGATTGAGGCTTGAACCCGTCAGCAGAGCAATGCGGTCACCCGAGTGGAGAACGAGGCCAGTGAGCTTGGCCGGCTCTAAAAAGCTTTCGGCGGAGACGGAGGCGGGGGCTGAGTCGCCGAACTGCTTCACAAAGAGATGCAGCGCACCGGGATCGACGGATTTGAGAGCGAGGGTGACGTCAACGTGCTCGGGGCTGGCGGACTGTTTCCATTTCGGTTCAGTCTGGCCGCCGGAGCTGTCGAGGGTAATGGTGTTGATGCAGGCGGTGCCGCTGGAGGCGAGTTCCAGATGGTTTTCGCGTCCGATAATCAGGTTGCCGGCGGCGGCAATCTTCCAATCCTTGCCCGGGGTGTTCTGGAGACGGAGAGTAGGGCCGGTATAAGGATCGAAGCCCCAGAAGCCGTTGATGGTCCCAATCACTTCGACAGAACCGGGCGGAATGGCGGACGGGGGAGAGAGCGGCTTGCTGCCTGTAGCTTGGGCGGTCGCGCTTGTGGGCAAGTCTGCCGGAGCATCCGGCAGCGATTTGCGCGCGGCTGCGGGGGCGAGCATCAGGCCGCCCTGGAAGGCGTCGGGGACCAACGGCAGATCGGTCTTAGGATCAGCGCCGTCGAGATGGAGCGTAAGATCGTGCGCGAAGGCCGTGGAAAAGACCAGGGGCGCCCCTTCAACTGGAAGGACGACGGACGGTTTAAGCAAGCAGGTTACAAAATTTGGATCGCTGGGCCGCAGAGGAGGAGCGACGGCATTCTGTATGGCGGGCAGGCCTATGACGATGACGGATTTAGGGTTGTGGAAGGAAGGCGCGGTATTAAGACGCAGGTTCAGCTCTTCCTTATCGGGGAAGGCAATGGCCGGGATGTACTGGTATTGCGCGGTATGGAGGCTGGCGGTAAGCCGGAAGAGGTCTACGATGGCTCCCACGTAAGCGCTGTACATGCCGCCGCCGAAGGCCTGCGTGTAGCTGGCCTGGGTAATCAGGTCGGAACTGGGACCGTTGGCCAGGGCGGCGGCGAGTGTCTGACCGTGACCGTCGTCGAGCAGGGTCTGATTGCCGCTCTGCGTGAGGCAGTTATATTGGAGATCGACCGGCTGCTTGAAGCAGTCGGGATTGGGCCTGAGATTGAGCGTGCGGGCGAGCAGGGTGGAGTGTTCGGCGAGAGCCTTCGGGTCGCCGGGCGGTACCTGCTTCATGGCGGATACATAGTGTTCGATTCGACTCTGTTCAAAGCCGGCTTCGGCGAGGTCCTGCGAAGCGCGGACAAAGACGCCGGGGCGTCCGCGTACGGCGGAACGGAGGGTGGAGAAGTCACCGCCGGTCTCGGGCGCGAGAAAGAGGATGGCTTGCTGGGCTTCGGCGGGAACGGTGACGAAGACACCCTCCTGACGGACCTCCTTCTTCCAGGTTTCAATGCGAGTAAACCAATCATCGGGCGGCGGGTTGGTGGTGCCGCGTAAAAAAGCAGCGATGAGAAGATATTTTACGGATTGTGTCGGCGGAAGGTCCGGATGAAGCCAGAGCTTATCGCCGGGTTCGAGATTGGGCACGGCGGCTATGGGAAGGGTCTTACCGGCGCGGGTGACGCGCACTTCGATTTTGGGGCCGGTCAGATCAAAACGCGCGGCCGGTGCCTGCGCGCGCAACGGATGGGCGACCGTCAGGAACAGAAGGGCAGCAGCGAACCAATACCGCGGAAAGGCCATGTCACCAGTTTAGACGGTGAGACGTGGCTGGGTGATGCAAGCACCGCGAGAAGTGTAGCTATCTGACTGAAACCGTAGCGGATGTTTCATTGGAATCTATGACCTGTAAAGTCCTCGCCTACGATATGACTCATGTCATTAGCTCGGAGTCTGCGATCGTAAACAAGCCAGGAGGTGAGTTGATTGCCGGCAATCAGGCATCCCGTGCGAATTGCTCCCCATCTGTTGTGACGTAAGTTGTCGCGATTGGAGTCTCTTGAGTAGGATCGTTTTCAAACGCGATCCGCCGGCACGCAAGGGTATGATCGGCTGACTGGAGGTTTCATGCAATTCGTCATCAATGGCAAATCGACCGAAACGGTGTTCGATTCGAGGACCTCGCTGCTCGATCTATTGCGCGATCACCTCGGTCTGCCCGGTTCCAAAAAAGGCTGCAACCAGGGGGCTTGCGGTGCCTGCACGATTCTGGTGGATGGCGAGCGCATCCTGTCGTGTCTTGCACTTGCCGTGCAGTACCGGGGCCGCTCCATCACTACGATCGAAGGTCTTGCCTCCGAGAGCGCGTTGCATCCTTTGCAGCAGGCGTTCATCGACCATGATGGCTTCCAGTGCGGCTATTGCACGCCTGGACAGATTTGTTCGGCGGTCGCGATGGCGGAGGAAGTCAGGCGCGGTCTGCCGAGCCACGTCACTACCGACCTATCGAACGTCAATATCACACTTACCCGTGATGAACTGCGCGAGCGCATGAGCGGCAATCTATGCCGTTGCGGAGCCTACAACGGCATTGTCGACGCCATTACTGAAGTGTACGTGGAGGGAGCGAAATGAACCCCTTCACCTATGTTCGCGCCGCGGACGGACCGGAAGCGATCCGGTTAGGGATCGCAGATCAAGTGAAGTATCTCGGCGGCGGCACGAATCTTGTCGATCTAATGCGCGAGACGCTCGAGCGGCCGTCCACCCTGGTGGATGTGACGGATCTGTCAAGCAGTATCGACGAGCGCGAGAATGGCGGTCTGCTGATTGGGGCGGGTGTCCGCAACACCGCAGTCGCGGAACATCGAGCGGTGCGAACACGATATCCCATGCTGGCGCGCGCTATTCTCGCGGGGGCTTCTCCACAAATTCGCAACATGGCCACGGTTGGCGGCAACATGCTCCAGCGCACACGCTGCACCTACTTTTACGACGACGACGGAGCTCGCTGCAACAAGCGCTCGCCGGGGCAGGGCTGCGATGCCATTGAGGGTTTCAATCGCATACATGCCATCCTGGGAGCGTCGGCGGCGTGTGTCGCCACGCATCCCTCGGACATGTGCGTCGCGCTGGCGGCGCTGAACGCCGTGGTGCATCTGCGCGGTGCGAGGGGAGAGCGAACGCTGCCGTTTACCGAGCTCCATCGTCTTCCGGAAGACCATCCGGAAGTTGAGACAGTGCTGGAGCCGGGTGAACTGATTATTGCGGTCGAACTCCCGCCGCTGCCGTTCGCGGTTCGCTCCACCTATCGCAAGGTGCGCGACCGGGCAAGCTACGCCTTTGCACTGGTCTCCGTCGCGGCCGCGCTGGATGTGGAGAACGGCACGGTAAAGGACGTGCGTCTGGCGCTTGGCGGCGTTGCCCATAAGCCGTGGCGTGCGTACAAAGCGGAGGCGGCGCTCAAGGGCCAATCGGCAACGGAAGCAGTGTTTCGGGCGGCGGCTGAAGCCGAACTGGACGAGGCCAGGCCCCTGCGCGATAACGGATTCAAGATCGAACTCGCAAAGCGCACGATAACGGCGGTGCTGATGGAACTGGCGGAGGTGACGGCATGAGCGTGATCAAGAACGCGGTACAGGCGGTTATGAAGACAGCAGTGGAACTCGCGCCGGACACCTGGCTGCCGGGAGGGAAACCCGATCCGCTTATCCAACGCAAGCATGGCCTGATCGGCGCACCGGTGTCGCGCCTGGATGGCCGGCTGAAGGTCACGGGCGCGGCTCCCTTTGCGGCCGAGTTTCCATTGGACGGCATGGTCTACGCGGCGTTCGCTTACAGCACGATTGCAAGAGGCCGCATCAGGAAGCTCGATACGAGCGCAGCGGAAGCGGCACCCGGCGTGGTGTTCGTGATGACTTACAAAAATGCTCCGAAACTCAAAATAGCACCGGCGACGAACTCCACTCCGAAAGCGATGGGTTTCAGTACGCTCCCGATCATGCAGGACGACTGCATTCACTGGAACGGAGAGACCATTGCCGTGATTCTTGCAGAAACGCAGGAAGAGGCGGATTACGGAAAATCGCTGATTCACGCAACGTATGAGGTCGAGCCGGGGATCGTGACGTTCGACGAGGCAAGGACACACGCGCGCTTTCCTGACAATGTTCTGGGTGAACCGCCGAAGCTGGAGATAGGCGACGCCGAAGCGGCATTAGCGGCGGCTAAGCACAAAGTCGATGTAACGTACCGCACGCCGCGCTATAACCACAATTCAATCGAACTGCACGCGGCCACGCTTTACTGGAACGAGAACGAAGAATTGTTCGTGCATGATGGCAGCCAGGCCGTGGTGCAGACCGCATGGACGCTGGCTCAGATCTTTGGGATCGAGGAGGCACGGGTTCATCTCTCCTCGCCCTATGTCGGCGGTGGATTCGGCGGCAAGACGCTCTGGTTTCACCAGGTCTTGGCGGCGGCCGCTTCAAAGCTCGCCGGCCGTCCGGTGAGGGTTGTGCTCACACGGGAAGGTGTTTACCGCACCGTGGGCGGCCGCACGACGACCGAGCAGCGCGTGGCCATCGGTGCCGACGCGGATGGTCGCTTCGAGGCTTTGATCCACACCGGCACCGTGGCGATGACTGCGCATAACGATTGCCCCGAGCAATTTACTTTTCCCGCGCGCCACGTTTATTCGGCCGGCAGCTTCAAGATCGTACAGCAGGTGGCGGATATGAACATGGTCGCCAATACGTTTATGCGGGCGCCGGGTGAGTCTATCGGTACTTTCACCCTGGAATGCACGGTGGACGAGCTTGCCGAACAACTGAAGATAGATCCGATCGAACTCAGGATGCGCAACGAGCCGGAGAAGGATCCAACCTCCGGCAAGCCGTTCTCCGCGCGAAATCTGGTGGAGGCGTATCGCTCGGGTGCCGAGCGCTTCGGCTGGGACAAGCGGAGTCCCACGCCCGGGTCGCGCCGCGAGGGCGAATGGATGATTGGCATGGGCTGTGCGACCGCCACCTATCCCTACTACCGCATGCCGGGAGGCTCAGCGCGCATCATGCTTACCAAGGACGGCGACGCGACGGTCGATATCGCCGCGCATGAGATGGGAATGGGCACCGTCACCGTCCAGACACAAGTGACGGCGGAGCGGCTTGGCCTGCCCATAGAGTGCGTCAAGATCAACTATGGCGACTCGTCGCTGGGAGGCCCGATCTTAGCCGGTGGCTCGTCGCAGACGGCGTCCATCGGGGCTGCCGTGATCGCCGCGCATGCTGCACTGGTAAAGGAACTGTTGACGCTGGTTGGCAAGAATTCTCCGCTGCATGGTCTTGACCCCGACGAGGTAGGGAGCATGAACGCGGGTCTGTGCAAGTTGGACGAGCCCACCCGATGCGAAAGCTATGCCGCCATTCTGCGTCGTGCGCATCGTGATAAAGTGGTGGCCGAAGCGAACGCGCCTCCGCCGCTTGAGGTGATGCATTGGTCGATGCACTCATTCGGAGCCATGTTCGCCGAGGTCCGCGTCAACGCGAGCACGGGTGAAACGCGCGTCAACCGCTTTCTGGGCTCGTTCGACTGCGGCCGCATTCTGAACTCAAAGACCGCCAAAAGCCAGTTCCGCGGCGGCATCATCATGGGCATTGGATTGGCTCTGATGGAAGAAGCGCAATTTGACGAGCGTAGTGGACGCATCGCGAATCCTAGCCTAGCCGAGTACCATGTGCCGGTTCAGATGGACGTACCGGAGATCGACATCCTTTGGACCGACATCCCCGACCCACACGCTCCAATGGGCGCACGCGGGATTGGTGAAATCGGCATCACGGGAACGGGCGCAGCGATTGCGAACGCCGTCTACAACGCCTGCGGGAAGCGCATTCGTGAGCTGCCGATTACGTTAGACAAGCTCCTGATGCCGTGACGCGGGCGTTGTGTGGGCAAAGCTAGCTTCCAAATAGGAAAAGTAGTTTTGCTTTACAACTGCTACAGTCTGCAAAGATTGCGCGGTCAGCCTGGATGGGCTGACCGCATGTCATAATCTGGTGCGGAGGAGGGGACTTGAACCCCTATGCCTTGCGGCGCTAGCACCTCAAGCTAGTGCGTCTGCCAATTTCGCCACCTCCGCATTCGGCCTCGCGGTACATTGCGGAAGACGTGAGCGGTGCTCAATCCGAAGATAAGTGTAGCATCTTGCGGGCGCGGGCAGCGGTTAGAAATGCTCGGCGAGCTGAGCGAAGGAGGAGAGTTCCAGCAGGGTTTGTCCGGCTGGGGCGGGGTCGACAGCCTCATGCTCGAGCACCCAGGTGAAGTCGTGCGGGATGAAGATGGCGTGGAGGCCGGCGGCAAGGGCGGGGTTGATGTCGGACTTCGGGCTATTGCCGATCATCCAGGTGGTGGCGGCTTCAAAGCCATGTTTGCCGGAGAGGGAGCGGTAAGCCTCGCCGTGCTTTTCGGGAAGGACCTCGATGGCACTGAAGTGCGGTGCGAGGCCGGAGCGCCGGAGCTTGTCGACTTGCTCTTTCGGATCGCCTTTGGTGACGAGGAGGAGGCGGTGACGCCTGGCAAGCTCGGCAAGGGTATCGGCGACGCCGGGAAGGAGCTCGATCTCATGGTCGGCGATGGACTGGACGAAGCTGTGAATACGAGTACGTTGCTCGTCGTTGATAGGCGAGGCGGCGAGCTGTTCGAAGCAACTGATGAGCGAACGGCGAAAGCTCTGGAGGCCGTAGCCGTGAGCGGCGATCGTGGCGCGCTCCACGGTATTCAGGCGGCTGCGTACTTCTGCTGGGGTATGGACGTGGTGATCCAGATGAGAGATAAAGCCGACTATGGCAAGCTCGAAGTAGACGTTGTTCTCCCATAGCGTATCGTCGGCGTCGATGAGCAGGGTTTGGCCCTTGGTGTAGCGTTTAGTTGGCACGGGTTGATTATAAGGCGCACGAAAATGCCCGATGCGCCGGACGCCGGGTATTTCGCGAAAGTGCGTGTCAGGCGATTTTAGGCTGGTCGATCTTGTCCACCCATGGATCGATGACGATCTTGGTGACGGCTTCCTGCTTGTCGCGCCATAGGGGGTACATGTCAGGGACTTGGTCGATGCCGACGCGGTGCGAGATGAGGAAAGACGGATCGATTTTCTTGTCCTCGATGGATTTCAGCAATGGCTGAAGATACTTGTGCATATGGGTTTGGCCCATGCCCATCTTGAGGCCCTTGCCGAAGGCCGCGCCGAAGTTGACCTTGTCGAGCACACCGCCGTAGACGCCGGGAATGGAGAGCGTGCCGCCCTTGCGAATGGATTGGATGGCCTGTCGCAGAACGAAGGGCCGGTCTGTCTCCATCATGAGAGTCTGCTTGACCTTGTCATAGAGGCCGACGGTCGTATTGGAATGGGCCTCCATGCCAACTGCGTCGATGCAGCTGTCGGGACCGATGCCGCCGGTAAGATCGCGCAGGGCTTCGACGACGATGACATCGTCTTCGCTGTAGTCGATGGTGGTGGCGCCGCAGTAGTCGCGAGCGAGTTTGAGGCGCTCGGGAAAACGGTCGATGGCGATGACCTTGCCCGCGCCCAGCATGTAGGCGCTGGCGATCGCAAAGAGACCTACTGGGCCGCAGCCCCAGACGGCGACCGTATCGCCGGGTTCGATGTTGGCGTTGTCGGCACCCTGGTAGCCGGTCGGATAAATATCCGAGAGGAAAAGAACCTTTTCGTCGGGCAGGTCATTCTCAATCTTAATGGGGCCTACATCGGCGAAGGGAACACGGGCGTACTGGGCCTGACCCCCGGCGTAGCCTCCATATATATGCGAGTATCCGAATAAAGCCGAACCTGAGTAGCCATACATCTCCTCGGCGATATGGGCGTTCGGATTGGAGTTGTCGCAGAGGGACCAAAGATCCTTTTTGCAGAACATGCAGTTGCCGCAGGCGATGGTGAAGGGAACGACCACGCGGTCGCCTCGCTTCAGCTTCTTGACCTCGCTGCCGACCTCTTCGACGATGCCCATGAACTCATGGCCGAGGATGTCGCCGGACTCCATGGTGGGGATATAGCCGTCGAAGAGGTGCAGATCGCTGCCGCAGATGGCGGTCCGGGTGATTTTGATGATCGCATCCTGCGGGTTGATGATTGTCGGGTCATCGACCTCATGAACTTCGATGGAACCTTTGCCCATCCAACATACTGCCTTCATACGGCCTCCTGGTGTGCTGCGGTGGTGGTGTCTGGCTGGGCTTGCGCCGGGTCTTGCTCGCTGGTGCCGGGAGGCGTGGGATTGGTCTCGCCGTACATCCACTCCTTGATGCCGCCGGAGAGGCCGCGCGGACCATGAGGTTGGCCTTTGACTGACGGAATAGCACCGGCTTCGACCATCTCTTTGAAGTGGCGAAGGTTTTCAATCACGGTCTGCTTAGGGCCACGGGCAACGGTCGAGGCTACGGCATTGCCGATCGCGCCGCCGGGCATCTTGATCTGCTGCTGAAGAAGAACGATCGTTCCGCGGCCGCTTGGATGCGGCGTAAAGGTGACTTTTCCGCTCTGGTCGACGCTGTCGGTAATGGAACGCCAGGCAATGGTTTGTCCGGGAACGTCTTCGGTGATCTCGGAGTCGAACTCAATGCGCGTCCCTTTCGGGTCTTCAGGGTTGCCGGTGACCCAATGGCTGACTCGATCGCTGGCTGGGGTTACGGAGACGATGTGCTCCTGCCAGAGCGGAAAAGAACGCACGGCATGCCAGAACTGATAAAGCTGCTCGGGCGAGGCGAGGATGGTTTGGTAGGCATGCGAGAAGACACGGCCATCTTTCGTCTCATTGATGAGAGGGATGTATTTCTCACCCGAGAGGGGAAACGATGGCCCTTTTACATCGGGCGCCGGATTATAGGCAATGGTCATGACAATACCTCATGGTGCAATTACGCGGACGAGGTAATGGATGTCGAGAACGCGTGTCGCGCTGCCTGTTCACCCATCAGATTGGTTTGCTATCGTCGAGAGCGGGCGGACAGTCCGCTACTGCATCCCCACTTTCATGGCGCGCATCAGAGCTGACTGACAGAACACGACGTGTCTGCATGGAGGATTCAAGATGGCAAATGGACTTGCGATTGTGACGGGAGCATCGAGCGGTATAGGTTTGGAACTGGCTAAGGTTTTGGCGGGCAAGGGATACGATCTGGTGGTCGCGTCGGCGGGTGACCGGCTGACGAACGCGGCGGCGGAGCTTCGTGGCCTGGGCACACAGGTGATCGAAGTGAACGCGGATCTGGCGCACAAGCAAGGCATCGACGAGCTATGGTCGAAGGTGCAATCTACCGGGCGCACGGTTGACGTTGCCTGCTTGAATGCCGGTGTCGGCGTCGGTGGATTGTTTGCGGAGACCGACCTGGACGAAGAGCTGAACATGGTGCATTTGAATTGCGTGGGCACGGTACACCTGGCCAAGCATGTCGTTCAAAAGATGATGGCGCAGGGTGAAGGCAAAATCTTGTTTACAGCATCTATCGCGGGTGAGATGGTTGCGCCGCGCGAAGCGGTGTACGCGGCGACAAAGGCGTTTGTGCTGTCGTTCGCGCACAGTCTGCGGTATGAGTTGAAGGATACAAACATCACCGTGACGGCATTGCAGCCCGGTCCAGTCGATACGGACTTCTTTCATCGCGCGGGCATGGACAACACGCAGGTGGGACAAGAAGGCAAGTCGGAGAGCCAGCCTTCTGATGTGGCGAAGCAGGGAATCGAGGCCCTCTTCGACGGCAAGGACCACGTCTACGCGGCTTCGTTCAAAACGAAGATTGAAGGCATGGTCGCAAACTTAGTTCCGGGAGACATGAAGGGCGCGATGCACGAGAAGATGGCGAAGCCGCTTGGCGAAAAATAGTTGGCGACAGACACACAACAAAGCCCTCCGGCTGGAGGGCTTTGTTGTGTGTGCTGGAAGGACTACAGAGACACTGGAGTCGAGACTGTTGAAATACCGGTGATCGAGCTCTCAAACGGCATCGTGGTTTCGGTTTCCGAGATGCGGCGGAAGGTCTGAAGCGCCTGAGCGACGACCTGATCCATGTTGAAGTATTTATAGTTGGCCAATCTGCCGCAGAACTCCACGTTATCGCTGCGCTCGGCTAAGTCGCGGTATTTTGCATAGAGAGCGGCGTTCTCCGGACGTGGAATGGGATAGTAGGGATCGCCTTTGGACCGTGGATGCTCGTACACAATGCTGGTACTCTTGTGCTTCTGCCCGGTGAGATATTTGAACTCCGTGACGCGTGTGTAGGGATGTTCGTTCGGGTAATTAATCACAGGAGCGGCCTGGTATGTTTCAACATCATGCGTCTCATGCTGGAACTCTAGTGAACGGTAGGGTAGCGGCCCGAAGCGGAAGTTGAAGAACTCGTCGATCGGGCCGGTGTAAACGATCTTCGCGCCAGGGTAGGTGCTAGTTACATCGCGATAATCGACGCCCGTGCGCACGGTAATGCGCGGATGGTCAAGCATCCGCTCAAACATGCGCGTGTAGCCTTCGGCCGGCATGGCCTGAAAACTATCGGTGAAATAGCGGTCGTCGCGATCGAAGCGGACGGGAATGCGGCCGGCGACGGAGGCATCCAGCTGCGAAGGGTCAAGGCCCCACTGTTTGCATGTGTAACCACGAAAGAACTTTTCGTAAAGTTCACGGCCGACGCGGCTCACCACGATATCTTCGGAGGTGCGAACGAGGGGGCGCTTCTCAACGCGCGTGGCGAGGAAGGCTTCCATCCCGTGCGCGTCGAGCGAGAGATTGTAGAGCCGATTGATGGTGTCGAGGTTGATCGGTACGGGTACGAGCTTGCCGTCAACTTGTGAGAGGACGCGATGCTCGTAGGGACGCCACGCGGTGAACTTCGTCAGATACGCGACAACATCGTCCGAGTTGGTGTGGAAGATGTGCGGCCCGTATTTGTGAATAAGAATGCCGGCGGCGTTGAGGCAGTCGTAGGCATTGCCCGCGATATGGTCGCGCTTGTCGATGATCAGCACGCGCTTCCCGAGTTGACTAGCGAGTCTCTCGGCGAGGACGCTTCCCGCAAAACCAGCGCCTACGACAAGATAATCGAAGTGCTCCTTTACGCGACGCGGCTTGAAGGAACGGGTTGTGATCAGACTTTCGACTCGCAGGGGAGCGACGCCGGAAGTGACATTGTGCGACGCGCCGAGCAGTGTGGGTGGCGTTTGCTTCAGGGCAACGGCAAGATCTATCTCGCGCTGCATTGCAGCCCAGGTGCGGCTCCAGGAGCCCTGCGCCAGCTTGTTTGCAACGGCCTTTTTCCATGCCGTCGTGGGCGATTGCAACGCGCTATCGAGCGCACGCGCGAAGTCTTCCGGTGTCTCCGCGATGGCGACAAGACCGGCATCGCCATAGCCACGCACGACATCGCGGATCGGTGTCGAAACAACCGGCTTACCGGCCGCGAGATACTCAGGAGTTTTGGTGGGAGAAATGTATCGCGTCGCCTCGTTGCGCGCGAAGAGGAGCAATGCAACGTCCCATCCGGCAAGATAGGCGGGCAGCTCTTCATAGCGTTTGCCGCCGAGATAGTGGATATTGGCGGCCCGCGGTAAAGTGGCCGGATCGATCTTGACGACGGGTCCGAGAATGACGAATTGCATCTCCGGTCGAAGCGCGGCGACTTGGCCAAGCAGATCGACGTCAAAGCGTTCATCCACGACGCCATAAAAGCCTGCGCGGGGATGTGGAATCGTTACTTGATCGGCCGGCTCTTGGAGGCCGCCATTTATAGCTTGTGCGAAGTGCGTTTCATCGATGGAGCTGGGGAAAGCGTGTACGTTAGCGTGCTGTCGCTGCTTGGCTTCGTAAAGGCTGACGCCTCCGGTGAAAACGACGTCGGCCTGGTCGAAGAGTTGACGCTCGCGTTCGACGAGTTGCGGTGGCGCGCCGAAGAACCCGCTGAGTTCGTCCATGCAGTCGTATACGGTTGCTTCGGCCTTAACATGCGATGAAAAGTTGAGCGCCATAGGCGTGTAGTACCAGCGTATATAACGGTGGATCGAGAAAGTTTCAATCAGTTTATCGAGCAGTTGCCGTTGTGCCGCTTCGATGACGGTGCCTTCGACAAGGTGGGGACGAATCACCCATAGATTCTGCTCTTCATGCGTAATTTCCAGATGTGTTCCCTCCGCCCCGAACGATTGCGCGACGGGATCGCCGGGCGCGTGGATAATGGGTTCTTCCCAGTAAAATACGCGCCTATCCTTCGCGGCGTGGCGTAAAAGATGCTGGGGTCGTTGCGTAACAAAATGCCAGCGCAGGTGGCTTAGGCAAAGCAAATCGAGTTGCGATGAATCAGGGCCGGTGTGGTCCTTGGAGCCGGGTGAGAAAGTCTGCACTGTTTAATGCCTCTATTCAGATGAGATACAAATATGGAGCGGAGATGTCGTCCGTTTGATGGGTCTGATGCTCAGACGCTGAATGGATACAGCGGAGTTGTTTCCTCGCGCGGCTGCTACATTCCCCGCATTGAGACGAAGCACACTACTAGATAAACACTAATTGAATCGACGCTTCGAGGCAGAGATGATAGAAGCCAGGTGAACCGTGAAAGTCTAAACACGCCTCGTCGGCGAAGCACCGCGCTGCGGCGGCGTGGTGTCGATGAGGATGCGATGCATGAACGGCGAGCTTACCAGCCGCGAGTCTGCATTAGATCTTTTTCGTCGATGGCGGCGGCGGCAAGGCCTTTCATCGTGCCGGTGCAATCTTCACTGGCCTCGGCGACGATCTTGGGGTCGTTGAAGTGCGTGGTGGCGAGGACGATGGCCTTCGCGCGCGAGACAGCTTCGGCGCGCTCGGCGGGATTGTTCTCGATGTCGAGCGGTGTCGCGCCGCCCTTCATAAAGATGCCGGAGCCGACAAAGACTGTCTCGGCGCCAAGCTGCATCATCAGAGCGGCGTCGGCTGGAGTGGCGATGCCTCCGGCCGAGAAATTGGGCACGGGCAACTTGCCGGCCTTGGCAACCATGCGGACGAGCTCGTAGGGCGCGCCGTGAACCTTGGCGGCGTTGTAGAGCTCTTCGTCGCCAAGCACGGTGAGCGCCTTGATCTCGCGCGTGATTTGACGCATGTGCTGGACGGCATGGACGACGTCGCCGGTGCCGGGCTCGCCCTTGGTGCGGATCAGGGACGCGCCTTCGGCGATGCGGCGGAGAGCTTCTCCAAGGTTGCGCGCTCCGCAGACGAAGGGGGTCTTGAAGGCATGCTTGTCGATGTGATACGTCTCGTCGGCGGGGGTGAGAACCTCGGACTCATCGATGAAGTCGACACCGAGAGCTTCGAGCACCTGGGCTTCGGCGAAGTGGCCGATGCGCGCCTTCGCCATCACCGGAATGGACGACGCGGCCATGATCTCTTTGATCAGCTTGGGGCCGGCCATGCGGGCGACGCCGCCTTCGGCCCGGATCATCGCCGGAACGCGCTCTAGGGCCATCACGGCGACCGCTCCGGCCTCTTCGGAGATGCGCGCCTGTTCGGTGTTCATCACGTCCATGATGACGCCGCCCTTAAGCATCTCGGCGAGACCTACCTTGAGGCGCAGGCCTTGCGCGGCTTGGCCGTGGTTCCCATTTCCATTGCTGCTGTGGTCTGGCATGGCATTTCCTCCGCGCCGCGGTTGGCATAAGGTGGCATGGTGGCCGCGTGAACCTTAACGATATCAGCTTTCACGGCGCACGCCGGCAGTGAGTGCGGTTACCGGAAACGTATTGTTGGTTGCAAATTCACGGTAGTTTGTTCCTATAACAATGAACCTAAGGGAGTCTAGTCGTTAGACAAGGAGAGGTTCGCTTGAATCCAGAGATCGTCTCAGAGCTTACCATTGTCATTCCCGCGAAAGACGAAGCGGCTATGCTGCCTAAGTTGCTCGGTTCATTGTGCAAGCAGGATTACACGGAGATGAGCCGGACACGAATCCTCGTAGCCGACGCCGGCTCGACTGACGGCACGGTAGAACGGGCACTGCGCTTTCGAGACAGACTAAGGATAGAAGTGATCCCCGGCGGGCTACCGGCGGTGGGGCGCAATGCGGGCGCGCGGCTGGCGGATACGAAGTATGTGCTGTTTCTGGATGCCGATGTCGAGCTGTCCGAGCCTACCCTGTTGCGGCGAGCGATGGCGGCGATGCGGCGGCGCGACCTCCATCTTGCGACAACCAATATTGCATGCCGGTACGGAAGCTTCTTCGACGACGTGCTGTACTCGGGCAATAACCTGATGCAGCACATCGGGTCGAAGCTGAAGCCGTTCGCGACGGGCATGTTCATGCTGTTCGAGCGCGAGGCGTTCTGGGCACTCGGCGGCTTCAATGAGCAGGCGCTGTTCGCGGAAGACTACCTGCTCTCGAAGGGAGTCCATCGCACGAAGTTCCGGATCATCAAGGGAAAAGTTTGGACGACCAACCGGCGCTTCCAGAAGCTGGGGCACTCGCGGATGGTCTTCATGTTCTTCCAGACGATGATGCATAGCTGGGATGATGAATACTTTCTGCGAGACCGAAATTACTGGGGCGCGAGCTAGGCAAGATAGCGCGGGTCGATGACGATGAAGAGGCCAGTGGCTTCGGCGAGCAGGGTATCATTGGCGTCGCGGAGCTCCGCGCGGTGGAAGAGCTTGCGGCCCTCGCGTTTGACGTGGCTGGATCTGAGCGTGAGCGGCTGGCCGAGCGGGCTGGGACGCAGGTAATCAACCTGGAGGTTGCGGGTCATGGCGAGGGCTTTGAGCGGGCGGTTGAGCTTGCTCATGACCTCGTCCATCAGCGTGGCGATGATGCCGCCGTGAACGTAGCCGGGCGGCCCTTGATGCAGACGCGTCAACGTGAGCGTGGCGGTGGCGGTGAGAGCCTCCGCGTCCACGGTGAAGTGGAGGTGCAGGCCTTCGGGATTGTCCATCCCACAGCCGAAGCAGTGAGACGCCAACTCGTCGAGCGTGGGCGAGTCGAGTTCGGCGGGATGGTGCGCGGCTTCTTGCTTCGGTGTTGAGTTCATGGCTGGTTGCAGACTTCAAGGATAGCGGAACCGAACCTGTCGAGCTTTTCGGTGCTGAGGCCAGTGATGGTTCTGAGCTGCGGCAACGTCTTCGGATGGATCAGCACAATGTCGCGCAGGGTGGAAGAGCTAAGGACGAAGAACTGCGGGAGGCCGAGCTTGGCGGACTCCACCTTGCGCCAGTCTCGAAGCCTGACGTCGAGAGCCTGCTGGGTGGGCGTAAGGGAGACTTCAGCGTCGGGCTGTGGGGCGCGCTGCCGGGTAAAGGTGGGGACTTCGGAAGGTGCGTGCCGCTCGTCTACAGCGTCGATAGTACGGGCTGATGAGGAGGGTCTTGGGCGAGGTGGTGCTGTTTTTGCGGGTGCTGAAGCAGATGTGGAGTCGTCAATGTCGCGGCAGAGGGCAACGAGTTCCGCGCCGTAGCGGTCTGCCTTCTCGGGGCCTATGCCGGAGACGGTGATGAGTTCGGCTATGGTCTGCGGGGCGGCGATGACGAGGTTGCGGAGGACGGCGTCGCCGAAGACGATGAAGGCGGGCTTGCCGGTCTTGGCGGCTTCCGCTTTGCGCCAGTCGCGGAGGCGGGCTTCCAAGGCTTGCTGTGCCGGCGTGTAGGCGGCGGTGGTCTGTTCGCGCTCGGCCTTCAGGCTGGCCTTTGAGGGGCGGCCGGACTTGGTCGCGGTCGGGGCCTTGCCCTTCGCGGGAGAGCTGTCGCGGAGATGGACGAGGAGGGCGTCGCCGGACTTTTCGACGAGGGTGCCTTCGTGGGTGAGCGAGGCCTTCTTGTAGGGGATGACGTCGCCGGCGGGGTTGGTGAAGGTCTCGGAGGTGAGTTGGAGGAGGCCGGCGCGGGCGAGGGCGTCGAGCCAGGTGTCGAAGACTTTGCGGTCTACACCCGATGAAGGCATGAGGGCGAGGTCGGTGTGGAGCTTGCCGGTCGAGCGCGAGACGCCGCCCGACAGCGCGCGGAGGATGGCGCGGAGGTGCCGCTCTTCGTCGCGGGTAGGTTCGCGGAAGGGCTGGGCGGTGCTGTTCTGCGGGGCGCAGAAGTCGCAGTGGCCGCAAGGCTTCAGGCCGTCGGCGGTGTCGCCGAAGTGGTTGATGAGGGCGGTCATGCGGCACTGGTTCGATTCGGCGAAGGCGACCATGCGGTCGATCTGGGAGCGGCGAAAGGTCATCTGCGCTTCGTAGCCTTTGCGCCAGTTCGTCAGCCCGGTTGAGCGAACCAGTCCGTCCATATCTACCTGCGCCGCGCCTTGCGAGACGAGCTTCTGAACGGACTTGGCGAACAGCTCAGGGTCCATTGCCACTTTTCGGCTTAGATAGTCGGGCATCAGGTATTCCGACGTGAGCGTCATCGCGACCCGCTCAAGCTCCGTAGCGGCAGGGTAGTCCCGCTCAAACTGGCCTTCGAGTATGCGACGATCTACGAAGGAGTGGAGCAGGACGGTGCGGCTGGGAAGGCCGTCGCGACCGGCGCGGCCGATCTCTTGGTAGTACGCCTCGACCGAGGCGGGCAGAGCGATGTGGACGACGGTGCGGACGTCGGCCTTGTCGATGCCCATGCCGAAGGCGATGGTGGCGACGACGACCTCGACCGTGCCGGCCTGGAAGCCGCGCTGGACACGATCGCGGGTGGCAGGGTCGAGCCCGGCGTGGTAGGCGGCGGCCTTCCCTCCCAGCAGGCTGGCAAGCTCCTCGGCGGCCTTGCGCGATGGGGAGTAGACGATGGCAGGACGGTTCTCGGGCCGCTTGAGCAGGTCGACGACGAAGGCATTGCGCTGCGGCTTCGACATCTCGACTACCTCGATGTGGAGATTGTCGCGGCGGAAGCCGTGGATGAAGAGGGCCGGACGGGAGAGCTGGAGTTGGGCGACGATGTCGCGCTGGACGGCGGGCGTGGCGGTAGCGGTGAGGGCGATGATGGGCGACGGGCGGAGCAGCGGGAGGTGCTCGCCGAGCGTCCGGTAGTCGGGGCGGAAGTCGTGGCCCCAGGCGGAGATGCAGTGGGCCTCGTCGATGGCGATCAGGGCAGGCTTGCGCTTGGCCAGCATCTCGGGGAAGCCGGGAACGCGCATCCGCTCCGGGGCGATGAAAAGAAACTGGAGGGCGCCGGAGAGGTAGTCGCGACAGGCGTCGCGGGCCTGGTCACGGGAGAGGCCGGAGTGGATGCGAGCGACGCGGAGACCGGCGGCGGTGAGCTTGGCGGCCTGGTCGTCCATCAGGGCGATCAGAGGCGAGATGACCAGGGCGGTGCCTCCGCGCGCGATTGCGGGGAGTTGATAACAAAGGGACTTACCGGCACCCGTGGGCATAACGAGGAGGACATCGCGGCCTTGGGTGGCGGCCCGGCAGACGGCCTCCTGGTTGGCGCGGAAGGCGGGAAAACCGAAGGTGCGGTGCAGCAGGGCGTGGAGATCGTCTTCGGGGGAGGGCTGCGGCATGAAGGCCATACTCGTGAAGTTCTTGTGCAGACAAAGTGTGGAAAAGAGGAGCTCATGCTCAGGAAGAAGGCTGCCGATAGAGGTAATGTTCGGATGATCTTCCTAATATTGTTTTCCGTAAAGAAATATTAGAAACGGGGACAACTTTCTGTTTGGGAGTGCGTCTGATTCACTGTACCAAGCAATTGCCGGGCCTGCAGTTCCCTTCGGTTCCGGCTTCACCTATCTGCAAAACCCTCCCCTTCCCAATACGTAAGGCCCCCTGAAGATTGGGGGCCTTCACTCCTTTTGCGGCTTGGCGCGGGAAGTATTTCTTACCCGTCGCAAGTTGTTCCATGTAAACGCTTTGCGGCAGAGTGACCGCCAAAGTATTCATTCCAGAGACTTTATTGCTAAAGTATTTGCAATGAACGATTTGCATGGCGGCTGGATGGAATGCGTCCACGTTTGTGAGTAGGACGAAGGCAAACTCTCATTCCAGGATAGCGGACGGAGCATAACTAAAGCGCAAAGATCTTGACATGCCTATCTTGTTTGCAATGAATAGCTTAGGAACGTTTTGCACTTGAGTGGAGCTTGACAAACACCTTCGTAATCAGTGAGTGTGGTGGAGAAATGCGGGCAGAACGGCTGAGCTGGGGTGGTGGGAGACCCGGGTGTTTAGCGCTGTGAGGCAGACGCAGATTCCCTACGGGAATGACAAACGAGAAAAGCAAGAGCAACGACAACAGCAGGTGGCAGGAGACTGGATGAGAGCAATTACAGGTCCTTCGACTTCGCTGCGCTTCGCTCAGGATGACAGGGATGGGGTGCTGACTGCCAGCCGCTAAGGGGTCGCCTCATCGTACTGGTCAGGGCTATGAGCTTGGAAGGCTTAGCGGAGGCCGAGTTTGCGGTCGAGGGCGAGGGTGCCGGGGCCGTAGAGAAGGAGCATGGCGGCAAGGGCGATCAAGGCGAGGGTGTATTGAGAGCTGCTGTAGCCGTGATGGATGTTGACGGTGACGAGGGCGACGATCATATTGATGGCGACCAGGAAGGCGAAGAAGCGGGTGAAGAGGCCGAGGATCAGGGCGATGCCGCCGGTGAACTCGGTAAAGGCGGAGACGCAACCGAGCCAATAAGGTAGGCCGAGGGTTACGACGAAGCGGCAGAAGTGGTCGAGCGCGGAGAAGGTGTTGTGGCCATGAAAGCCGGACGCCGGAACGACCTTGTCCCAGCCGTTGACGAGCATGGAGACGCCAAGGACGAGGCGCATGAGGAGTGCGCCCCAGGGTTGCAGGTTGGTGAGCCACTTGGTCATGCGGGGTCCTTACAGGTTTGAGGATGGGCTTTGGTATTGGTCGAGAAAGCGTTGGAGGTATTGGGTGCTGGCTGCGGGTGTGGAGAGCTGGAGCGACATCTTGGGGTCAGCGGCGGTACGGATGGCTTCGGGCATGGTGCCGGCATAGAGGAGAAGTTTGGGGG
>CAXTRY010000037.1:0-24025 GCA_964246805.1 uncultured Acidobacteriaceae bacterium
CCTTCTACAAGGTCATGCCGGAGTGGCGCCGCCTGCCCGCCGAGGAGAAGACCGCACACAAGCAGGCCTTCGCCGCCGTCCTCGCCAAGTGGAATAAGCCAGGCGAGTTCCTCTCGCTCACCTACTCCACCATCGGCACCCGCGGCGACGTGGACATGTGCGTCTGGTCCATCGGTTACGCCGTCGAAGAGCTGAACCGGATGCGCTCCGAGCTGATGGGCACCCCGCTCGGCGGCTACCTGACCAGCCCGCACAACTTCCTCGCCATGACGAAGCGCTCCCAGTACCAGATCGATCGCGAGGACGAGAGCGAAGGCGAAGGCCGCGGGGCCATCCGCCCCGGCGGCCAGAAGTACATCTTCATCTATCCGTTCTGGAAGACGCGCCCCTGGTTTCTCCTCCCCGCCACCGAGCGCAAGCGCCTGATGGACGAGCACATCCGCATCGGCCTGATGTATCCGCGCGTCAAGCTCAACACCACCTACTCGTTCGGCATCGACGACCAGGAGTGGGTCGTGGCGTTTGAGACCAACTTCCCCGAGGACTTCCTCGACCTCGTCCAGCAGCTCCGCGAGACTGAGATCAGCCTCTACACCCTCCAGGACACGCCAATTTTCTCCTGCGTCCGTCTCCCCGCCGCCGAGATGCTGGACCGGCTCGGCTAAGCATGGCCGCAACCAAGCAGATCAAGCCCGTCCGCTCCACCACACGCGGGGCAACCGGAGCCAAAGCCCGTGCCATCGCCGCTACTGAGCCTATCTCTGCGAAGGTCAAGCCCGGCAAGACGAAGAAGCAGCTCGCCCCCGAGCGCATAGCCGCCATCCTCGACGCGCTCGCCAAGGCCTACCCCGACGCCGTCTGCGCTCTCCACCACCGGTCCGCCTGGGAGCTGACCGTCGCCACCATCCTCTCGGCGCAGTGCACGGACGCCCGCGTGAATCTGGCCACGCCCGCGCTCTTCGCCGCCTTCCCCACCCCGCAGGCCATGGCCGCCGCCTCGCTGCCGGAGCTCGAAGTGCTGATTCGCACCACGGGCTTCTTCCGCAACAAGGCCAAGTCCATTCAAGGGGCGGCGCGCGCCGTGGTCGAGACCTACGGCGGAACCGTCCCGCAGACCATGGACAAACTGCTTCAACTCCCCGGCGTCGCCCGCAAGACCGCCAACGTCGTCCTCGGGTCCTGGTTCGCCATTGCGGATGGCATCGTCGTCGATACGCACGTTCTCCGCATCTCGCAGCGGCTGGAGCTGACCAAAAGCACCACGCCCGAGAAGATCGAGCAAGACCTCGTCAAGATCATTCCGCAGGACCAGTGGATCGACTACTCGCATCGCGTCATCTTCCACGGTCGCCAGGTCTGCGTTGCCCGCAAGCCCCGCTGCGCCGACTGCTCCCTTGAAACCCTCTGCAACTCCGCCGACAAGACCTGGTCTTCCCATTAGCGGATGAGTCCAAACCTCCGCATCGCCGCCATTCGCTCAGGGACCGAGCCGCTCCGCAAGCTGCCTATCCACTCCTTCGAGAAGTGGCTGGACACTCCGCTCCTCTGCCCGCGCTGCGGCATGACCTACAACCTCGTTGCCGATTGGGATGAGGCTACCGACCGCTGGTTCCCCGAGGCCTCGCGTCCGTTGATTCGCCTGCTATCGAAGGCCATTCACATGGGCCATGGCACCGGTCATCGCATCTCCCACTTCGAGACTGCCGGCGTGGTCGTCGAGAGTGTCACGGGCTAACGCGACACTCTGGAACGCCGGGACGGTTTACATCCCTGTTGATCCTATCGGATTCGCAATGCTCAAGCCCGCGTCTTCATGTCAGACGGATTACAATCACAGGATGCCGCGACGGAGCACCTGCATCGTATCCGCTCCGCCGCCGTCTAACAGGGGAGCATAATGACAACTTCACCAAAAGAAAACCTGAGCGGCCCAACCCGCAAACTCCCCATGATGCCCATACGCGATATGGTCATCTTTCCGCATATGGTCACCCCCTTTGTCGTCGGCCGCGAATCCAGCGTTCGCGCTCTCGAAGAGGCTTTGAATGGCGACCGCAAGATCTTCCTCGCTACCCAGCATGATGCCTCGGTCGACGAGCCTAACGCAAACGACATCTATACCACCGGTGTCATCGGCACCATCGTCCAGAGCGTGAAGATGCCCGACGGCAACATCAAGGTATTGGTCGAAGGTGTCGAGCGCGCTCGCGCCAAGTCCGTCAATGATGAGGATGGCTTCTTCGTCGCGACAGTACAGACTGGCCCCACGCTTCTCGATCCTTCGCCCCAAGTCGAGCAGCTGATGACGCGGGTCCACACTCTCTTCGAGCAGTATGTCAAGCTGCAGCAGTCGCTCAACTATGAGACCATGGCCGCCAGCGTTCGCGCGGATGAGCCCGCGAAACTGGCTGACACAATCGCCGCTAACCTCCAACTCTCCATCGAGGAGAAGCAGCAGCTCCTCGAAGTCTTCGATCCCGCCATGCGCCTGTCGAAGGTCGCTGACGCCCTGGACGTGGCGATCGAGAAGCTGAACATGGACCGCACCATTCAGTCGCGCGTCAAGCGGCAGATGGAAAAGGCGCAGAAGGAGTACTACCTTAACGAAAAGATCAAGGCCATCCAGAAGGAACTCGGCCGTGGCGAAAAGTCGGAGTTCGACGAGCTAAAGAAGAAGATCGAGACCGCGGGGATGCCGAAAGACGTTCTCGATAAGACCATGCAGGAGCTCAAGAAGCTTGAAGCCATGCCCCCGATGTCGGCCGAGTCCACCGTCTCTCGTAACTATATCGACTGGCTCCTTGCCGTGCCTTGGAAGAAGCGATCGAAGGAGATTCGCTCCATCGAACACGCAGAGCAGATCCTGAACGAGGACCATTACGGCCTGGAGAAGATCAAGGAGCGCATCCTTGAGTTTCTAGCTGTTCGCCAGCTTGTAAAAAATCCCAAAGGCTCTATCCTCTGCTTCGTCGGGCCTCCGGGTGTCGGCAAAACCTCCCTCGGCATGTCGATCGCCAAGGCGACAGGACGTAAATTCGTGCGAATGTCCTTGGGCGGTATACGGGACGAGGCCGAGATCCGCGGTCACCGCCGCACCTACATCGGCGCGCTTCCCGGTCAAATCATTCAATCGATGAAGAAAGCCGGGACCAAGAACCCCGTCTTCATGCTGGACGAGATTGACAAGATGGCCTCTGATTTCCGCGGCGACCCTGCCAGTGCCTTGCTCGAAGTTCTCGACCCTGAGCAGAATACCAGTTTCCAGGACCATTATCTTGACGTGGAGTACGACCTTTCGAACGTCCTTTTCGTCGCTACCGCCAACGTCCTTCACACCATTCCCGGTCCGCTTCAGGATCGCATGGAGATTCTTCGCCTCCATGGCTACACCGAGCTTGAGAAGCTGGAGATTGCTCGCCAGTATCTTGTCAAAAAGCAACGCGAAGGCACGGGTCTCACCGAGGAGCAGATTACCTTTTCCGAAGACGCGCTCAAGCTCCTCATCCGTGGTTACACACGTGAGGCTGGCGTGCGTAACCTTGAGCGTGAGATTGGCAACGTGTGCCGCAAGGTCGCCCGGCGCGTCGTCAGCAACGGGCCGGAGCATGTCGAGACTGTCACGGCCGCTACATTGCCCGACTTATTGGGCGTCATAAAGTTTCGGGATACCGAGATGCAGGAGAAAAGCGAGGTCGGCCTCGTCACTGGCCTTGCGTGGACCGAGGTCGGCGGTTCTATCCTCCAGACTGAGGTGCAGGTGCTTGACGGCAAGGGCAAGATGACGGCTACTGGTCAGCTTGGCGACGTAATGCAAGAGTCCGCGCAAGCCGCTCTCAGCTACATTCGCTCTCGCGCCCAAAGCCTCGGCCTGCCAAAGGATTTCTACCGTAACATTGACATTCACGTTCACGTTCCCGAGGGTGCCATCCCCAAAGACGGCCCATCGGCTGGTATCACCCTTGCTACAGGCCTCGCAAGCGCGCTTACCAAGATCAAGGTGCGCCGCGACATCGCCATGACGGGAGAGATTACTCTGCGCGGTAAGGTACTTCCGATCGGGGGCCTCAAAGAAAAGCTTCTCGCCGCGCATCGCGCCGGAATCTTTGAAGCTATTTTGCCGGAAGACAATCGCAAGGATTTTGCCGATCTGCCCGAACTCATCAAATCTACAATGAAACTCCACTTCGTCGAGGAAATGGATGAAGTGCTGGCAATCGCCTTGGAAGAACGCCTTCCCGAATTATCGGAGGAGATGCCCGAAGTGCTTGCCGCGGCGATGCCGGTTATTGCCGAAATGCACCCTGTAGCTCACTTGTAACTTGAAGTACACAACAGACAGGCCGAGCCTTTATCGAGGCTCGGCCTGTTTGTTATTAAAGGTGCTTACGCTCGTCGGCCACCAGTGACAAAGTGCATGATGATCGAAATTACCGCAAAGATCAGCAGCAAATGAATGAGGAAGCCGCTTACATGAAAGAGGGTAAAGCCGCCTAACCAAAGCACAACCAATACCACTGCAAGTATCAAAAACATCTGCTTACCTCTTTCGTTCTAAGGAATGTCGTGCTCCGTGAAAGCAGCCGCACCTTATGAGAGCGGGAACAAAGATGTTTCGTTGCTCCAAATCGGATTATTAAGGATCAATCAAACGTAACCCATACCTCCGGCGATCGATGGAACGAGCATTACCTCATCGCCATCCTGAAAGGCATATGCCTCCCCCCCTAGAAAGCGTATATCTTCATCGTTCACATAGATGTTGATGAACTTACGCATCTTTCCGCCTTCGTCCTTGATCTGCGTCGCCAGAGCCGGGTAGTTTTTATCGATATCTGCGATCAACCCCGTTAGGTTCTCCACCGTCGAGCTAAATTGCTTTTGGCCGCCCGTATGCCGCAGGAACGCCGCCGGTAGCACCACCTTTACCTTACCGGCCACGGGTCCCTCCCACGGCTTCCAACTCCAGCACCTCTATATCCTCCTGATGGCGCCCATCGAGTTCCCGTAGGTACGCAGCGAACTCCGCTAACCGGGGTTTTACCGCGCGTGACGGCGCATACTGCCCATTGATCGCATCGGTCGTCTTCAGCCCATTGCCTGTAATGCATACCACCGTCGTCTCCTCCGGCGAGATACGTCCATGCGCATACAGGCGCGCCGTTACAGCGGTCGTTACGCCGCCTGCTGTCTCGGTAAAGATGCCTTCAGTTTCCGCCAGTTCCTGCATACCGGCGATAAGTTCGACATCGGATACGTCCTCTGCCCAGCCTCCGGTCGCGCGGATCATCTTCGCCGCCGCAGGTCCGTCCGCCGGGTTGCCGATGGCAAGCGAACGGGCGATCGTATTCGGCCGCTGCGGCAGAATGTCGTCCGCGCCCTGCTTCACCGCCATTGAAATAGGCGAGCATCCCGTCGCTTGCGCCCCAAAGAATCGCACCGGCTTGGCTTCGACCAATCCAAGCTCGACCAGCTCGTGGAATGCCTTGCGAATCTTGCGAATCAGCGATCCGCCCGCCATCGGGCAAACCACATTGTCCGGCAGACGCCATCCCAGCTGCTCCGCGATCTCGTATCCCACCGTCTTCGATCCCTCGGCATAGTAAGGCCGCAGGTTGACGTTGACGAATCCCCAGCTATATTCATCCGCGATCTGTGTGCAGAGCCGGTTCACATGATCGTAGTTGCCGTCGACCCGCACCAGCCGCGCCCCATACACCAGCGTATTTAGAATCTTCGCGGGCTCCAGATCCGCCGGAACCAGAATCGTCGCCGTCAATCCCAGCCGCGCCGCCTGCGCCGCTACAGAGTTCGCCAGGTTTCCCGTCGACGAGCACCCCACCACGTCGAATCCAAACTTCTGCGCGTTCGCCAGTGCTACCGAAACGACGCGGTCCTTAAAACTTAATGTTGGAAAACACACCGCGTCATTCTTGATATAGAGCTTCTCCGCACCAATGCGCTTGCCAAGGTTCTTTGCTCGTATCAGCGGCGTAAACCCAACCGGCAAGTCTGGCTCAAAGCCTTCGGGAATGGGCAGCAACGCCGCGTAGCGCCAGATACTGAACGGCCCCGCCGCAATGCCCGCGCGTGTAAACTTCGACCGCGCCGCCTGCATATCGTAGACGATCTCCAGCGGGGCCAGACACTCCGGGCAGCCCGACAGGGGACGATTGCCGAAACGCCGTCCGCACTCATTGCACTTCAGCTCATACGCCGAACAGGAATATTCCATCCGCATCATCTCCTATGTGGAGAGAGGAATATGGCTCGATTGACGTCTCTTGATCTGAGGTGCCGGAGCGGAGGGAAGGGAGAATAACGGATGCGGCCCGGCGGTATGGACTGCGTGCTCCGAATCTCATGTTCCCTGGGAGGCCGAAGCACTCAGGAGAGAGTTGACACCGGTACGCGTGATCTGTCCGGTTGTCGTGGCGTCAAAGGGCTCGTCCCTCAACCACTCTGCATGAAATTCAAATCTGCCGAAGCAGACTGGAATAGATGAGTTGTAACATACTCACGGCAAGGGGCGCAACTTCGTCTCTAATGCTTGCGAACTGCCTCCCGGATACCATCCACGAACGCTACGGGATTGAACTCCGTCCGCACGATCTCATCCGGGCAATCCGTCATCACGGCTACGCGCCAGTTGCAAACGAACGCTACCAGCTGGCCGTGCTGCGCGGTCTTAATCTCCGAACAAAGATGCTCCGCCTCCGGCACACCCTCTTCGCCTTCCACGTCAATCAGCACCAAATCATAATGTTTGGCCCAGAACATCGACAAACCTTCGATCGGCGTTAATGTTGAATCCACGTGAAAACCGGATAAGCGAAGTATTTGATCTCGCAGCGGACGCAGCATTTCTCGCCGGCAGACATGGAGGATTGTAACGACTGCATCAGAGATTGGAGTGCTCGGCGTATCCATTAGGGTTCGCGCTCAAGTGTACAGAATCCCATTCTGCAATAGAGAAGGCGTCGCTAAAACGCGGCTTATCAGGTTTGGAACCGGAAGGTACGAAGTTAGCATTCAGCGTCTACTCCGCGGGATCATAATTGAGGTTCTGCCCCAGCCATCGCTCAACCTCGGCCACGGTCATGCTTTTGCGTCGATGATAGTCGGCGACCTGATCCCTGTCGATCTTACCGAGCGAAAAATACCGTGCCCGCGGGTGGGCGAAGTAGAGGCCGCTCACACTGGATCCCGGCCACATGGCAAACGATTCGGTGATCTTCATTCCGGTATTGGCTTCCACGTTAAGCAAACGCCAAAGTGGTCCCTTCTCCGTATGATCCGGACAGGCCGGATAGCCCGGCGCGGGACGGATGCCGCGATACTTTTCCTGGATAAGGTCCGCCGGACCGAAGCTTTCAGCGCGCCCATAGCCCCACTCATCGCGAACGCATTTGTGCAGGCACTCGGCGAAGGCCTCCGCCAGCCGGTCGGCGAGAGCCTCGGCCATAATGGCGTTGTAGTCGTCATGGGTCGCCCGGAAGCGGTCGCATAGCTCCTTCAGGCCGATTCCCGTAGTAACGGCGAAGGCCCCGACATGGTCAAGCAAACCAGTTTCTTTGGGTGCGATAAAGTCGGCCAGGGAGCGGCAAGGTTCGCTACCCTCGCGGTTAGCCTGCTGGCGTAGAAAGTGGAAACGCTCCAATACCGCCATGCGATCGTCGCCGGTATAAAGTTCGAGGTCGTCGCCTACGGCGCTGGCGGGAAACAAGCCATACACGCCTCGCGCGGTAAGCAAATCCTGCTCAACAATGGTGTCGAGCAGGGCGTTGCCTTCGGTAAAGATTTGGCGGGCCTGTTCCCCGTGATCCGGGTTGTCGAGAATACGGGGATAGATCCCCTTCAGTCCCCAGGTATGAAAGAAAGGCGTCCAATCGATGAAGTCTCGAAGCCTCGCCAAGGGGAAACGGTTCAGCACGCGGACCCCGGTGAAAGACGGCGTGGGCAGGTCTTCGGCACGCCAGTCAATCGGTGTCCGGCGCGTGCGAGCGGTTGCCAGCGGAACGATGCTCTGGCGCGGCGCGGTGTGGGCCTTACGAAGCGCCTCGTAGTCGGCGCGGTGTCCGGCCACGAACTCTTCCTTGCCATCCTCGCTGAGCAGGCTTGTAGTAACCGGCACGGCGCGGCTGGCGTCAAGCACATGGACGACAGGCTGACTATAGTGCGGCGCGATTTTGACCGCCGTATGCGCGCGGCTGGTCGTCGCCCCGCCCACCAGCAACGGCAGCGTAAAGCCCTGCCGCTCCATCTCTTTCGCTACATGGACCATCTCGTCCAGCGACGGGGTAATCAGGCCGCTCAACCCGATCAAGTCGGCCTTCTCTTCCTTGGCCCGCACGAGAATTTTCTCCGCCGGGACCATCACACCCAGGTCGATAACCTCATAGTTGTTGCAGGCCAACACTACCCCAACGATGTTCTTGCCAATATCGTGAACGTCGCCCTTGACGGTAGCCAGCACGATTTTCCCCCGAGCCTTCACCACCTGGCCGCAAGCCTCCATCGCGGCCTTCTCAGCCTCCATGAACGGCGTCAAGTGGGCCACAGCCTTCTTCATCACGCGGGCGGACTTGACCACCTGCGGCAGGAACATCTTGCCCGCCCCGAAAAGATCGCCCACGACGCTCATCCCAGCCATCAACGGACCTTCAATGACGAGCAACGGCCGTCCCAGCTTGACGCGCGCCTCTTCGGCATCGGCCTCGATATAGGTGTCGATGCCCCGCACGAGCGCGTGTGAGAGACGCTCCTCCACCGTACCCGCGCGCCACTCCTCGGCTTGCTTCTCCGTAATGACCTTGCCAAGGTTTTTAAGCGACTCGCCATGCTCAACCAATCGCTCCGTCGCATCGGGACGGCGGTTGAGCAGCACATCTTCGACCAGCACCTTAAGCTCCGGCTCGATCTCCTCATAAAGTTCCAGCATCCCGGCGTTGACGATGCCCATATCCATGCCCGCGGCGATGGCATGGTAGAGGAAGGCCGAGTGCATCGCCTCGCGCACCTTGTTATTGCCGCGAAAGCTGAAGGAGATGTTTGAGACGCCACCCGACACCTTCGCATGAGGCAGGTTGGCTTTGATCCAGCGTGTCGCCTCGATAAAGTCGACCGCGTAGTTGTTGTGCTCCTCCATCCCAGTGGCCACGGTCAGGATATTGGGATCGAAGATGATGTCTTCGGGTGGGAAGCCAACCTCGTTCACCAGAATGCGATACGCTCGTTCGCAAATGCGGATTTTTTCTCGATAGGTGGCGGCCTGACCCTGCTCGTCGAACGCCATCACCACCACCGCCGCGCCGTACTTCAAGACGGTCCGTGCGTTCTGGCGAAACTTCTCCTCTCCCTCTTTCAGGGAGATCGAGTTGACGATCCCCTTCCCTTGAAGGCATTTCAGACCCGCCTCGATCACCTCCCACTTGGAAGAGTCGACCATGAATGGCACCTTCGCCACTTCGGGTTCGCTGGCGAGCAGTTGTAGATAGCGGCCCATGGCGAAGACGCCGTCGATCATGCCCTCGTCCATGCAGATGTCGATGACGTTGGCACCATTCTCCACCTGCTGGCGAGCGACGGAGACCGCCTCCTCGTACTTCCCTTCCTTCACGAGCTTGGCGAACTTCGGCGAACCGGCGACATTAGTGCGCTCGCCGATCATCATGTACACGCCCGGCTGCTGCGTGAAGGGCTGTGAACCCGACAGGCGCAGTGGCTTGATCGCTTTGGCGAGACTCAAGCGGCTGCCTTCCATACCCTGGGCGGCTGGTCTCCAAGAGCCTTCGCAATCGCGGCGATGTGCTCCGGCGTATTGCCGCAGCAGCCCCCCGCTATATTGATGAGGCCATCCTTCGCGAAGCCGGAAAGGTACCGTGCCATGTCCAGCGGCCCGAGATCGAAGCCGGTCTCCGATAGCGGGTTGGGCAGACCGGCATTCGGGTAACACGAGATCGCCGCGTCCGCCTTCGCGGAGAGCTCGCTCAGAAACGGATACATCAGGTCCGGACCAAGGGAGCAGTTTAGCCCAACCGAAAATGGCTTGACGTGCCGGACCGCATTCCAGAAAGCCTCTGTCGTCTGCGCGGAGATCAGCGTCTCGCCACCCCGCCCAACCGCCGCCGAGATCATCACGGGAAGCTCCTTGCCATCCGCGTCGAAGACCTCGCGAATGGCCACCAGCGCGGCCTTGGCGTTCAGTGAATCGAAGATTGTCTCCACCAGCAGCAGGTCGGAGCCACCCGCGATCAGAGCGCGTACCTGCTGCATATAGGCCGTCTTAACCTGGTCGAAGGTGACCACGCGAAAGCCCGCATCGTCGGCATCGGGCGAATTCGAGAGCGAGACGGTTAGCGGCCCGATCGCTCCCGCGACGAAGCGTTGCCGCCCGGTCTCATTGCCCACCCGGTCAGCCCATTCGCGGCACTGCCGCGCGGAGGTCTCGTTTATCTCCCATGCCAAGTCATGCAGCGCCTTGTCGTCGATGATCTTCTGGTAGAACTCCGGGTCTTTCCGGCCGCCGTGCTCGCGGGGATCGTCGACGAAGAACTCGCTCTGCGTGATACTGGTCGCGCCAAAGGTGTTGGTCTCGATGATGTCCGCGCCCGCCTCCAGAAAGCGGCGATGGATGTCGCAAATCATCTTGGGTTGTGTCAGCGAGAAGAGGTCGCCATTATTGAGGAGATCTTTGGCGGCGTGCTGGAAGCGTGAGCCGCGCATATCGGCTTCCGTCATACCGTAGGTGCGGATGGTTGTGCCCATCGCCCCGTCGATGATGGCGATGCGCTCGGCCAGAATCTTTGCGAGCGGATGCGAATTGGCATTCACCATAGAAGGCACACTTAAAGAATACTAGGAGAATGCGGGCGCACACCGTATCACGCCGCACCGAAGCGCTTCGTAGCTTCTATCAAAGGCTGACTTCGACTCGATTAGCTCAAGACGTTAACTAAATCCTGATTGCTACGTCCTTCAAGCGGCATCGCCGGCTGAATTCCCACCAACAGATCTTCCTTACGCATCACCAGCGTCGTCGCGTTCAGGCTTGCCAGTTCGAATCCATGTCCATGGGTGATCGCATCCGTTGGGCATGCCTCAACGCAGTACCCGCAGAAGATGCACCGGTTATAATCGATGTTGTAGACCTTTGCATACCGCTCCGCCGATGAGATTCGCACCTCTTCGGTATTCTCCGCCGCCTCGATGTAAATGCAGTTCGATGGGCAAGCCGCGGCGCACAGGAAACACGCCACACATTTTTCCAGCCCATGCTCGTCCCGCTGCAACTGATGCTTGCCGCGAAACCGCTCCTGGAACTTCGCCCCGCGCATCGGCCCCGGCCCGTCCGGATAGTTCTCGACCTCGGTCGGCTGAAACATCTGCCCAAAGGTGATGCTCATTCCCTTGGCGATGGCGGCGGCATTCTTGACGATGGACATGACGTCAGTATACGACGCTGACAGCCCCGCCAGAAGCTCGCCGGAGTGAGTTGCCATACGCTGAACAACTCACTCCAAATCGGCAAATGCTCTAATGCTGCCGCAGGAATTGCATCGCCTGCTCAATCTGCTGCATGGTCAGACCCATGGGGCACTTGCCTGTCGATTCCATCCACTCGGCATCCACAAGGGCATAGGCCTCGTCGACGAACTTTTCGAAGAACGCCCATGTCATCGTGTAGTACCCACCCCACGAGATCAGCCGCGCTCCGTGGGCGTCGTAGCCGGCCAGTACCACCGCGTGGCCACCGATGATCGTATTGTCCCCACGCGGATTGACATCCCACACCGCAAGCGGCAGTTGCCCCTTCGGCATGATATACTGCGGCACTTTGAAGCCGATGTAGCACACACCGCAGCAATCGATTGTCGCCTTGATGCTGTTGATCTCGTTGACCTTTACTTCAACGAACCCAGCGATCTTGTGCCGCTGCGATCCGTTGGACCCATAGGGTGCTCCTGTGTTCAAGAGGAAAGACAGCACATGCTGCTCAACGCCGCCCGGCCCCTCGCCACCTTGCTTCGGGTTGTAGCCGCAAGCCTGCTCGTACAGCAGAACGACGTCGTTATCCGGCTCCGTGTCGACCGTGTGCCGAGCATTGAAGCTCCAAACCTGAAGCGCATGATAGAACGCCGCACAGGTACAGTCGCCCAGATCGCCGTTGCGCATCAAGCCAAGATTGGCGGGCATTCCCTTGGTGTAATCGAGCGCGGGTGGAAACGGCGGAGGCGGCACGGCCTGAAGCAGTTCATGCATCTGCGGAACGCGGGGGTCAAAGGTGCGGGCAAGGCGGCCCAGCCTGAAGCTGGTCGCGGCGGGTGTAGCGATGGCGGTGGCCATGGTGGTTCTCCTTTTGGCGTGAGAGGGTTATAAGCAAGAGGAGCATCGCTCGCGCACGGCAGATCATGCAGGCGGAGAATGCAACTTGATTGGGAGGTCTCGAGGCCGGAATGCTGAAGAGCGGTGTGAACGTCGTCGAACAGTGCTGGTCCAACGCTTCTCGACGCGCGCACATTCCTATCGTGGAGTCTGCCCGCAATCCGTTACGCCGTAGGAAAACCGAATTGCGGTATTCTGAAGCAGTCCGAACGACTCATCAATATCCGGGAGAAAGCATGAAAGCTCCTCAGATCAGTCTGCTTACCTTTGTTCTTGCCGTATCGCTCGCCATCGCGGCCCGCTCCCAAACTGGTAATCCGACGGGCCCCATGGCGATGCACGCCGAAGGTAAGGCTGCCTCCGTTCCCGCCACCACGCTCACCCTGACCCTCGCTGGCAAAACGAGTACTCTCTCCGCGGCTGACCTGCAAACAATGCCGCAGAAGACCATTACGGTCCATAACGAACATACCAAGGCAGACGAAAGTTACACCGGCGTTCTACTGAGTGACTTGCTTGCCAAATACGGCTTCGCTGTCGATAAGTCCACCCATCAGCAGATGCTCCGTGGCTTTCTGAAAGCCGAGGGCACGGACAAATACTGGGTGCTCTACTCGCTTACTGAGATCGAACCCTCCGAGCACAACGGCAGCGTTCTCATCGCGCTCGCCGTCGATGGCAAGCCGCTTGGCGCGGATGGCCAGTTCAAGCTCATCGACAGCGAAGACAAGAAGCCCCAGCGCTGGGTGCGTAACCTGGCGTCGATCACGGTCAAGGCTGCCGACTGACCGTTCCTATTCGATTCCCAGCCGCTTCCACATCGCATCCACCTTCGCCTTTACCCCGGTATCCATCGTCAGCATCGGCGGCCACTGCCGCGTGAAACCCTCCGCCGCCCACTTCCGCGTCGCGTCGATTCCCATCTTCGAGCCGAAGTTAGGCAACCGGCTCGCGTGGTCGAGTGAGTCCACCGGACCCAGCGTGAATTGAATATCGCGCTCGGGATCGATATTGTTCGCCACCCGCAGCGTGACCTCCGCCACATCCTGCACGTCGCAGTCCTCGTCCACCACAATCACGCACTTGGTAAACATCGCCTGGCCCATTGCCCAGATGCCGCTCATCACCTTGCGCGCATGTCCCGCGTAACTCTTGCGGATCGAGACAATCATCAGATTGTGGAACACCCCTTCCGCCGGCAGGTTCACATCCACGATCTCCGGCAGCGTCAACTGCATCAGCGGCAGGAAGATGCGCTCCACCGCCTTGCCCATCCATGCATCTTCCATCGGCGGCTTGCCCACGACTGTCGCCGCATAGATTGGGTCTCTGCGATGCGTAATTGCCGTCAGGTGGAAGACCGGGTACTCGTCCTGCATCGTATAGAAACCTGTATGGTCGCCAAACGGCCCCTCCGTTCGAAGCTCTCCCAACTCCACGTATCCTTCGAGGATGTACTCGGCGTGAGCGGGCACCTCAAGATCGACCGTCTCCGCCTTGACCAGCTCGACCGGCTTCTGGCGCAGAAATCCTGCAATCAGATACTCTTCCACCTCGGGTGGCGCGGGTACGATCGCTGAAAACGTGATGGCCGGATCGGTGCCGATAGCCACCGCGACCTCCAGCCGCTCACCGCGCAGCTTCGTCAGCGTGTGTGCATTCATCGCGGGAGCACCCGCCGCGCGCATCGTCCCGCCGCTGGTTAATGCCATCAGGTCCACGCCGGTCGCAAGGTCGGGAGCCGCCGCCCGCATCCGCTCCCGCATATGCTCGGCCGCTACTTTCTGCCGCTGCCAGTGCATTCCCGTCGTCTGCCCGTCATATACCTGCATCCGGTACATGCCCACGTTCCGCTTACCCGATTTTGGGTCGCGCGTGATCACACAGGGCAACGTGATGAATCTTCCGCCATCCTGCGGCCAAGTCTGCAACACCGGCAGCTTCAATAGATCAACATCTTTACCCTTGTGAATAATCTGCTTACAAGCAGCATCCTTCGCCGCTATCACCTTCGGGAAGAAGCTCCCAATCTGCGCCAGCATCGGCAGCATCTTCAGCTTGTCCATCATGCTGGTCGGCGTCGGCGGATGCAGAAGCGTCCGTATCCGATCCGCGATTCCGTCCAGCGTCTCCACATCCAACGCCAGCTTCATGCGCGCTTCGGAGCCAAACTGATTCATCAACACTCGCGAACCTGGGTATCCCTTTACGTTCTCGAACAATAGCGCCGGTCCACCCGCCTTCGCCGTTCCCCGCCCCAGCTTTGAAGTCCGGTCGGCGATCTCCGCCATCTCCAGAATCGGATCGACCTCGACTGCAATTCGCTTCAACTCTCCGGCCTTCTCCAACTGCCGGATGAACTCCCGTAAATCGCTGTATGCCAACGCCTATCTCCCGACCGCGTTTAAATCCAGGCGGCCTCGATCCATCGTACCGGCTACTAGGCATCCGCTCACGCCCATGGAGAGCCCGCTTTAAATCTTGATGAAGATTTGTTTGCGCCAAAGCAGCCAACTGGGGATGAAGCACACCGCGACAAAAGCCATTGCAAAACATACGGATGTAAGCTCCGTAGAATGCCCGCGCGCGAAGCCATGCACATAAGCCCAGCTCCACGCCGTCACTCTTCGTCCGCCCTCCCGCACCGTGATCCAATCCATCGTCTCCACCAGCACCTCTGACAACACGTAAGCCACAATGGCATTCGAGCCGAAGACGAGCCATGGCCACAGCATCGCCCGTCCCACGCGAGATCGTTCCCCAACCCCTTCGATATCGACCAGCCAGTAAAACAGTGCCAGACCAAGCAATGAAATGCCCGCGGTCAGCAGAACGTATGAGCTCGTCCATAGATTCTTGTTGATGGGAAAGGTCGGGCTCCACAACTCTCCGCCCGCCACCAACAATACGCCGGCACCGGCGAAAATCCTGCACCGCATCCCCTTCGTCAACGCCTCGCGACGCATCACCAATCCCGCTATCGCTCCGATCAGCGTCGTCGCAATCGCCGGCAGTGTGCTCAGCAAACCCTCCGGATCGTTCGTCTTCCGGTACAACGACCCCGTATGCAAATGCGCTTGCGTCCACGCATTGAACCCCCGATCGATCCACGCCGTCAGATTGCCGTCATGATCCAATAGCGGCACATCAACCGTAGGCACGCCGAACCCCGGTACCGGTACAAAGCGCATCAGCGCCCAATATCCTACCAGCAGTGCTATCACCAACCCACCCAGCACCCGGACACGGCGCGTCATCAGACAGATCAGCCCCGCCGCCAGATAGCACAATGCAATTCGCGTCAGCACTCCGTAAAGCCGCAGATGCCCTAAATGGAAGTGCGGATATGCACTCGTCAGCAGCTTGATGGCAAATAAGATTGCCGCTCGTCGCGTCATATGCCCTGCTAGCTTGGCCTTGCTGTCTCCTCGCGCGATCCTTCCTTGCAGCGACAAAATGATCGATACACCAATGAGAAAAAGGAAATTCGGGAATACTAAATCCGTCAGCGTCCATCCGCTCCACTCCGCGTGGTCCAGCTGCTCATATACATGCTGCCAATCGCCTGGATCGTTGACCAGGATCATGAACGCAATCGTGATACCGCGCAACACATCCACTGAAAGTACACGCTGAGGACGGACAAGGATCATGCACGTTTGTATCATCCGGCTTGATCCGTGTCACTCATCTCTCGTGCTGCTTACAAGCCGGCTGCTTACAGAGCCGCCACTAACTTCGAAGCGATGCTTTGCTCATCGGCAACAGGCTCCACGTACTCGGCCAGCGGATAACCCGCTTCTTTCCAGCCGTCGTACCCACCACGCAGCGGTCGCACACGGTACACACCGACCTTTTGTAGCTGTAACGCCACCTTCGCGCTCGTCTCCTCGCTCGGGCATGTGCAGTAAAGGATGACATCCCGATCGCGTGGAATACGTTTATGATGCAAGGCGATTTCATTCGGGCTGATCCGCACCGAGCCTGGAATCACTCGTGGGTCAGGCAGATAATCCAGCGGATGCCGCAAGTCGACCACAAAAGGCGCTATGTTCCCTGCTGTAGCGGCCCGCTCCATCATCTCCTTCAACTCTTCCGGGTCCAGACGCATCGCCCGCACCTGCGTCAAAAAACGCCGCTGCTTGAAAACCCGGTATCCCATGAATCCCATTACCATCAGCACAAACACGGCAAACGCGAAATGGCTCAGCAGATGAAAGAACGGGGCACTCCTCTGCGCCACATCCCCAAAGAAGCGTCCGGCCAGCAGATACGTTTCAGCCCAAATCACCGATCCGGCGAGATCGTAGAGGAAAAACCGCCCGTAGGGCATCCCGGTCTGTCCGGCAATCGGCGCGGCCACTGTCGAGAGCCCCGGTACAAACTTCGCAAAGAGCAGCGTTATCGCGCCGCGCTTGTTGAAATATCCTTCCGTTTTCGACACACATGTTGAAGCCTCTAGCGACAGTCGGCACAGCAGACGCAGAATGCTGCCTCCATACCGCCGTCCCAGAAAGTACCACACGCTATCGGCCAGCACACAGGCCGTCAATACCGCGCCCAACGCATAACTCGCATGGACTTTATGCGTCGCGCTCAGTGTCCCCGCTGTCAGAAGCACGGGGATGCTTGGGATCGGAATCCCAAGTTGCTCCACCAGCACCCATAAAAACAAGATGCCGTAAGCATATTGCACGAAAAACGCGAGAGCGATCGGCATGAAAACTTCCGTGAAGCGTATTCAATTGCTACTGAGTAGATGGAGTTCCAGCACTTGAGATGCGTTATTGCAAACGCAGAAGGCCCAGCAATAAGCTGGGCCACCTAACGATCTACGTCAAATCTACTCAGGCAACGTAAGCGGCATCTCCACTAAATGTTGGCCGATGAACCAGGACTGCAATTCGTTCGGCCTTAGAATATCGGACACCACGAGATCATTTGTACCCTGATCGCCGGCATCGTCCGCCGCTTCAGAAATGTCGAGGCAGCGCGTAATGATGATTTTATGTGCCTCAAGCAAACGTGAAATCTGCACGGGCACCTCTTCTTTACCGCGCGGCGGGCGCGGGACCTTCGTCACTTCGGCCACGTCGCCACCCATGGCGATCGATACACCACCCAACAATTGAATACGCTCGGCTATCGTGTCCACCAACTCCACCTGCTCCTCAAAATGCTTATCGAACAACAAATGCAACTGATAAAATGTCGGTCCGGCTACCTGCCAGTGGTGCTTCTTGTACATATCCCGGATCATGATTGAATCCGCCAATAGCTGATTTAACTGCTCAACCATCTTCATTCGTACTTCCTGGTCGAGTGGGTGTGGAAGGTCCGCGGTGACCTCGCCATACTTCTGAATCTCACGTGCCTGAGCGTGCCATCGCGGGGTACTTAGATCATTGGCATTACCGGCGCTATTCCTAGTCATTACAGCCATAAATCACCTCATATAAATAGATGCCATTCGGGGTGTCCCGGTTAGCTTCTACTGCAAACCCTCGCAAACCACGGCACCGATCGTATGCTTCTGATCGGTGCCGTGCCGCAAATCTTGCTATCAATTAGGTTTATTTCACGGCCACGTCCGGTGTAACCGAAAAGCCCGGCCGCAAAGCATAGTCACCATTCTCCTGCTGTAAGTTTGTAAAGTCGATCCGCACCGGAATCCGTTGAACAACCTTGACATAATTACCCGTGGCATTCTCCGGAGGAAAGAGCGACAGCCTGGAACCAGTCGCGCCGCCCACCTGCGTCACCTTCCCGGAAAACTTGCGTCCGTTCAGCGCATCTACCTTCAAGGTGACGTTCTGGCCAGTCTTCATTTGGTTCAACTGCGTCTCTTTGAAGTTCGCCGTTACCCAAAGATTCGTCAACGGCACAATCGTCAGCAAATCCTGCCCCACGCTTAGGTTTGCGCCAACCACTACGTTTTTCCTGCTGACTACGCCGGAGGAAGGGGCCGTCACGTGCGCGTAGCTCAGGTTCAACATCGCCTGATCCACCTGCGCCTGGGCCTCTTTCACGCGAGCTTGTTGAGCGTTGGCTTGCGCCTGTTGTTGCCGCACCTGCTGGGGCGCGTTCTTCTGAGCCTGCGCCGCCATCGACTCAGCCTGCGCCAGCCGTTCCACCGCTTGGGAAACACCGGCTTGCTGAGCGAGTACCTGAGCCTCCGCGTCGAGCACCGACGCCGTATTGCCCGCATCCGCCGCAACCGCCCCATCGTACTGCTGCTTCGAGATGACGTCCTTCTGAACCAGCGGGGTATATCGCTCCACGTCCAGCCTTGACTTGATTGCATTGGCCTTCGCCTGGTCCACGCGCGCCTGCGCGGCCTGCGCCTGCTTTTGTGCCTGCGCAATCTGCGCCGCCGCGCTCACCACATCGCTGCCACTTGTGCTGACGCTCGTCCGTGTCGTCACACTGGTAATCGGCACATTGCTGTTTGCCTGAATAAAGGCCGCCTGCGCGCTCGCCAGCGAAGCCTGCGCATTCTCAAGTGAGACCTGCAAGTCCTTCGGATCGATGTCCGCGATCGGGTCGCCCGCCTCTACCTTCTGATTGTCCTCGACATAGACTTTGATGACTTGACCCGCTATGCGCGAACTCACTTGATATAGATCCCCGTCTACCTGAGCATCGTCGGTATTTTCCGTGTAGGTAGAGCGCCAGTAGAACAGCCCTGCAATGAGAGCCAAAAGCACCACGACGGCGATAATAAGAAATCGCTTGCCTGACTTCTTCTTCGGTGGCTCTTCGTCCTTCGGCTGATCTTTTTGATCTTTCGAAGAGTCTTGTTCTTTATTTTGATCTCCACCCTGGTCGCCGCCCTGCGGCTTGATTTGCACCGTACCGCTGATCTCCGCGGTCTGCGTCCCTTTATTCTCTTCCTGCTGATTCTGATCGGCCACGATTACTTACCTCCGAGATAATCTTTGTAATTGGTTTGCGCAATCCCCAGTGCCCGCGCCAGCGAGAGCTTGGCAACATTATGTTGGTAGAGCGCGCTGATATATTGATCGTTCGCTTGCTCCGTTCCGGTCTGAGCCTGGGAAACGGGTAAATTGTCCGCCACGCCGGCACGGAAGCGCTGTTGTGCCTCGCTCAACGCTTCCTTCGAAAGATCGACATTCGATTGCGCTGCCTCTACCAGCTTCGCGGCTGCTCGTATATCCAGAATGCTGTCGCGAATCTGAGCATTCACCTGCTGTACCTGATCGGAGTACCGCGCCCGCGCCGACTCATACTGGGACGAAGCTACCTCCGCATCGCCGCGATCCTTGGCAATCTGTAGGATTGGCACGCTCGCCGTGCCGGTCGCTGTAAACGTACCGTGCGAGTGCCCCACCGTCGTCCCCTGGTCGCCAAAATCACCGTTCGCGCTGACTGTGGGGTAAAGCTCCGCGTGAGCAGCCGATTTCAACGACTCACCCGCTTTTACTTGCTCAGCGGCGGCCGCCAAATCCTTCCGGCCCTTCAATGCCTGGGAAAAGGCCGCCTCGGGGTCAATCGTGTCCAGCGACTGGTAAGGCTCCGTATCCGTCAACCTGTATTGCTGATCGAGCGGCAACCCGATCGTCCGCGCAAGGGCGAGTTTCGCCTTCGCCAGATCGTTCGTCGTCGAGATAAGCGTCTGCTGTTCATTCTGGTAATCCACTTGCGCCCGCAGTTCGTCGATGCGGGGGCTGGTTCCGGCAGCATGGGCCGCCGCCGCCTGATCTAAAGACAGCTTCGAGGTTGCCAGCTCTGCGTTGACTGCTTCTATGCGGGCTTGATCCGCGATACATAGCAAATACGCGTTTCCCACGGTGAGCACCACCATGTCGCGCGCATCGTCCGCTGTCAGCTTGGCCGCCTCAAAGCTGTGCTTTGCCGCTATGTAGTTCTCGAGCGTCTGTACGTTCACAAGACTCTGGGTCAGATAAGCGCGGAAATCTACCACCTGAAACGGCCCTACGATCGGCTTGAGACCCGGGAATCGTAACCCAAATGAAGCTAGATTTAGCTCCTCCACTGAAAAACTGGCCTGTGCGTTGACGGTCGGCAATAAAGCCTGCAGCTGCTCCAGCCGTTGTCCATTTGCGCTCCTTGCGCTCGACCCCTGGAGAATCAAGCCGAGATTCGTTCGCAACCCGCGGCGGACAGCCTCATCCAACGGCAGGTCGATCACCCCGCCCGTAGCCTTGCCCTCTACCAGTGATCCCTGGAACGAGTCCGAGGTCGCTTGGGCACCATTCTGCCCTGAAGCGGTCGACAAAGACGTTTGCGCCGCCGGGATCGTGGAATTCGATCCAGAGGCCGTCGATTGCGCCGGTAAGCTCATCACGGCGCTCCCGCCTTGCCCCCATCCCGTCATGGCAAGCGCCGCTCCAACCGTGGCTATCTGTAAACATCGAGCCGCTTGTTTGTGCATCATAAACTGAATCGTACTCGTACCTCGGTTCTTGAGAGATGAGAGCTGACATTCCCCAGCAGCAGACGCCATTGATCTTGCATTCCCAACCGGTTATCCATGGGATGCAGCTTGCGAGTGCAAGTCTTCAAAAAACGGCAGCTTGTTAAAATTTCCAACCCTGCTTGCAAACCGGTAGTCACGGAAGTGACGCTCGCACCGGTACGCAAACGAGTACACTGCATCATAAAACTGCCTTACCAAGGGAACCCATGTTTCTAGGCATTGATGTCGGCACTGGCGGCACACGCGCTCTGTTGATAGACCGCGCGGGCACTGTCTTCGCCTCTCACGCGAGCGAACACCCCGGCATCGACTCTCCCCACTTTGGCTGGGCCGAGCAGAATCCCGAAGACTGGTGGCAAGCCGCCCAAGCCGCCATCCGCGCCGTCTTGCAGCAGCTGCCAGAAGCGAAAGTCGAAGCCGTCGGCCTCACCGGCCAGATGCACGGCTGCGTCCTGCTCGACGAGCATGGCGAAGTCCTCCGCCCCGCCCTCATCTGGTGCGACCAGCGCACCCAGCCCCAGTGCGACTGGCTCACCGCCACCATCGGCTTCGACCGCCTCATCGAGCTCACCGCCAACCCCGCCCTCCCCAACTTCACCCTCACCAAGCTCCTCTGGGTCCGCGACCATCAGCCCGAGCTCTTCGCCCGCATCCGCCACGTTCTCTGCCCCAAAGACTTCGTCCGCCTCCGCCTTACCGGCGAGTACGCCATCGACGTCCAGGAAGCCTCCGGCACCCTCCTCCTCGACGTGACCCACCGCCGCTGGTCCGAAGAGGTCGCCGCCGCCGCCGGCATCCCGCTCGCCTGGCTCCCCCGCCTCTTCGAGTCCCCCGAGATCTGCGCCCGCATCTCCGCCGAAGGCTCCGCCGCCACCGGCCTTGCCGCAGGTACGCCGGTTGCCGCAGGCGCTGGTGATCAGGGCGCGGGAGCCGTCGGCATGGGTATCCTCGCCCCCGGCACCGTCTCAGCCACCATCGGCACCTCCGGCGTGGTCTTCGCCTCCACCGCTGCCCCCACCAAAGATCCACGTGGCCGCATCCACACCTTCTGCCACGCCGCCCCCGGCCTCTGGCACGTCATGGGCGTGACCAACGGCGCGGGCCTCTCGCTCCGCTTCTTCCGCGACACCTTCGCGCCGGAAACCTCCTACGAAGACCTCCTGGCCCAGGCCGCCACCGCGCCCCCCGGCTCCAACGGCCTCCTCTGGGCACCGTACCTCTTCGGCGAGCGCACCCCCCACCTTGACCCGCAGGCCCGCGCCGCCTTCGTCGGCATCACCGCTTCGCACACCCGCGCCCACTTCGTCCGCGCCGTCTTGGAAGGCGTGGTTTTCTCCCTCCGCGACACCCTCACCCTCTTCGGCGAGCTCGCGATCCCCGTCACAGGCATCCGTCTCGGCGGCGGCGGCGCGCGCGGCCCCCTCTGGCGGGAGATCCAGGCCGACATCTACGGCCGCTCCGTCCAACTGCTCGCCGCCGAAGAAGGCGGCGCGTTCGGAGCCGCCCTCCTCGCCGGAACCGGCATCGGCGCGTGGCCCACCGTCCAGGCCGCCTGCGACGCCACGATCCGCGTCGCCCAAACCATCCCCCCGCAACACGCCGAAACCATGGACCGCGCCTACAGCCAGTACCGCAAACTCTATCCCGCCCTCCGCGAGATCGGCCGGTTATAGCCAAGCCAACTTTTTCGATTTTGATCAGGTGATCTAACAAAACAAAGAAGTTATGGGTAGATCAACCGATTTTGGTGTGCACCGAAAGTGGTGCAGCCACTTTTCGGGAGAGCCGTGGCATATGAGCGTGTGGTTGCGGACGCAAACCCACCTTAGGCACGATGAAACCATGCCGAAGGTGGGGCACCCGCTTATGATCGGAGTTAAGGACTTCAACATGGGATTTGTACCCGAAGATGCCGAATGGTATCTCGCCGAAATCGTCCAGGAACTCACGGTTGAGGATGACCCCCGCAACATGATCTGGCGCAATCTCACCTTAATGAAAGCGGACTCCCCGGATCATGCTTACGAACGCGCTTTGGAAATGGGTCAGGCGGGCAATAATCAATACCTCAACCCAGATGGAAAACTCGTCATAACTCGGTTTCAGGGACTCTCGTTCATGGACGTGGTCCATGATCCTCTTGAAGACAGAGCCGAACTGATGTTCTCTTCGCAAACAGGTGTCAACCCGGAGGAGCTACGTTCTCTACTGCGTCCAAAGAAGAGCTCCCTCTCTTCCAACCGAGAAAGAGGCTCAATGGCCCAGACGTAGCCTCTGGAGACATCGTGCTTCAACTCAAAGAGGAGTTCGGCATCGACCGCCCAGAAGAATAGCCGGTTGCCCCACCTTCGCGACGGTCTCATCGTCGCTAAGGTGGGTTCCAGCAATCACAAACGACCGTCAGTTCGAACTGAGGTGCGCCCGTCGGCCATGCCGGATGTGCAGAATGGTTACCGTATCCCCTTCCACGGTGAACAAAATACGGTATACATCGAACTTCTTCCCGTATCTCAGTTCACGAACCTCGAAGGGAAACACCTCGTCCTCGGGGGCCAATCGACAGCGGCCCGGTGACTGGTTGAGAGACGCCACCGCATCGCGCAGTCCCTGGAACCACCGCAACCCGGCGTCACCAGCCTGCCGCGCCAGCAGCCATATCAGAATGTCGTCCAGGTCCTGCTTTGCCCGCGCCGTGGTCTCAACGCGGAAGCGCATGCTTCACACGCAATTCCTCGAACATCTCTTCGGCTGGTTGCATACGCCCGGCTTTCATGTCTTCATAGCCAAGACGAATGCCTTCAACCGCTTCGTGGAAGTCCAGCCGCTCCCACTCCAAAGCGGCAGCCAGCACTTCATCGAGAGCCGCAGCGGCGTTTTGCCCGTGACGCTGCGCGTAGTCGTTTAGCTCAGCATGGCGTTGAGGCGATATTTCGACTTCCATGCCTCTTAGACTAGGAGCAAGCCGTGCGCAAGTCAATGCGCTCCTACCGGGTGCCCCACCTTCGCGACGGTCTCATCGTCGCTAAGGTGGGTGTGGTGCCACCAATCTCTTCGGCAGACGTCCGCCCCATGCCCACCAGTCTCCACCGATACCAAGATTACGCTTCCGTGGACCGTCGCCGCCCCCAACCCACCTTAGGCACGATACGACCGTGCCGAAGGTGGGGCACCCATGTATTGGCC
>CAXTRY010000038.1:0-22677 GCA_964246805.1 uncultured Acidobacteriaceae bacterium
AAGTAGGAGTATCCCACAAAGAGGTCGACTCGTGAAGCGTTCGGGCCCGCTGGCGGGGGGGTGGGGCCGGGCGCGGTCTGCGCACCTGCGCTCGCAGCCAGGCTGACTGCGCATGCAGCCAGTACAAACCGGCCAAAACTTTGTAACGGGCGATAAACCATTCGACTGTCCTCCACTGAATTACTTCTCTCACAAGTGCCGTTAGATGGGCCTTGCGCTACATTCTTTATGTTCCGATGAAGTTTACCGTAATTATTGCCGAATCCGGCATATATTTCTTTACGGGGACCACGATAGAAAACTTGTTACAAAGATGCGCTTTACATGGCTATGTTTTGCCACACCGGTTATCAGGCAGAGATCTCGGTACATACAAATAACAAACATCCTAGGCCAGGTTTAGAGTTTTGCGGAGAGTTCCCCTTTCCTGCTGAATCTTCTCCTGTAATAATGTAATCGCGTACAGCAGCTGTTCAGGCCGCGGCGGGCATCCGGGCACATATATATCGACCGGGATGATCTGGTTTACCCCTTGCAATAAAGCATAGTTATTGAAAACGCCTCCGGAGGTCGCGCAAGCCCCCATCGAGATCACCCACTTCGGTTCCGGCATCTGCTCGTACAATCGGCGGATGACAGGGGCCATCTTTTGCGATACGCGTCCAGCGATAATCATCAGATCGCTCTGCCGAGGCGATGGCCGAAAAACCTCCGCCCCAAAACGAGCGATGTCATATCGCGATCCACCCATCGACATCATCTCGATCGCACAGCACGCCAAACCGAACGTCATAGGCCAAACAGAGTTTTTGCGAACCCAGTTTACCGCCGCGTCAAGCGACGCCAGAACAATGCCTTCCGGCTGGTCGGCACCCCAATCAACCTCTTCTAACTTCTCTTGATTTTTGCCGAAACTATCCAGAGCACCGAAAAAGTAGCGGTCGCTCTTACCTGGACCGTCCACCGGCCGCCCGTTGCTCGTTGTTTCTAAGGGAGATGTACTCATAAAATCAACTATAGAGCCACAAGCGTTAAAAACGCATCTAGAAGTGGTTGCAAAATCAAGAGATGTCCATTTTGTATCGCAGGTTGTACCTCCCACGCCGAATCATGCCTGCCCCTGCTTCATCGGCTCCGTTCGGATCTCCTTCATTCCTATCGCTCTTTCCAACGTGGATCCGAGCTGTTTCTGATCGTTAGCCCCTAGCTTTTTCCCCTCTTTGGTTAGGTAAAACACGTCAATCGCCATCTCGCCTTCGGTGTCCACCAACGCCACCTCGATATTGCACCCGCAATTTGCCAGAGTTACGCTTAGCGTCCGCAGCAGGCCTGGACCATCCTGCGCCACCACCTGAAGCAGCGTACTGTGCGTGGACGCGGTATCGTCGAATTCAATTTTCGGTGTAACCACAACCATCGGTGCTCTCTTCGACGCGCGACGGCGTCCTTTGAGCAGCGTGTCCAGCGGAAGCGTACCCGACACCACGTCATGCATGGTTCCCACCAGCCGGTCGCGTTCAGAGGCATTCATCTCCAAGGTCTGGAAGCCATCGATAAACCTCATGCTGTCGATCACAATCCCACGCCGGTTCGCAAATGCGTCAGCCGTCACGATGTTCATGCCCCATGCGGCGAGCGTGCCCGCCATCGTCGCGAATAGCAGCGGAGCGTCCGGGGTCACCAGCGTGATCTCGCTCATTCCCGGCGCGTAGCGAAACTCCATCTGCACCGGATCGTCGCCGAACCGCTTCGACAGTAAGTAGTGCGCCCGTACTTGTTCCGGGGTCCTCGTCCGCAGGTATCGCTCCGGAAAGCCCTCAAGAAAGCTCCCGATCGCCTCGCGCTCCAATGGCAGCAACGCCGCCACCCGGTGCACCAGATCGCTCTCCGCCGTCGCGGTCACCCGCTCCTCATCCACGCTCCGGTCGAGGAAGTTTGCCGTCGCCATATACAACCGCCAGATATTCTCCGTTTTCCACGGGGTCAGCGCGTCCGGATGGACGGCGTTGATGTCCGCATAGGTAAACAGCGTCAACATCCGCAACAATTCCGGCGTCCCCACCTTGCCCGCGAACACCCGCACCGTCTCCGCGTCGAAGATGTCTCGTCGCAGTGCCGCGGACATCTCCAGATGGTTCTCAACCAGCCCCAGCACCAACCCGACCTCGTAGCTGTCAAGCTCCAGTCTCGCCAATACCCCGCGCGCCAGCGCGACACTCTCCGCCGCGTGAGCGCCCGAGTTCCGGCCTTTGCCCGTATCGTGCAGCAGGGCGCCCAGATACAGTAGCTCCGGATGCGCCAGGTCACGCAGCATCGCGCTGAATTTCAATGTCCACTCGCTCGAACTAGCGGCTGCCGGAGCCGCCAAATCGTGCAGCGTATCGATCACTACAAACGTATGCTCATCCACCGTATACCGGTGATAAGCGTCGCGAATCACCAGCGCGTCGATTCCATGGAACTCCGGGATAAGCAGTTCCAGCAGCCCGATTGCGTGCATCGCTCGCAATGCTTCGCCGGCATGGCGCGCGCCGAGAATTGTTCGCACCGGCAACCAGACAGCCGCCCCCTCCTCGATTTGCGACGAAAGAAACGGCAGCGCCCGCGAAAGCCGCTCTTCGGACACGGGCTCAAGACGGGAACCCGTGGCGGCTATCTCCGCCATTAGCTGCAACACGACGTCCGGGTCGCGGGCGGGATCAGACCGCTCCCCGCCGCTCGCCACGGCTTCTAGCGCTATGCGGCCATGCTCCACCCGATAACCATGCCGCACCGGTTCCATGGGCCGCTTCAGCTTGAATGTTCGAAGACGGCTAGTCGTACTCTCCGCTGCCGGCACCTTGAACCATAATTGCTTTACTCGCCGTTCCACTGTCCGGGCATGGCGAAAGTAAACCCGCATCCAGTAAGCCGCATCCGGCTGTTCCGCCTCGGCGCTTTCTCGCAAGCCGAGGTGCGCTCCGGACGCCATATCCTGCGTCTGCCAGTCCAGTGTATTGTCGTCCCGCTCATGCCGGTAGTGTAGAAAGCAGCGCAGCCGCGCAAAGAACTCCTCCGCCTCGCCGAACTCTTCGTCCACGCCACGGATCGCGCCCTTCCCGTGCAGCTTGTCCATCCATCGGCAAACATGGATGTCCCGCAGCCCGCCTGGACACTCTTTTATATTCGGCTCCAAATGAAACAGCGTGTCGCCATACTTTCCGTGGCGTTCTTGCGTCATCGCGACCAGAGTGCCGGAGATCGATTTCTGCTCTCGCTGCAGCAATCGCGGCAACACCTGCTCTGCTAGGTGCCCATGGACTTCGGCGCTTCCCGCCACATGCCGATGGTCCAGCAGCGACAAGGTAAACTCCGGTACGCTTTGATCGAACTTCCCGCATTCGGCCAGCTTCCGTGTCGCGGGCGAGAGCCGGATCCCGGCATCCCAAAGCTCCTGGCTCACGCGCCGGATCGCCTCCTTGACTTCCTCTTCCGCCACCTTCGCATTCAGCAGGAACAGCAGATCGACATCGGAAAATGGAAACAGCTCCCGCCGCCCATACCCTCCGACCGCTACAAGCGCGACCCCCGCCGTTCCCGGCCAGAGCTCCCGCACCAATTCATCCACGAGAACCGCCCGTGCCGCAATGGAAGCGCAACCCGCTTCTCCCGCGTCGTAAGCGCGCCGGATCGCAACCATCCCACGCTGGTAGCGTTCCCGTATATCGTTTTGTGGAAACTCATTCGCCATGGGGATTCGCCGTGAAATGCTTACCGCCTACAGCCAGACCGATGACGAGATTTGATGCGGTCTATAGCGCGGTCTACAGCGCGATCTCTCCGCGCTCATCGTTACGAATCCGGATCGCCTCATCGATCTTCGAGATGAAGATCTTGCCATCCCCGATCTTGCCCGTCCGCGCCGTGCGGATGATCGCCTCCAGCGCGCGTTCGACCATCTCGTCGGCCACTACCAGTTCCAGCTTCACCTTCGGCAGCAGATCCACCGAATACTCCCGTCCCCGGTAGAACTCCGTATGCCCTTTCTGCCGCCCGTGCCCTCGCGCTTCGAGAATCGTAATTCCCGAAACCCCCGCCTCTACCAGCGCGTCCTTCACCGCATCCAGCTTCGAGGGCTGAATCACCGCTTCAATCTTCTGCATCCCAAGACTCCTTCGGCCTCTCGCCTGCTACACCCTATACCCTTACTCCTACACGTTGTCTCAATGCGCGTAATCGTAGCCTTCTTCGCCATGTTGCGACAGGTCCAACCCTTCGCGCTCGGCCTCTTCACTCACCCGCAGCCCGATCGTCTTATCGACCGCAAACAAAATCATCAGCGTCCCCAAAATCGAGATTCCCCACGCGATTGCAATGCCGGCAAACTGGTTTACAAGCTGATGCCCGTTTCCCTCCAACAGCCCCGTCGCCTTACCCGCGCCGAAGATCGGATTGATCGCGCTGTTCGCGAACACGCCAGTTAGGATCGCGCCTATCGTCCCGCCAGCTCCATGTACGCCGAACGCGTCGAGCGAGTCGTCGTACCCGAATGCCGACTTCACCTTGACCACCATCAGATAGCAGCCCACCCCCACGATCAGCCCAATCCACAGCGCGGACATGGGCGTTACAAACCCGGCCGCCGGCGTAATCCCCACCAGCCCCGCCACGCAGCCCGAAATTGCTCCCAGCGCCGACACCTTGCCCTGCCGAAGCCACTCCGCCGCGCCCCAGCCTACCGCCGCCGAGGCTGCCGCGAAGTGTGTCGCCACAAACGCAGAAGTCGCCAGCGTCCCCGCGCCCAGGGCCGAACCCGCGTTGAACCCAAACCAGCCCACCCACAGCAGACAAGCCCCGATAAAGCTCAACACCACCGAATGCGGCGGCATCGGCACCTTGGGATAGCCTAGCCGCTTGCCCAGGTAGAGCGCCGTCACCAGCGCCGACACTCCCGACGTCACGTGAACGACCGTCCCGCCCGCGAAGTCCAGCGTCGGAAACCTGCCACCCAGCGCCGCGTTCAGCAGCCCACCCTTGCCCCACACCATGTGCGCCATCGGGCTATACACGATCACCGCCCACAGCACCATGAATACCAGCATCGCTGAAAATTTCATCCGCTCCGCGAACGCTCCCGTAATCAGCGCCGGAGTAATAATGGCGAACATCAACTGGTACACCATGAACGTCTGCAAGGGAATCGTCGCCGCGTAGTCTTTATCCGGCAATAAGCCCACGCCATGAAGAAATGCGTTATGCAGCCCCCCGATAAACGCGTTCCCCGTCCCAAACGCCAGCGAGTAGGTCACCAGCCCCCATAGCACCGTGATGACCGCCATCATGGCGAAGGTCTGCATCATCGTGCCCAGGATATTTTTCCGGCGCACAAGGCCGCCGTAAAACAGTGCCAGCCCCGGTCCGCTCATCATGAGCACCAACGCCGCCGACACCAGCATCCAGGCATTATCGCCGGCCGTCTGCGCCGCCGCGATCGCCGTCGCATTGTCGCCCGCCTGCTTCTCAAGCGCCGCGATCCGGTCCGTTGAGGCCGTCGCCGCCGTCTGCGCCCACGCGCTCGCTCCCGGCATTCCCACCAGAACCATCGTGAGCACAATCCAGCGACATCCAACCCAGAAAGACCGCAACTTTCCCATAGACAGTCACCCGCTTAGATTAATCGCCGTCAAGCAGAGAAGACACTTCCAGCAAGCCGCGAGTCTTACCGGCTAGAGGGTCAATCATCCAGACTGCCTGCTGCGATAGACCTACTCTACACAAAAGTTCATAAATCTTTTCTATCTTTTTACAAAGCCGGGGCGGCATATCCCCGTGCCCGCATCCACGCGATCAGCAACTCCGGCCAAAGTCGCAGCACCGGATCATTCGGCGCGAGTCCCACCCCATGAGATCCATGCTGGAACAGATGCATTTCCACCGGCACCCTCGCCTTCACCAGCGCGTCGTAAAACATCACGCTGTTACGCACCGGCACCACATTGTCGTCCGTCGTCGCAAACAAGAAAGAAGGCGGCGTCCGCGGCGTCACCTGCCGCTCGGCCGACAAACTCTTCATCAACGCCGCACCTGGATGCTCGCCCAGCAGGTTCAACTTCGACCCTCGATGCACCTCCGGCGCCATCATGGTAATCACCGGATACGCCAGGATGAGGAAGTCCGGGCGGCTGCTCTGCCGTTCTATCGTGTCCGCGGCCCCCGGCTTCCCCGCGTCGAACTTCGTCCCCGCCGTTGCCGTAAGGTGCCCCCCCGCTGAAAATCCCCACATTCCCAGATGATCCGACGCCATGCCATAGCCCGCCGCATGAGCACGCACCAGTCGGATCGCCCGCTGTGCATCTTCCAGTTCCACCGGATGATGATACTTCGGCCCCAGTCGATACTTCAGCACGAACGCCGCCACGCCGCGCTCATTCAACCAGCGCGCCACCTGTATCCCCTCATGATCCATCGCCAGATTCTGATACCCGCCTCCCGGAGCAATCACCACCCCCGTCTTCGTCGCATTGGCCACCACGGGCAGGTAAACCATGATCGACGGCTTATCCGCCTCGGACGTTCCCAATGCTCCAGGCGCAGCTTCCGGCCAGAGCGACACCACCGTCTGCGCTCCCATCCCCAAACTCAGCCCCATCATCAACGCCAACCAAAGCCTCATCGTCACACCTCGTCAGCCATCCTACTGTCATCCTCGTATACTTGGCACGGAGGCCCCCATGCAACACATCGTCCGCCACCAGCTCGCGCAATCCATCGCCACCATGCAAGCCGTCCTCGCCGACCCCGTCACTCACGACACTCTCGTGGCCATCGCCGAGCAGACCGCCGCCGCCATGCACGCCGGCCGCAAGCTCCTCATCGCCGGCAATGGAGGCTCCGCCGCCGACGCCCAGCACCTCGCCGCGGAGTTCGTCGGCCGCCTCACCGTCAACCGTCCCGCATTACGCGCCCTTGCCCTTACGGTGGACTCCTCCATCCTTACCGCCATCGGCAACGACTTCGGCTATGACGACAGCTTCAGCCGCCAGATTGAAGCCATCGGCCAGCCGGGCGACCTCTTTCTCGCCATCTCCACCTCCGGTAACTCGCGTAACCTCCTCAAGGCCATCGCCCAGGCCAAACAACAGGGCATCACGACGATCGGCCTCACCGGCCGGGGTGGGGGCAAGATGGCCGCGGTCTGCGATCACCTCCTCGCCGTCCCCTCGGACGTCACCATGAACATCCAGGAATCCCATCTCGCTCTCGAACATATCTTCTGCATGCTCGTCGAGCGCTGCTACTTCGGCCCCGATTTCGACACGACCTACACCACCCGCTGACTTTAGCGACTGTCATCAAAAGAACCTTCCTTGCTTGGAATCGACGCAAACCATTCACACAGGCTCCGCACAACGCCCAATCCCTTCACGCATCCAAGCAGAGATGAACCGCACACTTTTACCTGGACGCCCTTATCCCCTGGGCGCGACCGCCTCCAGCAAAGGCACCAACTTTGCTATCTTTTCCGAACACGCCACTCAGATCGATGTCTGCTTCTTCGACGCCGACGGCAAAGAGACTGACTGCGTCACCCTGCGCGAGCATACCGCCCTCGTCTGGCATGGCCTGATCCGCGACATCAAACCCGGCCAGCTTTACGGCTACCGCGTCGACGGTCCCTGGGCACCCGAGGAAGGCAAACGCTTCAACCGCGCCAAGCTCCTCGTCGATCCCTACGCCAAGGCCATCTCCGGCCAGGTCGACTGGAAGGCACCCATTTTTCCTTACGACTTGATGTCCGGCGACGACACCAAGATCGACATCCAGGATTCAGCCGCCGGCGTCCCTAAGTCTGTCGTCATCGACCCCAAGTTCAACTGGGATGGTGACTGCCCGCCGGAGACGCCGCTCGCCGACTCTGTCATCTACGAGGTCCACGTCAAAGGCTTCAGCAAGCGTAATCCACGCATCCCCGAGAATCTACGCGGCACGTATGCCGGTCTCGCTCACCAGTCCAGTATCGACTACTTCAAGAAGCTCGGCGTCACGGCCGTTGAACTCCTTCCCATCCACCACTTCATCGACGAAGGCCACCTGGTCGACAAAGGACTCACCGACTATTGGGGCTACAACACTCTCGGCTATTTCGCGCCGATGTCTCGCTACAGCTCCTCGGGCGATACCGGCGGCCAGGTCGCCGAGTTCAAACAGATGGTGAAATGCCTCCACTCGGCGGGCATCGAGGTCATCCTCGACGTGGTTTACAACCACACCTGCGAGGGCAACGAGAAGGGTCCCATCCTCAGCTTGAAAGGCGTGGATAACACCACCTACTACAAGCAGCTCGAAAGCAATCCACGCTACTACATGGATTACACCGGTACCGGCAACACGCTCAATGTCCGCAATCCGCAAGTTCTCAAGCTGCTCATGGACTCGCTCCGCTACTGGGTCACCGAGATGCACGTCGACGGCTTTCGCTTCGATCTCGCCTCCACTCTCGCTCGCGAACTGCACGAGGTCTCGAAGCTCTCTTCCTTCTTCGACACCATTCACCAGGACCCCACCCTGGCCGACGTAAAGCTTATCGCCGAGCCATGGGATGTAGGCGACGGCGGCTACCAGGTCGGCCAGTTCCCCGTCCTTTGGGCGGAGTGGAACGGCAAGTATCGCGACACGGTCCGACGCTTCTGGAAGGGCGACTCCGGCATGCTCTCCGACTTTGCCAACCGCCTTACCGGTTCCTCGGACCTCTATCAGTTCGACGGTCGCAAGCCTTATGCCAGCATCAACTTCATCACCGCGCACGATGGCTTCACGCTCGACGACCTTGTCAGCTACAACGAAAAGCATAACGAAGCCAACGACGACGACAATAACGACGGCGCCAACGACAACGACTCGTGGAACATGGGTGCCGAAGGCCCAACGGACGACCCCGCCATCAACAATCTTCGCGAGCGCCAGACCCGAAATTTCCTCGCGACTCTCCTTCTTTCGCAAGGCGTCCCGATGATCGCGGGCGGCGATGAGGTAGCTCGCTCTCAAATGGGCAATAACAACTGTTACTGCCAGGACAACGAGCTTACCTGGTATGACTGGGAGCTCGACGAACCGCGCAAGCGCCTGCGCGACTTCACCAGCCGGCTGATCCACTTACGCCTCGAACATCCCAACCTGCACCGCCGCAAGTTCTTCCAGGACCGCGAAATCCGCAAGCGTGGTAAGGACATCGTCGAACGCGATGTAGCCTGGTACAACACGGACGGCAATGAGGTACCGGACGAGGTCTGGAATACGGAGTGGAACCGGTCTGTCGGCGTCCTGCTCAATGGACAGACCCTCCAGGTCACCGACGATGAAGGCAAGCCTGTCAAAGACGACAGCTTCTTTATCGTCGTCAACGCCGCTCAGGACGGTGTCGAGTTCACTCTTCCGCCTTCGCCCGCCGGCAAGCCCTGGTGCCAGGTCATCGATACTGAAAACATCGAAGATCCCTTCGTCAACAAACCAGCCACTGAAAAGGTTATCGTTGGCGGCCGGTCCTTTATGCTCTTCAGCGACGAGTCTCACAACTAGACTCCTCCAAGCGGATACCCCACCTCTTCAAGACAGTCTTCTGTCGCCGGGGGTGGGGTTTTCTGTGTGCGAGACGATAGAGTAGAACAGCACCTGAGAACCCTATGCCTCAACCGATAGTCAATGAACGCCAACCGGCAACCCGCTTCCTCGTCTTCCTGCTCGCTCTCCTCTCGCTTGCCCTTCCAGCCCGCTCCTACTCCGTGCTCACTCACGAGCAGCTGATCGACCTCACCTGGAAAGATTCGATTCGGCCGCTGCTGCTTTCCCGCTATCCCGGGCTGACCGAGGCCCAACTCCTCGAAGCTCACGCCTATGCTTACGGCGGCTGCGCCATCCAGGATCTCGGCTACTACCCCGCGGGTAACATGTTCTTCTCCGACCTTACCCACTACGTCCGTACCGGAGACTTCGTCGCCTCCCTCTTCCGCCACGCCACGAACGCCGACGAACTCGCCTTCGCCATCGGTGCCCTCTCCCACTATGTGGGCGACACCATCGGCCATCCCCTTGCCACCAATCGCGCCGTCGCCATGGAGTTCCCGAAGCTCGGCGCGAAGTTCGGCCCCAACGTCAACTATGCCGAAAACCCTCACGCCCACGTCCAGGCCGAGTTCGCCTTCGATATCGACGGCATCTCCAAACATCGCTTCGCTCCCGCCGCCTACCTCAAGCACATTGGCTTGGCCGTTCCCACTCACCAGCTCGCCGTCGCCTACTACGAAACCTATGGCCTTGGCGCGAACTACGGCTCACGCCGCAACCGCATTACCCTGCGCGGCTACCGTTTCGCCGTCCGCCGCCTCTTACCCCGCGTCGCTTATGCCGAGACCGTTCTTCATCGCCACTCCATGCCGCCGGACACTCCCGGCCCCGATCTTGATACCCTCCGAAAAGAGCTGACTCAAGCCGACTTCGACAATGGCTGGAGTCAATATCGCAAGACCGCCGGTCCCGGTACCCATCTGCTCGCCGCCTTCATCTTCATCCTGCCTAAGATCGGCGCGCTCAAGGTCCTGTCTATCAAAGGCCCCACCCCCGCCGCCGAGGATGACTACGTCCGCAGCGTCAATCTCACGCTCACCGAGCTTCGCCGCCAGATCCGCCGCATGGGCACCGGCAATCGCTTTCTCGCCGACAAAGACCTCGACACCGGCGCTCCCGTCCAGCCCGGCGGCTATCTGCTCACGGACACCACCTACGCCCTGCTCCTCCACGAAGTCACCATTACACCCGCCTACGCCATTCCACCCGGCCTTAAGGCTGACATCGCTGCCTACTACGCCGACCCCACCGCTCCTATCGCCACCAAAAAAGACCCGCGCCGTTGGGCTCAGGTCCAGGCTGAACTCCCTATTCTCGCCGCCATGCCCGTCACCCAGGTCATCCCTGTCGACCCCGACCTTCCCGACCTCCCGCCCCAACCGGGGCAACCCGCGCTAATCCCATCCTCCAACTAAGGACCGGCGCGCAAGACTCACGCTCGACCTTTTGTCGCTGCTTTAACTACCCGCCGCACAAGCTACCCACGTTGACCTAATCCGCATCCCATCGCTCCATGAACCGTCGCAATTTCCTCAATTCAACCGCCGCCGCCCTGGCATCCACCGCCCTGGCATCCGAAATCCAGCAGAAGCCCAACCAGCAAGACGCTATCGACCTTCCAGCCCTCCATAACACCGCAACGGAAGGCCCGGAAAAATCTCCCGTGCCCGCCGAAGCACCGTCCAGCCGCGTGGGCTACGCCATTGTGGGCCTCGGCGATCTTGCCCTCAAGGAAATCCTTCCGGCCTTCGGCTCCTGCAAATACTCGAAACCCGTCGCCCTCGTCTCCGGCGACGCCGCGAAGGCCGGGAAGATCGCCGACCAATACGGTATCAAAGACTCCGCGATCTACAACTACCGCAACTACGACGACCTGGCCAAAAACTCCGACGTTCAAGCCATTTACATTGTGCTGCCCAATAGCCAACACGCCGAGTTCACCGAGCGCGGAGCCAAAGCCGGCAAGCACATCCTCTGCGAAAAACCCATGGCTACCTCCGTCCGCGACTGCGAGCGTATGATCGCCGCCTGCGCCGCCGCCAACGTCAAGCTGATGATCGCCTATCGTCAGCAGTACGAGCCCATGAACCGCGCCGTCGTTAAGATGGTCCGCGACGGCAAACTCGGCCCGCTCCGCTCCTTTATTGCTACCCACTCCCAAAACCAGGGGGACCCCAATCAGTGGCGCCAGAAGCTCGCCCTCGCGGGCGGCGGCTGCCTCCCCGATGTGGGCATCTACTGCCTCAACGCGGCCCGCTTCCTCTCCGGCGAAGAGCCCACCGAAGTCTGGGGCACCACCTTTCAGCCCAAGGACGACTCGCGCTTCGCCGAAGTTGAAGCGACTTGCTCGTTTACGCTGCGCTTCCCCTCCGGCCTGCTCGCCTCGTGCAATACAGGCTATGCCGCCCATAATTCCGGATTTTTCCGCCTCGAAGGCGCAAGCGCCTGGGCCGAACTCAACCCCGCCTTTCCCTACAACGGCCTCAAGCTCCTAATCAACCGCCTTGAAGACGGTCACAACACCCTCATGCAGCCCACCATCAAGCCCGTCGACCAGTTCGCGGCCGAGATCGACCACATGAGCGTCTGCATCCAGAACAACCTTCAGCCTCATACCCCCGGCGAAGAGGGCCTCCAGGACCAGCGCATCGTTGAAGCCATCTACCGCTCCGCAAAAACGGGCAACCCCGTCAAGCTTTCCCCGCCGCCCAAACCCACCCGCGGCCCCGACCCAATCGAAAGCTAGTAAATCTGAAAATTGATATCCACCGCCGACCACACGGGAACGGGTTTGCCCTCGTAACTCGCCGGCTCGAACCGATACTGTCTAACCGCCTCGATCGCTTTTTCATCCATCGACTGCGCCGCCTTTCGCAGCTTCGGTGGATAATCGTCCGCAATGGAATGAGTAACTCTAACTTCTCCCACATGACCGTTTGTATTGACAACAAACGATAATCGGCAGACGCCTGAAAGCTTCTTCTTGCGAGCTTGCTCCGAAAACTCGGGTTCAACCGTACCAATTAGCTTTGGTGCCGCCACGCCGCCGCCCGCGCGATAGATCCCCGAAGCATCCGGCTTGGGTGGACCGTTCGCCGGTTCCTGTCCCACAAAATAGAAGCAATGAGAAGGCTACCGAATACCGCTCCCCATATGGGGAATCGCATAGGCCGTCCTTTGATCAATCCATCAGCTTCCGACTTAAGTAGGTGTACTGTGTAGCCCAGGTCTTCGCCTGCTCCTTCAGGTCCGCGCCCGCGCCGTGCCCGCCTTCGACGATTTCGTCGTAGAAAAACGGCTTGCCGAACTCCTCCATCCGCGCCGCGAACTTGCGCGCATGGACCGGTCCCACGCGATCATCTTTCGTTGTCGTAAAGATCAGCGGCTCCGGGTAAGTCACGTTTTGCTTCAGCTGGTTGTAGGGCGAGATCGTCGCCAGAAATCGCCGCTCCTCCGGCACCCCGACCGTCCCGTACTCACCCACCCACGACGCGCCCGCCGCGATGTGCTCAAACCGCAGCATATCCAGTAGCGGCACCTGAATTACGATCGCCCGCCACATCTCCGGATGCTCGGTCATCTCGACGCCCATCAGCAAACCGCCGTTCGAGCCGCCCACAATGCCCAGCTTATGCGGTGAGGTGATCTTGCGTGCCACCAGATCCGCGCCCACCGCCGCAAAGTCGTCGTAGATGCGCTGCCGGTGCGTCTTCAAACCGGCCTCATGCCAGGCCGGCCCAAACTCGCCGCCACCGCGAATATTCGCGAGCACATACACGCCGCCACGCTCCAGCCACAGCTTACCCGTCAAACCCGAATATTGCGGCGTCTCCGAGACCTGGAACCCGCCATACGCGCCCATCAGCGTCGGGTTCGAGCCGTCGTACTTCAAATCGGCCCGATGCACTACAAAGTAGGGTACCTTCGTCCCATCTTTGGAAGTCGCCTCAAGCTGCTCGACCTTCTCGCCCGTCGCGTCGAACTGCGGCGGCAGCGTCTTCGCCACCTTCAACTCCGTGCCCGCGCCGTCGTCCAGCATCAGCGACGAAGGCGTCAGAAAACCGGTCAATCGTAGAAAGAACTTATCGTCCGACTGATTGGCCGAGACAATATCCACCGTGATGTTCTCCGGCACGTTCAGCTTTGCCCGCGTCCATCCCGCGTCCGCGACGCTGTAGACATAAGCCCTGCCCTGCACGTGCGCCAGCGTCGTCAGCACCAGCTTGTCGCGCGTTACCGCGACCTCTTGCGCGAACTCCTCGGCCGTAGGCGCGAAGATGGTGGACGCCACCAGATGCGCCGGGTCGCGCTTCACCGCCGCCAGGTCCATCGACACCACCGAACCCTGCGCAAACCGATTGCCGCCAATCTGCCAATCCTCATCCAGCGTCACAATCAGCCGTCCATGCAGCAGACCGTTGACACTGCTCTTGCGCGGCAGTGCCAGCGGCTTCACCCCTTCCGGCGTCCACAGCGACAGCTCGCTTTCGAAGAAGTTCACCTGCCGATTCAGCAACACCACCCGATTTCCCTGTGCGTCGTGCAGCGTCTCCGCGCCGGCGCTCACGTCCGCCGCGGTGCCGCGAAAGACCTCCTTCGCCGCGTCAAGCGGCTGCCCGCGCTTCCAGACCTTCACCACAAACGCATAGCCCGAGGTCGTCATCGTGCCCGCTCCCCAATCCCGCGCCACCAGCAGCGTGTCCTGATCGACCCATGTCACACGCTGCTTAGACTTCGGCAGCACAAAGCCGCCCTCTTCGGATTTTCGGAACTTGCCCGTCTTGAGATCGAACTCTCGCAGCGTGTCGGCGTCCTCGCCGCCCGCCGAGAGCGCCACCAGGCAAAGCCCGTCGCCCGGATACAAACAGTTCAGCCCCTTCTGCACCCACTTCTCGTTGTCCGCCTTGGCAAGCGCGTCATAGTCGATCACCGGCGCCCAATGCGGATCGGCCGTCAGGTAATCGGCCAGTGTCGTTTTCCGCAAAATGCCGCGCACGTGCTGGGCGTCCTGCCACGTGTTGTAGACCGCGCCCTCGCGAAACACGGGCGTCGCGATCCGGTCCGGCGACTCCAGCACCTTCAGCGCCGCCGCCTCCAGCCGCGAAAAGCGCGGATCGGCCTCCAGCACCTTCGCCGATTTGTTATTTTCCGCCGCCACCCAGTCCATCGACCGCGCGCTCGATACGTCCTCCAGCCACTGATACTTCTCCGGCTGCTCCGGAACATTCTGAGCCGCGCAGGCTACGCCCAACGCCGCAACGCACAAACATACGCCAAGTCTCTTCATTCCGCTCCTATCGTCGTCCCGCCGCCTGCCGCAGCGTCTCCGCCGCGCTCTCCGGCGTAATATCCCGTTGCGGCGAGCCTAACAGTTCATACCCCACCATAAACTTCCGGACCGTCGCCGAACGCAGCAGCGGCGGGTAAAAGTGCGCGTGGAACTGCCACTCCTCATGCGCTTCGGCATCGTGAGGAGCCGGATGCAAACCCATCGAATACGGAAACGACACGTTGAAGATCTGGTCGTAAGTCGATGTCACCTCCCGCAGAATAGCCGCGAAGTCTTCCCGCTCGGCATCGTTCATGCTTTCCAAGTCGCGCATCCGCCGCGCCGTCGGAAGCACCAGCACCTCAAACGGCCACACCGCCCAGAACGGCACCACTGCCAGAAAGGTCGTGTTCCGCGCCACGATTCGCTCACCCGCCGCGATCTCCATGGCCCCGTATTCCACCAGCAGGTTCGCGCCATGCTTCTCGAAGTATTCTCCTTGCCCGCCAAGCTCCGCCACGATCTCATTCGGCAATGACCGGCTCGCCCATATCTGCCCGTGAGGATGCGGATTGCTCGCCCCCATCATCGCGCCCCGATTCTCGAATACCTGCACGTACGCGATGTCGTCGCGCCCACCCAGTTCTTTGTACTGCTCCGCCCACACATCGACCACCGGCCGAATCTCCGCCACGGACATCTTCGCCAGGGTCAGATCGTGCCGTGGCGAAAAGCAGATGACCCGGCACGTCCCGCTCTCGCCTTCCGCCACCAGCAGCCCCTTGCCATCGTCGTCTTCATGGAAGATCGGCGAGTCCAGCTTCAACGCGGCATAATCGTTCTCAAAGACAAACGTGCTCGTGTACTGGTCCGTCCGCTTGCCGCCCGCCCGCACATTGCCCGGACACAAATAGCAATTTGGATCGTACTGGAGCCCAGCCGGAGCCGCCGCGTCCTCCGTCTGTCCCTGCCACGGCCGCTGCGTCCGGTTGGGCGACACCAGCACCCATTCGCGCTTCAGCGGATTCCATCGCCGGTGCGGATTCTCTTGAGCCAATGCGTTCATCGCGTCTCCTCCTGTGCCAACCGCGCCAGCGCCCCATCGGACGCCTCACATACAAAACAGTCCGCCTCAATCCCGGTCGCGGCGGCATACTCATGTTTTACGGCATCCACAAATGCGTTAGCTTGGTCAGCTTCGACCACGTTCACCGTACATCCCCCAAAACCGCCGCCGGTAATCCGCGCTCCGAAGCACCCCGGCTGTCGCGCTGCAATCCCCACCAACGTATCCACTTCCGCGCAGCTCGCCGCGAAGTCGTCCCGAAAGCTCGCATGGGCCTCGGCCATCAACCCGCCGAACGCCTTCATATCGCTCGCCAACAGCGCCTCTCGCGCTCGCAGCACACGTCCATTCTCGGTTACGATATGGCGGCAACGCAGAAAACTCGCCTCGCCCATCTCCGAGCGGCACGCGTCGAGATCGGCGACCGATGCATCGCGAAGCATCGCCACGCCGGGCCGCAGCCGGATCACGACCGCCTGCCCGTGCTCCACCTCATCGCGGCGATCACCGTACTCGCCCGTCGCGACGGCGTGCTTCACCATGGAGTTGCAGACCACGATTTTGACCGCGCCGGGCAAGGGCAGCAGCTCAAACGCCAGCGCTCGGCAATCCAGCAGCATGGCCCGCTCCGCCACGCCGCCGGCGACGATGAACTGATCCATAATGCCGCTCTTCGCCCCCACATACTCGTTTTCCGCCCGGCGGCACAAGTTTGCCAGTTCCACCAGGGAGAGCATCGCGCCCGCGTGGACCAGCAGCGCCACTGCCGTCGCTACCTCCACCGAAGCGGATGAACTCAACCCCGCGCCCAGCGGCACGTCGCCGGCAAGCGTCATGTTGAAGCCCCCGACGGTGATCCCCGCCTGCCCCAGGCACCACAGGACGCCCGCCGGGTAATCACTCCAATGCCCCTCGGGTGCCCGCGTCTGCTTCGCGATCGCGAAGCGTTTCTCCTCTTCATAATTCACCGAGTAGAAGACCGCCTGCCCATCGTCGCGCGCGCTCACCGCCGCCACCGTTTGGAAGTCGATCGCCATGGGCAGTACAAATCCACCGGTATAGTCGGTGTGCTCACCGATCAGATTGACCCGGCCCGGCGCGCCGAATGCCAGACCCTCGTTGCCGAAGCGCTCCCGGTGCGTGCGTAACAATGGATCTTCAGCCACAGCGCTCTCCCATCCGTGAATGCGGAACAGCCCTCATAGTAAAGGAGAACGGCGTCTAGGCGTCGAACTCCATCTCCGGCGCGGGCAAGACATCGTCCGGGCGCGCAATCCAGACATAGAGTGTAGGCAACAAAAATAGGCTGATAATCAAATCCGAGATCAGCCCGCCGACAATCACCACGGCAAACGGCCGCTGCGAATCCGACCCAATCCCGTGCGAAGTCGCCGCCGGCAGCAAGCCCAGCGTGGCCACGAGCATCGTCATCATAATGGGCCTCAGCCGCAGTACCGCGCCCTCGACCGCCGCCTCTTCCACCGTATGCCCGCGCACCCGCATCTGGTTGATGTATTCAAGCATGATGACGCCCGTCTGTACCGACACGCCGAACAGCGCCAGAAAGCCCACGCCCGACGATACGCTGAAGTTCGTCCCCGTCGTCCAAAGCGCCAGAGTACCGCCGATCGGCGCAATCGCAATGTTCGCCATAATCAGCATCGCCCATTTGAACGAGCCGAACATCGTGTAAAGAATGAAGAAGATCAACCCGATCGTAATCGGCACCACGATGGCCAGCCGGGCGGCCGACCGCTTCTGGCTTGCATACTCCCCCGCCCAGTCGAGCGTGTAGCCCGGTGGCAGTTTTACCTGCGTCGTCACTTTGTTGATGGCTTCCTCAACAGCGCCGCCAAGATCGCGTCCGCGCACGCTGTACTTGATCGCCACATAGCGCGAGTTGCCTTCGCGATAGATCTCGGACGCGCCGTCGACGACCGTCGGTTTCGTCAGCTGCGCCAGCGATACACGCTCTCCGCTAGGCGAAACCAGCCGCACATTTTCGATCGCCTCCGCGCTGTTACGAAAAAGCTGACTGTAGCGTGGCACCACGTCGTAGCGCGCCTCGCCCTGCAATACCTGCGTCACCGCGTTACCGCCCACCGCGGTCTGGACGGCGTCCTGAATATCCGAAACATTGATCCCGTACCGCGCCGCCGCCATCCGGTCCACGACAAAGTTCAGGTTCGGCTGCCCGATCACGCGAAAGAGGCCCAGATCCTGAATGCCGTTAATCTTGCTCATCACGCCGACGATCTCGTCGCCCTTCTGCTCCAGCAGCTTCAGGTCGTCGCCGTACACCTTCACGGCCAGCTCGCCCTTAACGCCGCTCACCGCCTCTTCCATATTGTCCGAGATTGGCTGTGAGAAGTTCCAGATGATCCCCGGCATCTTCTCCAGTTCGCGGTCCATCGCCGCGATCAGCTCTTCCTTGTTCTCGTGAAAGACGGGACGCCACGCAGCTTTCGGCTTCAGATCGACAAAGTACTCCGTATCGAAGAATCCCGTTGTATCGACGCCGTCGTCCGGCCTCCCTACCTGGCTAATGACATCCTTTACCTCGGGAAAGCTGGCCAGCAGTGGCCGCGCCGTCGCCATCACGCGTACACCCTCCGCCGGTCCCGTGCTCGGTGCCAGCGTGCCGCGCACCCAGATCGCGCCTTCATCGAGATGCGGCAGGAACTCCGACCCAATCGCGCCGCCTTCCGCCAGGAAAACCGCCAGCACCAGGCCCGCGCACGTCGCTCCTACTACAATCCAGCGCGACTCCACCGCCCAAAGCGCCGCCGAACGGTAGTGCTTGGTCAGGAAGTTCATCACGGGGTTATGCCACTCCTTCGCGCCGTTTTTGAATAGGAACGTCGACAGTACCGGCGCGAGAAACATCGAGAAGATCAGCGCGCCCAGCAATGCGAACGCCACCGTCCACGCCATCGGACGAAACAGACGACCCTCCACCTGTTGCAGCGTAAAGATCGGCAGATACGCCGTCACGATAATGCCGATCGCGTAGAAGACCGGTCGCTGCACTTCATGTGCCGCTTCGGCGACAATCTCAATAGCTGTCCGGCTTTTCTCCTGCGGCCGATTCATATGCCGGACGATATTCTCGATCATCACCACGGCGCCATCGACCACCATGCCGAAATCCAGCGCGCCCAGCGAAAGCAGGTTCGCCGGAATATGCCGTAAATCCAGGCAAATCGACGCGAACAGCAGCGAAAACGGAATGGTCAGCGCCACGATGATGGCGCCGCGCACGTTCCCCAAAAAGAGGAACAGAATAATCATCACCAGCACGATGCCTTCGGTCAGGTTGTGCAGCACCGTATGCGTCGTCAGGTGAACCAGGTCGTCACGGTCGAGAAAGGGCACCACCTTTACACCGGGCGGCAGCAACCCGAGCTTCGCCTGTACCGCCGGCTTTGCCCGATGAAATAAACCACCCGGCTCGGCTGGTTGCGCTTCGGTGCCATTGAGCTCGATCACTTTCTCATGAATGGCCGCCAGCACCTCGTCCGAATTAGCGCCCTTTTGCAGCAGCACGATGCCCTCCACCACGTCGCCGTCATCGACCACCACGCCATCGTTTCGCCGGATCGCCTTGCCGATCTGCCCCAGCCGTATCTTCGCGCCCTGCTGCACCGTCGCGACATCCTTTACCCGCAACGGCGTGCCGCTCACCGTCTTCAGCAACGTGTTTTCAATGTCGTAGACGTTGGTGAACAAGCCCACCGCGCGCACATTGATCTGTTGCTGCCCCTCCTCGATAAAGCTGCCGCCCGCGTTGACATTGTTACTCGTCAGCGCCTGCTCCACCTGCGCGATCGTCAGCCCGTAAGAGACCAGCTTGTCCGGATCGAGCCGCACCTGGTACTCGCGCGTGATGCCCCCAAAGCTCGATACATCCACCACGCCCGGCACGGACTTGAACTGCTTTTCCAGCGTCCAGTCCTCCAGCGACTTCAACGCCATGTTGTCGTAGGTCGGATTGGTGCTCGTCAGCGTGTACCAGTAGATCTGGCCGACGGGACTCCAGTCCGTCCCGATCTGCGGTTGCAGCCCAGTCGGCAGCGTGACGCCCGCGATCCGCTCCAGCACCTTCTCGCGGTTCCAGTCGTTCGTCGACTCATCGTCGAAGATCAGCATCACGCTCGACAAGCCCGCCAGCGACGTCGACCGCAGATGCGTCAGGTGCGGGATGCCGTTCATCTGCACTTCGACCGGAACGGTGATCTGCTGCTCTACCTCCTCGGCCGCCCGCCCCGGCCATTGCGTAATGATCTGGACGTAATTGTTGGCTACGTCCGGGTACGCCTCGACCGGCAATGCACGAAACGAGATGATCCCCCACGCGAATAGCAGCACCGCCATGATGAGCACAAGAAAGCGGTTGCGCAGCGCGAATCCAACGACGCCACCCATTACTGCGCCACCGTGCTCTGGAGTTCAAGCGCGTTGATTGCCACCTGTTGGCCACCCGTCAATCCCGTCCGCACCACCTGGCCGCCGCCCGGCACCATATCGCCCCCGACCACGCGCACACGTTTGAAGGTTCCGCCGCCGGACGATACATACACAAAATCCTGGTCGTGCAGATGGACGATCGCCGTCGCCGGCACCACCACGTGCGCCTCCTGCTTCTGGCCGCGGAACGTCGCCGTCACAAACATCCCGATCTTCATAAAGCCCGGATTCCGCACCTGCACGCGCACCTTCGCCGTGCGGATGTTCGGGTCGAGGATGGGATCGATCTCCCCAATGCGTCCCGTGACCACCTTGTCGGGATAGGCCGCGAAGTGAATCTCCGCCATCTGGCCGGTCGACAGGTTCGCCAGGTTGTTTTCATACACATCGCAAACTACCCATACATCGTCCAGGTTGGCGATGGTAAACAGGTTCGGCGAGTTGTCAAGCGTCTTTACGCCCGCCGCCTGCGTAATGTTCTGCTCGATAATCACGCCCGTCGCCGGGGAGTAGATATTGACCGCGCCCGATGGCTGATCGAACTTCGTCACGCCCAGCACCCGCAGATGCTCCCGCGAGGCCTCGACATCCACCAGCGCCTTATTCTCCGTGTCCTCGGCGATCTCCACTTGACTCTTCGCGATCGCGCCCTTTGAGAGCAGCAGCTTCGCCCGATCCAGTTGCGCGCGCGCCAGCAATTCGTCCGCCACCGCCTTGCGGTAATCCGAGTAGGCCTGCTCAATGTCGTTCGACTGCACCGTAAACAGCAGCTGCCCCTTATGCACCATGTCGCCGATATGCGCGTGGATCGATAAAATGCGCCCCGACGCCAGGGAGATCACCGGGATCACTCGCGTCACATCCGGCTGCACCTGTCCGGTCACGGTCATCGAAGGCGCGGTCATCTGCGTCGCCGCCGCCGCCACCGGAAACTGCTCCGGGTGCTCGACCTTTACCGTATTCGCGTCCTGTGCCTGCTCAACCTTCATCGTGGGCGGAGCCTCCGCCGCCGGATCGGCTGTCTTCTTCGCGCACCCGGCCATCAGCAACAATCCAACGCCTAGCCCGGAGTACGCACATCGATTCTTCACTGGAGCACCTCTCGTCCGATGGACTGGTTCAGCTGCGCGGCCGCCGTCAGGTATTGGCCCACAAGGTTGATATAGCCAAGCTGCACGCCGCGATAATCGTTCTCCGCCGACAGGAAATCCAGCAGCGACGCGCCGCCATGCTGGTACGAAAATGAGATCGTATCCCGCACCGACAGCGCCATCTTCAAGTATTTGTCTTGATAAGGCCGCAGCAACCGCAGCTGGCTCTCCACCGTCGTGTAGGCCGAGTCCACATCCGCCAGCACCTGCGCCCGCGCCGCCTCCTGCCTGCGCGTCAATAGATCAATATCCAGTTGCGTTCGCAGCTTCTCGCCCTGGTTGCGGTCGAAGATCCGCAACGGGATGTTCATGCTCACGCCGATATACGTATTGAGAGGATTCGGCTGATGCGCCGCGTCCACGCCGAACGTCGGATCGGTCGATCCATTCGCGACCGCCAGCCGATGGTCCACCCGCGCCTTCTCCACTGCTTGTGTCGCCGCGATTAAATCCGTCCGCCCGGCCAGTGCGCTCTGCCGGTAGATGTCCACCGTGTCCAGCTTTCCATTGAAGCCGAACGGTCCCGTCACATCGAACTTATCCAGCGGTGTACGGTCGTTCAATAGCTGTAGCAACTGCAGCTTCGAGGTCCGCAGGTTTACCTCCGCCGCTTCGTAGTCCGACTCATACTGGACCCGCCCCAGCACCAGCCGGTCGTTATCCACCTGCGCGATATCACCGGCCTGCAACCGGTCCGCGCTTACTCGCAGCACCTCGTCGTAGTACGTAAGATTTTCCCTCGTCAGCGCGAGGATGGCCTTCGATTGCAGCACCTGCACAAAGTCGTACCGCAATGCGAAGCCGAGCGTTCGTATCAAATCCGCCTGGTTGGTCGTCGCGATCTGCGTCGACTTCTCCGCGCTTTCGGTACGCAACTCTCGCTTATGGTCGCGCTCATGCAGATAATTGAACGTGATATTCGGATAAGCGTTCGCCACCGGTTGATAAGGGTTGGCGTGGAATAGCGTGGCCTGATCGAATCCGAAGTAAAGAGTAGGATTCGGCCGCAGATGCGCTGTGATCTCCTGCGCTTTCGACTCATCGATCCCAATGATCCCCGCCAGCACATTCGGGTTCACCAGCTTGAACCGGTCATAGACCTGCTGCCACGTAAAGCTGCCGGC
>CAXTRY010000039.1:0-22206 GCA_964246805.1 uncultured Acidobacteriaceae bacterium
AGGAAGACGGTGAGGGTGCCGGGGGTCTGCTCGAGGAGGAGGCGGTTGGTGAGGAGCTCGGGGGTGCCTCCGCCGAGGGCCAGAACGACGTGAGATTGGCCGAGGCCGACAGCGAGAGCGGCGGATTCAAGCCGACGGAAATGGGCTTCGCCATGGGTGTTGAAGAGCTCGGGGATAGATGCGCCTGCGCGCGCTTCAAGGAGGAGGTCGAGGTCGAGGAAGGTCCACCCGAGTTCGGCTGCGAGGAGGCGACCAATGGTAGATTTGCCCGCGCCCATAAAGCCCATGAGAACGATGCGCTGAATGCGGGCGGGAAGAGTTATGGCGGTGGCGGCTTCGAGCTGTGGGAGGGTGGACATGGAATCTCCTATGAACAAGATAAAAGCGAAAACCGCGACCTTTAGGGGTCGCGGCTTGGTGATTTCGGAGTTCTCTGAAAAGGTTATGTTTCAGATCGCACGAAGCCGCCTGGCCGCGAGTGGGGCCAATAGGCGTAAGTAAATCGCGCGACGTGGAGCAAAGCGTTCATGATAGTTGCAGAGTACAGGGAGTTTTACGTTGTGGCAAGGAAAGATTAAGTATGTCTATCCCCTGAGCTAAATGTTACGCATATCAGTCGAGCACGATCTTCGAGGAACTTGTGCCAAGCTCGCGTTCAATTTTGTTCCAGAGGTCGTCGCTAGGCTCCTGGACGGGGAAGAGATCCATGGCGGCTTTGGCGATTGCTTCCAGATCGCGAACAAGCGCGGCGCAGTCCGGATTGCGCGCCAAAAACTTTTGCAAGCGAGGATCGGCGCTGACATTGGGGCTACCGGTGGCAAAGAGGTCGGGCAGGTACTGCTCGAACTGGGCCGGCGTCATGGTGTCGAAACTGGGTACTGTTCCGTTGAAGTTCTTCATTGCGTCACCTCCTGCGTCACCCGCTCGTGCAGGCGCAGCAGTTCGCGAAGCTTGAGTCGCGCTTTGTGGAGTTGCGATTTGCTGTTGCCGGTGGAGCATTCGAGCATGGTGGCGATCTCGTTGTGTTCGAACCCTTCGACATCGTGAAGCACGAAGACCATACGGTAGCCGGGAGGAAGCGAGGCGACGGCGCGCTCCAAAGCCACGCGATCGACCGAGCCGGAGAGAATAGGGTCGCGAGTGCCGAAGTCGCGCTTCGGACCATCTTCCTCGGTAGGGTTGATCGTCTCTTCGAGAGAGACCAGGTTGAGCCCTTTTTTGCGAAGGTGCATCAGGACCAAATTGACCGTGAGGCGGTGGAGCCAGGTGGAGAAAGCCGACTCCCCGCGGAAGCTGCCGAGCTTGCGAAAGAGGTGGAGAAAGGCCTCCTGGGTCATGTCTTCGGCCTCTGAAACATTGCCGAGCATACGCAGGCACAGGGTGTAAACACGGCGCTTATGAAGGGCGTAAAGCTTCGAAAAGGCTTCGGGGTCGCCATTTTTCGCGGCTTCAATCGCCTCCGCTTCACCGGCGATCGGAGGGTTGCGCTTGAACAGGCCGGGGTTCGGCTTTGACTGGGAGGCTTCAATCATCGGGATACCTTGTGTACACATATTGCGCTACTCCCGGTCTGGTCGAGTTTGATTGCCGGTTCATGCGCCACAATCAGCGTACCGCATTCGCTGGAGTTGCGTAGGTTCTCGACTGTGTTGTAGGAGGTGTTGCGCGACCGAAAGGTTGGACTACAGATTACCAAGGAGTGGCTCGTTGCCTATTGGCCAATGAACCTGGCGTATAGGGACCGAGCCATGGCGGGATCGGTGGTGCCCTGGATGATGGCGCGGCCATCGGAGAAGAGCGTAAATGTGTGTGGGACACGTTGAAAGCGGAGAAGGAGGCCGTTCGAGCGGATGGACGTGATCTCCGGTTGCCGGCGAAGACGCTGCGCCGTGGCGGCTAGATCGACGGGACGATGATGCTCATGGATTTGTACGGAGTTGCGTCCGCAAAGAGTGATGTGAGGCTTGTGTTCGCCGGAAAGATGAGCGAAGATGCGCCGCCGGCAGACCGTACAGGAAGGGTTGGGAGTAGAAGCGTTTACGGAGTTCCGAGCTAAGTTGCCCGTGCCGTCACCCGCCCAAAGGTCGAAGGAGAGGAGGGTGCGCCGCATCGCCGCTGCATGACCAGCGAGGTATTTCAGCGCTTCGGTGACCTGGAGGGAAGCTGCCATGTTGACTGCCGTGGCAAGGATGCCGGCCGTGTCGCAGGTGTCGATTTCCCCGGCAGGTGGGGCGGGAAAGAGACAGGCCAGGCAGGCTGTGGGGGTGTAGGGGAGCGGCGAGGGCGAAGAAGGTAGAGTCTCCGGGTTAGAGGCTGCTGCGGGAAGGATGTTCATGGTGGCGGCGTAAGCACCCAGAGCGGCGGCGTAGATCCAAGGAGTGCCTTGTTGAACGGCGAAGTCATTCAGAAGAAAACGGGTTTCGAAGTTATCAGTGCCATCGAGGATGATGTCGGCCTCCGCGAGCAGCGCGGCGATGTTGCCGGGTATAAGGTCGGCTACATGGGCATGGACGGCGACGGAGGAGTTGATGAGGGCGAGGTGGCGGCGGGCGGCCTCCGCCTTGGGAAGAGCCTCGCGAGCGTCTGCCTCGTCGAAGAGGATCTGACGCTGAAGGTTGGAAGGTTCGACGAAGTCGCGGTCGATCAGGGTTAGAGTGCCTACGCCGGCGCGGGCCAGGAGCGAAGCGGCGGCCGCCCCGGTGGCTCCGCAGCCAACGATGGCAACGTGAGAAGCGGCGAGACGGCGCTGACCTTCGTGGCCGATCGGAGCAAAGAGCGTCTGACGGGAGTAGCGTGAATCAGCCGCCTGGATTGGCTCGGAGGCTTGTGGCGAGTAAGCGGGTTTAGACACGATTTGAGTATAGAGAAGTGAAAGGACCGGTCCCAATCCATTTCTCCATCCAAAGCGTGACTCGATCATCGTGTGGTGCCTCGCGAGGGACTCGTCGCTGCTGCCCGGCTTGCCATAAGATGGATTCGGAGGAGTGTCCGTGGGCCTGGAAGTGCTAAAGGCAGGTACGTGGCGGCTGCTGTGGCAACGAAGCCGCTTGTGTGCCGGCGCGTGGATCGTCCTGGTTCTGGTGTGCGGGGCCTCGGCTCAGGAGGGGGTACCCGCATCGTCGACCCCTGTGCCGACGACCCCGGGAGGTAAACCGGGGATTGTGCCGGATGCGACAGTGCAACAGACGGGAGCAACGGGGCAGAGTGGAGGAGCGCAGCCGGGAAAGGGCAATGCCGTAACGCCATCGCGGGAAGAGAGCTTGCCGGCGATTGCTCCGCTTGCTAAGACGGTTTGGCAGTATCAGGGGACACGGGTTGAGAAGGTTGAGTTTCGCGGCGTCACGTTCAGCGCGGCGGACACGCTGCCGAACGAGCTGACGCAGAAGGCGGGCGAGCCGCTGGACGCGCAGAAGGTGCGGCAAAGTATGCGGCGGCTGTTCGCGAGCGGACGGTACCGCGACATCGATGTGCGCGCGGTGCCGAATGGCGGGGGGCTGACGCTGGTCTTTGCGGGGACACCGCGCTACTACGTTGGATGCGTGGTAATCCTTGGCGTTAAGAATGAGCGGCTGGCTTCGCTGCTCGAATTTGGGACCAAGCTGGAGCCGGGCACGGCGTTTCGCAAGGGCGCTTTGGAGGCAGGCGAGGCCGGCATCCGGCAAGTATTGATTCAAAACGGCTACTATCAACCGGCGGTCAAGTCGATCTCGCAGCTGGACGAGGTGAATCAGCAGATCAACGCCACTTATACGGTCGCGGTAGGGCCGCAGGCGCGAATCGGGCAGGTGGTGATCGATGGCAAAGATCCCGGGCTAACGCTAAAAGAGTTTCAAAAAAAGGGCAAGCTGAAAGCGAAGACGCGCGTGACGCGAGACACCACGAGCGACGCGCTGACGCGGTTGGGAGCGGTTTACCAGAAGAAGGACCGGCTGGAGGCGACGGTGACGCTGGAGGACTCGAAGTATGTTCCGGCGCGGAATCAGTTGGACTATACGTTCTCCGTGAATCAGGGACCGATCGTGAAGGTCGTGACGGAGGGCGTGAAGTTCTCGAAGTCGCGGCTGCATCTGCTGGTGCCGATCTTTGAAGAGGGAACAATCGACAACGATCTGCTGAATGAAGGAACGCACAACATTAAGGAATACCTGGAGCAATCGGGATACTTCGACGCGGCGGTCGAAGTGAAGGTGATTGGGGAAGATACACCGTCCGAGCAGGTGGTGTATTCGGTGGTAAAGGGTAAAAAGCATAAGGTGTTGTCGGTCGATTTGACCGGCAATAAGTATTTCAACTCCGACACGTTGCGAGAACGAATGAAGGTGCAGAAAGCGGACGCGTATATGCGAAGCGGACGGTTCAGCCCATCGCTGTTGAAGGCGGATGAGAGTTCCATTCAATCGCTCTACCGGGCGAATGGGTTTAACGCGGCCAAGGTAACCTCAAGCGTAAAGGACGTGGACGAACTGAATGGCAAGGAACTGAAGTTTGCCGAGATCCGCGTGTCGCTGACGATCGACGAAGGGCCGCAGCAGAAGTTTGGCGAGATCAAGCTGACGGGGATCGGTGGCGACCGGGAGAAGTATGTACAGCCATTGTTGAACGCCCAGGCGGGTCAGCCGTTTTCGTTGATTACCTTGTCGGGCGATCGGGACGCGGTGCTGAGCTACTACGTAAGCAATGGTTTCGACCAGGCGCGGGTGGAGATCAAGCAGACGAACGAGGCGGGGGACCCGACGCGAACGGATGTGACGCTGAACGTGACCGAAGGACAGCAGGTGTTTATCGATAAGGTGTTGCTGTCGGGCGCTGCGCGGACGAAGCCGAAGCTGGTGCAAGACCAGTTACGCGTGCACGATGGCGATCCTTTGGACCAAAGCGCGCTGTTGGAGACGCAACGCAACCTGTACAACCTGGCGCTGTTCAACGAAGTGGTGGCGGCGGTTCAGAACCCGGCGGGCGATGCGCCGCAGAAGAACGTGCTGGTGCAGGTGACGGAGGCACGGCGTTGGGACGTGACGTATGGGTTTGGATTTGAGGCGCAGACGGGGACACCGTTGAATCAAGGCACGATCTCGGCGGCGTCAGCCGCGCTGCTTGGGTCAAACGCGCCGGCGGCGAATCCGCAAAACGGAAGCGCCGGTGTAAGCCCGCGGGTTTCGCTCGATGTCTCGCGGATCAATTTACGAGGCACGGATGAATCGCTGACGCTGCACACGACGTATGGCTTGCTGGAAAAGGTGGCGACGCTTAGTTTTACGAACCCACACTTCTTGGGTAGACCGGCGCTGACAGCCGCGGTTTCGGGCGGCTATACAAACGTGCAGAACATCACGACCTTTCAGGCGTCGACGTTGCAAGCGGATATTCGGCTTACGCAGAAGGTTAGGCGGACGGACACGTTTATCTATGATTTTCAATACCGGCGTGTTTCGCTCTCGAATCTGGAGGTTTCGGCCAATCTGATACCTCAGCTTTCGCAGCCGGTACGGGTAGGTGGGCCGGGAATCACGTGGTTCCACGACACGCGCGAGCCGAGTCCGCTGGACGCCACCAAGGGAACGTATACGTCGGTACAGGAGTTCTGGGCTGTTGCTAAACTCGGATCGCAGACTGGTTTCAACCGGGTCGATCTAACGAACTCTACTTATTACGTATTCGGCAAGAAGAAGTACGTTCTGGCGCGAAACACGCGTATTGGATTTGAGAACGCTTTCGGAAACAATCTCAATGCGTCGTCCGATCCCACGTCACCGTGTTACGGGGCGCTTCTATCGACGAATCCAAGCTGCAATCCGGTTCCGCTGCCGGAGCGGTTGTACGCGGGCGGCGCGACTTCGCATCGCGGCTTTGGAATCAATGGAGCCGGTCCACGAGACTTGCAGACTGGTTTTCCGGTAGGCGGCGCGGGTGCCTTCGTAAACACCGTGGAGTTGCGACTGCCCCCGCAGACACTGCCGGTTGTGGGCGACAGCGTATCCTTTGTAATCTTTCACGACATGGGGAACGTGTTCAATCATCTTGGAGATATGTTCCCAAGCATTGCGCGGTTCCGGCAACCCAACGAGGGGACTTGCGCGGTCATCCCGTCACAGGGCGCGAACCCTGTAGGAACTTGCAATTTCAATTATTTTTCACACGCGATCGGCCTGGGAGCGCGATACAAGACGCCAGTGGGTCCCATTCGTGTCGATTTTAGTTACAATCTGAATCCGCCGGTCTATCCCGTGATTTACGACTTCAATGGGAGCAATCCGTATGAGGGTAAAGCCTCGCACTTCAACTTTTTCTTCAGCATTGGGCAGAGCTTCTGATGATCCGAACGGTGACAATGCGGATGGTAGCCTTGCCAGGCGCCCTGCTGTTTATGGGGCATTTGGCGCTTAGCCAGACCGGCACGGCTGCACCGGCACCGCAAAGCGCGGCGGACGTAAGCATTGCGCCGGGTCCCGGGGTGGTGCTGGATCAGGTGGTGGCGGTGGTAAACGGCGATTTGGTTCTGGAGAGCGATGTCGACGAGGAGCGCCGGGTGATTGCGTTTCAGCCATTGGCCGACCACGACGAGCCGTTCTCGCGGGCAAAGACGATCGACCGGTTAGTCGACCGGACGTTGATTTTGCAGCAGGCGAAGCTGCAACCGGAGGCTCCTATCACGGATGCCGAAGTGGAAGCCCAGTTTGCCGCGTTGCGAAAGGAGATTCCGGCTTGCAAGCAGTACGCCTGCGCGACCGAGGCTGGGTGGCAGCGATATGTCGCGGCGCAGGGATTTACGATGTCCGAGCTGACGGACCGGTGGCGGGAGCGGATGCGGGTTCTGCGCTTTATTGAGCAGCGCTTCAAGATGGGGATACGGATTACGCCGGTGGAGATCAAGGCGTATTACGACAAAACGCTGGTGCCGGAGTATGCGAAGCGAAAGGTGGCACCGCCAAAACTGGCGACGATCTCGGATCGTGTCCAGGGCATTCTGCTGGAGCAGCAGGTTGGCGCGCTGCTGGATGACTGGCTGACTTCGTTGAAGGCGCAGGGCTCGGTGCGGATGATGAAGACGGGCGAGGTGCAGCCTTGAGCGCGGATTCGCCAAAAATGGACACGCGGAAGATGGAGACGCGGTCGCGCTTCGGGCGGATCGCACGGCCGGTGGCTTGGACGCTGCTGAGTCTGTTTCTGTTCGTAGTGGTGCTACTGGCGGGCGCGGCCTGGTATACGACGACGGCGGATTTTCAACGGCGTGTCGGTAAGGAAGTGGTGAGCGTTCTTGAAGACTCGACCGGCGGGCGGGCGGAACTGGGGAGCTTCCGCTTCAACCTATGGCACTTGGCGATCGAGGCACGCGGCTTGGTAATCCACGGGACGGAGGGGCCGGGAGAGGCACCGTATGTGGCGGCGGACCGGCTGTTGGTGCGGGTGCAACTTATCAATTTGTTATCGCGGTCGGCGGGTGGGGCGGCGTCGCATGTGGGACTGAATCTGCTGCGGGTGGAGCATCCGCGGATTCATCTGATTATCGATAAGAATGGGAAGACGAACCAGCCCGTCCCGCAGCATCCGAGCACAAGCGCGGAGCCGGTGATCGATACGCTGCTGGACCTGAAGGCGCACGAGGTAGAGCTGGTCGACGGAGTGGCACTGGTCAACGATCGGGCGATCCCGTTCGATCTGGCGGCGCGGGAGCTGAACGCACAGGTGCAGTATCTGTCAAAAACCGACCGGTATGGAGCGACGATCGATCTGGCGGACCTGCGAACGAAGATGGCGAAGGAGCCGGAGGCGCAATCAAAGCTGCATTTGGTAGCGCAAGTCGGGCGAGACGCAGCGCAGCTGACGAGCTTCGATCTGCATACGGGAGCAACGTCCAGTTTGAGCGCGTCGGGGTCGATCGAGCACTTTGCGCAGCCTACATGGCAGGCGAAGGTGATCGGGGCGTTGGAGCTGAAGCAGATTTCGATTTTGTCGGGGTTTGACGGGCTGAACGCGGGCACGATCGATCTGGACCTGGGTGGGCATAGCTGCGGGACGGCTCCGGCGGTTGCGCAGAAGCGCCCGGGATTTTTTGAGCGCGAACGCGAAAAGCATGGAAAGAAAGCTGCTCCACCGAGCGTAAAGGTGCTGTCGCCCGATCCGGATTGCGCGGCGGGATATCTGCTGGTGGGGTCGGCGAAGCTGCACGACGCGGCCTATGCGGACGCAAATGTTCGGCTTCGCGACGTAAATGGCGGAGCGGAGTTGCGGATTACGCCGACGGAGCTATTGTTCAACGCAATCACGGGGACCCTGGCGGAGGGCGGAAGCGCGACGGGCGATCTGCGGATTGAGAACTGGCTGGGTGAGGTGCCGTCGAATACAGCCGCGAAGTCACCCACGATAGCCGGCGCGGCAACGACGGCCAATAAGACGGCAGTGGCGATCAAGGCGGCCCCTCCGGCGAAAGATACCAACCTGCCGCCGGTGCAGCGGGCGCATGCATACCTGACCGCGACCGCAAATCGTATTCCGCTACGGACGATCATGGAGATCGCCGCGCCGAAGAATACGGGCGATCTGGGCTTTGATGTGTCGATCTCGGGGCCAATTAAGGCGGAGTGGGGCGGACCGGCGACGGAGATCGCGGACACGGTGGATGTGGAGGCGGATCTAAGGCTGGCTCCGACAGGGGTGCGGCGCAAAGGCGCGCTTTCGAATATTCCGGTGAACGGAACGGTGCAGGCGCACTACACGGGCAAGACGCAAGTGGTCAACCTCAAGCAGGTCGACCTGCACACGCCGGGATCGTCGCTGGTGGCGAGCGGCGTGCTGGGAGTGGCGAAGGGCGACCGCCTAACGGATCTCCGTGCGGATGTGGCGGTGCGCGACCTGGGTGAGTTCGACCAGCTGCTGCAGACCGTCGGCGTGGCGAACAACGGAAAGAAGGGCGTGGCCGCGTTGCCGGTGGTGCTGCATGGGGCGGCTTCGTTCAACGGGACGGCGTGGGGACCGCTGGCGAACCTCGATTTGAAGGGGCATCTGCAGGCGTCGGGCATTGAGTATCAACAGGGAACGACCGACGTACAGATGGACTCGGTTGTAGCGGACGCGGAGTATTCGCCGCAGGCTGGGCTGGCGGTGGCGACGTCGACGATCAAGCGCGGGACAGCGGTGCTGAACGTGACGGGGACGGCGCATCCGCGGCGGGCAGTCTCGCGGCACGGCGTGGTGACGTATATTTGGGACGATGGCGCTTCGGTAAGCGCGAAGGTGCAGCTGGCAAACGCGCAGATGGTGGATGTGCTGCAGCTTGCCGGGCAGGGAAAGGTGCCGGTAACGGGAACGCTCTCCGTCAATGGCAACATCGGCGGAACGCTGAAGAATCTACAGGGCGGCGGACAGGTGACGCTTGTCAACGGCGTAGCCTACGGCGAGCCGTATGAGTCGGCGGTCATCAACGCGACCGTTCAGGGGCAGGACATTGAAGCAGGCAGCGTGGCGTTGAAGCTGCACGGAATGCAGATCGCGGGCAACGGCGGGTACGATCTAGCGACGCAGCATCTCCACGCGCATATCGAGGGAAACAATCTACAGCTGTCGAAGTTTACGACGGTACAACAGGCTGGCTCAAAGGTGGACGGCACACTAAATCTGGTGGCGGATGCGAACGGAACGGTGGCGGAGCCGGGGCTGAAAGCGACTTTGCGGCTGGCGAACCTGACCATGAACGGCGCGGCGCTTGGCGAGGTCGCGGCGGACGTGCATAGCGAAGGCAAGGTCGTCAGCTATACGGCAAAATCGACCATCGTGGGGGCACAGCTGAACCTGGCCGGTACAACGCAGCTTGCGGGTGACTACGCGACCCAGGCTAAACTGACGCTCAGCGGCCTGGACGTGGCCAGGCCGCTCGAGATCTTCGCGCCTGGGAGCATCAAGGCTACTTCCGCGATTTCGGGCGTAATAACGGTGAGCGGACCGGCGGCTAACCCGCAGCAGATGAGCGGCACGGCGGAGCTCGACAACGTCGACGTGAAGCTGCAGGGAATCGAGTTGAAGGCCGCGGAGCCGTTGCGGGTGAGCCTGGCGAAGGGCATTGCGCGGCTCGACCAGGTTCATATCACCGGGCTGGATACGGATCTGCGCGCCTCGGGAACGGCGCAGGTGTTTGGCGCGGTCGACGCGAAGGGGCAGCCCGATACGCTGGGCGGCAAGATCGATCTTCGCTCAACCGGCAGTCTGAATGTGGCGCTGGCGCATACGTTTGACCCGGACCTGATCTCGAGCGGCAAGGTGGTTTTCACCGTGGCGGCGGGCGGGCAGCTGAAAAAGCCGGCGCTGAAGGGCAATATCGATATACAGAAAGTAAACTTCGCCATCGATGGCATCCCGAATGGGCTGACTGACCTCAATGGCCGGCTGGTCTTCAACGAGGACCGATTGCAGGTGCAAACCTTGACGGCGACCACCGGTGGTGGACAGATCAAACTGGGCGGTTTCCTGACGTATACAAGTGGCATCTACGCCAACCTCACGGCGTCGGGTGAAAAGGTTCGCGTAAGGCTTTACGGACTGAGCGCCACGGCGAATATTGGGTTGACGCTACAAGGTGGGCCGGACAATCTACTGCTCGGCGGCACCGTGTTGCTGACACGCTTCGGAGTGGGACCGGATGTAGATTTCGCGGCATTTGCTTCCACTGGCGGAGTGAGCGCGCCGCCTGATCCAAGCGCGTACTCGAATAAAATTCGCATGGATGTGCATGTAACGAGTTCGCCGCAGCTGAATTTCCAGAATAGTTACGCCAAGCTGGCGGGAACGGTGGACCTGACGGTTCGGGGGACGGTGGCGGAGCCGTCCGTGCTGGGCCGGATCCAGATTACGGATGGGTCTGCCACGTTCGCCGGGACCACGTACCAGTTGCAACGTGGCGATGTTTACTTTTCAAACCCGGTACGGATTGACCCCGTGGTGGATCTGGACGCCACGGCACGGGTGGAAAACTATGACATCACCATCGGATTGCACGGGACGGCGGCGAATCTGAAGCCAACATATCGATCGGAACCTCCGCTGAGCGAAGCAGATGTGTTTGCACTGCTCGCGCTGGGGCGTACCCAGGAGGAGGCGCAGCTCTATCAGGAACAACAGGTGCAGGCGGGAACGGACCCGACGACGAGCTCCCTGCTGGGCGGAGCGCTGAATGCCACCGTGAGTAATCGCGTAGGGAAGCTGTTTGGCGGTGGAAGCGTGAAGATCGATCCCGCGTTCGTGGGAACGCTGGGGAACTCCTCGGCGCGCATCACTGTGCAGGAGCAGCTCTCCCGGCAGATTACGGCGGTATTTGCGACCAACGTGAATCAGTCTGCACAACAACTGATTCAGGTGCAGTATGCGTTATCACCCAGCCAGTCGGTGGTCGTGACGCGGGATGAGACGGGCGTGTTCAGCATCGTCTTGAAGCTGCGACAACGCTATCGATAGGTCACTTTTGGCAGGCGGTCTGCGTCCTATTGACTGTTCTAGACGTTTCGTTGCGAATGAGGTGAGTGTTGTGAACCGAGGATTAAACAAATATCTGCAAGCACTTATATGTACGCTGCTTCTGCCGGTGTACACCGCTTATCCGCAGAACAGCGCGAACGATGCGCAGATTCAGAGCGATGTAGCGAAGGCCCTCGATAATAAGAAGTTTGCGAATGTAAAAAGCACGGTGCAGAACGGGATGGTCATTCTGACCGGCACCGTGGACGTTTACAGCGAGAAGGAAGACGCGGATAAGAAGGCACATCATCGCAAAAATGTGAAGGGCGTGCAGAACTTGATTGAGGTGGCTGGACCGACGGTCGAGGATGAGACGCTGCGTAAGAAGCTGGCTGAACGCCTGACCTACGATCGTGTCGGCTACGGTACGACGACGTTCAACTCGCTGACCATCGGCGTCCAGAACGGCGTCGTGACGCTTGGCGGAAACGCCTACGGCCCTATCGATAAAGATTCAGCCGTCAGTCTGGTTGAGAATACGCCGGGTGTGAAGGATGTCATCGACAATATCCAGGTCGATCCCGCCTCGCCGTTCGACGACCAGATACGCATTGCGGAGGCGCGGGCGATTTATGGGTTTCCGCAGTTGAACAAATATGCGATCGACCCGGCGCGGCCCATCCGCATCACCGTCGTCAATGGGAACGTGACGTTATCGGGCGTTGTGGATTCCCAAGCCGACAAGGATGTGGCGAACATTCGAGCGAATGGCGTTGCAAATGTCTTTAAGGTAGTAAACAATTTGCAGGTAGTGGGAAACGGGCCGAATAAGTAAGTATCGTTTGAAGTAAAAATAGAGCCGCTAACTTCATAGGTTTAGCCAACATGTCAACATAGAGTTGTGACGATTCTCTGGAAGAACACGGCGGCGACGCTTGAGATGATCAAGTGGGAACACTCTATTTTTGCCCTGCCCTTTGCGTTGACAGGCGCTGTTCTTGCCGCGGGGGGGGTGCCGCCGTGGCGAGTGCTGTTCTGGATTGTGGTGTGCATGGTGGCGGCGCGGTCGGCGGCAATGGCGTTCAACCGGTTGGTCGATGCGCAGCTGGACGCGGCGAATCCGCGCACGGCAATGCGGGCTGTCCCTGCCGGATCGTTGCAGAGCCGCTTTGTCGGCTGGTTCGTGGTTGCGGCCACCATCCTCTTTATGCTAGGCGCGGCCATGCTCAACCGGCTGACGCTGGAGCTTGCGCCCGTCGCGCTCGGCATCGTGCTCGCGTATAGCTACATGAAACGAGTGACGCGCTGGTCGCATCTTGTGCTTGGATTGGCGTTGGGAATTGCACCGTCGGCGGCGTGGATTGGAGTGCGAGGTGGACTTGACCCACGAATTATCGTATTGACGGTGGCGGTACTATTGTGGGTAGGTGGCTTCGACATTCTGTATGCGTGTCAGGATTTCGAGCATGACCGCAGGGTGGGGCTGCATAGCGTGCCGCAGGCGTTTGGGCTCCAGACGGCATTTCTGCTGGCGCGCGGTATGCATCTGGCAACGATGGGACTGTTGGTCTGGTTTGCGCGTTTGTTTGGGATGGGTGGGGTGGCTTATGGCGGGCTGGCGCTGGTAGCAGGATTGCTGGTATATGAGCATGCGATCGTGTCGCCCAGAGATTTGAGACGGATGAACGCCGCGTTTTTTACTCTGAACGGAGTCATTTCGGTAGTGTTTTTTCTGGCTGTCGCGGTAGATTTATACGTCAAAGCCATCAACAAATGAAGCCCGCCGGAGAGTGGCGGGCTTCCTCTCACAAAGGTATGTCGATTACTCGCCTTTGAGGTGGTCAAGACCGCGATTGATGCTGTCTTTGGCGTGTTCCACGGAACTCGTTACATCGTGGCGAATGTCGCTCGATGAGTGATCCGTGTCTACTTCAGTGCTGGTGGTACCGGCGGTTGCGTTGGAAGTCGAAGCGTGACCTAAGTCGCTGGCGGTATCTTTGACGTTACCCCAGGTCTCCTTAGCGTGACCCTTGACCTCCTGAGCTGCGCCTTCATTGGCAAGCTTTTCGTTACCGAAAGCCTCCCCGATGCCTTGCTTGACCTTGCCCGCGATTTCGTCGAACTTTCCGCCTACATTGCTTTCGTTCATGACCGTTCTCCAAATGTTGCAAATACCGGTTGTGTTGCGGCTAGAGGGCACGGCGTCCTGAGAGAAGATTGAAGATCAGGACAATAATGGCAAGCACTAAAAGAATATGTATCCACCCGCCGAGCGTGTAGCTGCTGACCAGGCCAACGACCCAGAGGATGAACAGGATGATTGTAATCGTCCAAAGCATAGTTGTGTCTTTCCCGAGGGCCGGCCGATAAGGGGTTCAGCCGTTCGCATTTATGATTAGCCCAGCTTTACAGGACAGATCCGGGCATCTCCATTAAGTTGCCCGGTTGCAAATGAGGGTTGCCAATGCGGGACAAATATGGTCGTGGCCGGTGTATGCCTTGAGGATCGCGATACAGGGAGAGCTGGGGTCGAACAGCCATGCCGCGGCGTTGGCGATGTTTGTAGAGCCCGATGTGGAGGTGGTGCCGTGCAACTTGTCGGCTCATGTTTTCGCGCTGGTGATGTCCGGTGCCGTGGATGGGGCGGTGCTGCCGATCGAGAACAGTCTTCATGGGGCAGTGGCGGAGCACTATGATTTACTGTTGCAGAAACCGGTGCGGATTGCAGGGGAGACCCTGCTGCGGGTGCGTCATACCATGATCGTGCGGCCGGGTGTTCAATTTGGGCAGGTGCGGCGAGTGCTGTCGCATCCGGTGGCGCTTGCGCAGTGCCGGCATTTTTTTGAAGAACATCCTGAAGTGCAAGCAGTGCCGTTTTACGACACGGCGGGCAGTGTGAAGCACGTGATGGAAGAGGGTCTGGAAGATACGGCGGCGATCGCGCCTCCTCTGGCAGCGTTGCACTATGGGGGAGTGGTCATCCAGGAGGGATTGGAAGACCACGAGGCCAACTTTACCCGCTTTCATTGGGTGGTGCGAGAAGAGGAGTTTTCGGCCTCGATAGCGCGGGCGAACAAGATGAGCGTCGCTTTTTCAGTAGAGCATCGGCCGGGGACGCTGGTGGCGGCGCTTGATCTGCTGCGGCAGGCAGGCATTGACTTGACACGCATCGAGTCACGTCCGGTGCCGGGAACGCCGTGGGAGTATGTGTTTTTCGTGGAGCTGCGGTTTAGGGGGTCTGAGATGGCGAATGATGTTTTGGAAAAGCTGCGGAGCCATTGCGGGATGGTCAAAGAGCTCGGGCGGTACATGGCGGCCTCGAAGCCGTTTAGGTCGTGATTCGCTGGAGAGAAGATGTCTTGCCTAATTGGCCCCGGTTTGGGACAGGATTTGTAGCGCGTCTACTGGGTGAGCGAAACGGAGCGAGCACAGGCCGAGGGAGATGGGATGATGGCATGACGCAGTCTTATAACGCGGCTTGCGACCATTGCGCGGGGTGCTGCATCTTATAGCAGTAAAGTTGATAGAAGGACACTCAATGCCAAACGATTTTGTAAGTGTGATTCAACCGAAGAATAACCAGTCGGGCGACGCGGCTGGGCGGGTTCGCGTTCTGCCTATACTGCCGGTCCGCGATACCGTATTGTTTCCTCACGCGGTGCTGCCGTTGACGGTTGGCCGAGACAGCTCAATACAACTGATTCAATCGCTGGGCGAAGAGAAGACGATCGTGGTCGTGGCGCAGCGGGACGCTCGGCTCGACAATCCCGAAGCGACGGACTTGCATACGATAGCGACGAAAGCGACCGTCCACAAGGTCGTCAAAATGCCTAACCAGAGCCTTTTTGTGTTTACCGAGGGTAACGAACGGGTGAAGCTGGGCGAGTTTACGCAACTGCTGCCGTATATGATGGCCGAAGCGGAGACGCTGGCCGAGATCGAGCCGGAGTTGACCCCGGAGACCGAAGCGTTGCAGCGCAATGTGGTGAGCCAGTTCCAACAAATTGTGACCTCTTCGCCTACGCTGTCGGACGATCTGCAGACGATTGCTATCAATATCGAGGAGCCGGGTCGGCTGGCGGATTTCGTGGCGTCGTCGCTGCCGTTTTTGACGACGGTGGAGAAGCAGGAGCTGCTTGAAATGCCGGATGTAACGGCGCGCCTGGAGCGCGTAAACAAGCATCTGGCGAAGGAGTTGGAGGTTCAGCAACTGCGTAACAAGATCCAGACCGAGGTGCAGGATTCGGTACAGCAGTCGCAGCGGGACTATTACCTGCGCGAGCAGATGAAGGCTATTCAGAAGGAATTGGGCGATGTCGACGAGACGCAGAAGGATATCGCCGAGTTGAAGGAAAAGATCGAAAACGCGGGGATGCCGGACGAGGTAAAGAAGGACGCGTTGAAGGAGCTGGGCCGTCTGAGCCGGATGAACGCGATGGCTGCGGATTACTCGCTAACGCGTAATTATGTGGAGTGGCTGGCCGTGCTGCCGTGGGCGAAGAGCTCGGCCGGCGAGGTCGATATTTTGAAAGCAAAGGAGATCCTAGACGCGGACCATTATGGACTACAGAAAGTAAAGGACCGCATTCTGGATTACCTCTCCGTGCGTCGGTTGAAGCCGGACATGAAGGGACCGATTTTGTGCTTCGTTGGGCCTCCGGGCGTGGGCAAGACGTCGCTCGGGCGCAGCGTGGCGAAGGCGCTGGGCCGGAAGTTCTCGCGCATCTCGCTGGGCGGAATGCATGACGAGGCGGAGCTGCGTGGCCATCGACGGACGTACATTGGGGCCTTGCCGGGGCAGGTGATACAGAATCTGAAGCGCGTGGAGACGAATGATCCGGTGTTCATGCTGGATGAGATCGACAAACTGGGGCGGGACTTCCGAGGCGATCCGGCGAGCGCGCTGCTGGAGGTGCTCGACCCGGAGCAGAACAACACCTTTCGGGACAACTATCTGGACCAGCCGTTCGACTTGTCGAAGGTGCTGTTCATCTGCACGGCGAACCAGCTGGATCCTGTTCCGGGACCGCTACTCGACCGCATGGAGATTATCGAGCTGACCGGGTACACGGAGGAGGAGAAGGTAAATATCGCATTCAAATATCTCATTCCACGGCAGATCAAGGAGAACGGGATCGATCCGGAGTTGATTGAGTTTCCAGTGAAAAGTGTGCACCTGATCGCACGGCATTACACGCGGGAGGCCGGCGTCCGCAAACTGGAGCAGCTGATGGGCACGGTGTGCCGAAAACTGGCGCGGCGTATCGCCGAGGGCAAAACGGAAAAGCTGGTAATTACGCCGGCAATCATCCACGAATTTCTGGGCGGTATCAAGGTACGCGTGGACACGGAGATTGCCGAGCGGACGCAGCGGTCGGGCGTGGTAGTCGGCTTGGCGTGGACCCCGGCGGGCGGCGACATTCTCTTCATCGAAGCTAACAAGATGAAGGGCAAGGGCGGCTTCAATATCACGGGGCAGATCGGCGATGTGATGAAGGAGTCGATGCAGGCGGCGCTCACGTGGGTGCGGTCCAATGCGGTCTCGCTGGGGCTGGATGAGGATTTCACGAAAGATGTGGATCTGCATATCCATGTGCCTGCGGGAGCGATCCCGAAGGATGGACCTTCGGCCGGCGTGACGATGGCGACAGCGCTGGTAAGTCTGTTGACGGACGTGCCGGTACGTCCGCTAACGGCAATGACGGGCGAGATTACGCTGAGCGGCAACGTGCTGCCGGTGGGCGGGATTAAGGAGAAGTTCCTTGCAGCCAAGCGGGCGGGCGTGACGACGGTGATTCTGCCGAAGGAATGCAAGCAGCAAGTGGATGAGGACCTGACGCCGGACCAGACGGAGGGGATCACGATCCACTATGCGACGCGGATTGAGGATGTGTTGGCGGTCGCGCTGCCGAAGTCGGAGCAGGAGGCGGAGGCCGACGAGGCATTGCGGGAAGAAGTGCTGAGCGAGCTTGCCGCATAGATTTCGCGGGATTGCGTCGCTAAATCGAGACGCGGTGCACAGTAATTCGACAAAGTCCGGGGGCATACCTCGGGCTTTGTTGCGTGCGGAGATTCCCCCGGTAGCACTGACGTAACACGAGCTTCCCAGCGCGTGTCGCGGGTGAGAGACTGTTGTGTGAAATGAAAGGGCGTAGATTTTGGCGGAGAAGGTGCTGATTGTCGAGGACGAGGCGAACGCGCGAACCGGGCTGACCGAATTGGTGGAGTCATGGGGCTACCGGACGGACTCGGCGGTAGACGGCGCGGACGGGCTGGAGAAGGTAACCCAATGGTCGCCCGGCATCGTCGTGACCGATTTGAAAATGCCGCGCATGGATGGAATGCAGCTGCTAAGCAGGATTGCGGAGCTGCCGCGGCGGCCGGCGGTGGTTATGCTGACGGCGCAAGGATCGATCGAGTCGGCGGTCGAGGCGATGCGAATGGGCGCGTATGACTATTTGCCGAAGCCTGTCGATCCGGTGCGGTTGCGAACGATTCTGGGGAGCGCGACGCGCCAGATTGAAACGGACGCGGCCGATGCCGTGTCTGAAACTGCCCGGCGGCAGGCGCGTGAGAAGGGCGTTTTGGGACCGCTGGTGGGGAATTCACAGCAGATGAAGGCGATTTTCGCGCTGATCGAGCGGGTGGCCCCTTCGAATGTGTCCGTACTGGTGACCGGGGAGAGCGGGACGGGCAAGGAGCTGGTGGCGCGGGCCCTGCACGATCTAAGTTCGCGGCGCCATAAGCCGTTTATCGCGGTAAACTGCGCGGCCATTCCAGAGACGCTGATCGAAAGCGAAATCTTCGGCCACGAGCGCGGAGCATTTACCGGCGCGGTGGAGCGGCGGGCTGGATGTTTTGAACTGGCGGAGGAAGGAACGCTGCTGCTGGACGAGATCGGCGAGATGCCGGCCGCAACCCAGGTCAAGCTGCTGCGGGTACTGGAAGACCGTAAGCTGCGGCGGCTGGGCAGCAAGGTGGAGACGCCGATCGACGTGCGTGTCGTGGCGGCAACGAACAAGGACCCTTTACAGGCGGTCGCGGATGGTCAGTTGCGGGGCGATCTTTACTACAGGCTGAATGTTTTCAATATCCAGATGCCACCTCTGCGAGAGCATCGAGGAGATGTGAGACCGATAGCCGAAAAGATGATCGCGGCGATGAATGAGCGTCATGGCTGCACGGTTACCGGCATGACAGAGGCTTTGCTGTCGCGGCTGACCGCGTATCGCTGGCCGGGTAACGTGCGTGAGTTGCGGAATACGATCGAACGGGCGACGATTCTGGCGGGCAGCAGCTTGCTGGGGTTGGAGCATCTGCCGCCGGGCTTTGGAGAGGCTGGAACTGCACCCGTCCCGCGTATGGTGGACCAGAGCGTGGTCTCGGCCGCGGCTCACGCGGATAGCGATGCCGTCCATGTGAAAGTGGGTACGACGGTCGATGAGGCGGAGAAGCAGCTCATTCTGCGGACGCTGCTTTCCACCCAGCACAACAAGACGAAGGCGGCGGAGATTCTGGGGATCAGCTCAAAGACGTTGCAGAACAAACTGAAGGAGTACAACGCCGCGGCAAGTGGTGGCGGGTAGACGATGCAACTAAGGACCAAGCTGGTGCTGTCGGCGATGGGTGTGACGTTCGCGCTGGTGCTCGTGCTGTCGCTGGTGTTTCTCGGACAGCTGCTACGGCAGCGAATCGATCAGACTGTGTCGGACAACGAGGTGCTGACGCATCAGGTGCTGTTGATGACGCGGCAGGCGATTGAGATCGGCTTGCTGGAAAATCCACCGATCGATACCTCGTCCGTAGCGGTGGACGCGGCGGTGCGGGATGGCCTGCGCCGTCACGATCCATTGATGGATACGATGAACGCCATTATCCGTTACTCGCCGACGGTGCAGGACGTGAGCGTGACGGACGCGCGCGGCAGAACGCTGGTCAGCACGAACCCGGATGCGTTGGACCAGTTCGCGCCCGGCAGGGTGACGCTGGAGACATTACGCGATGCGCAGATTTTCAAACAGATCCACGAGATGTTCGGTCCGCCCCATGTGCTGGATACCGCGTTGCCTCTGGACCGCAATGGAAAACAACTCGTCGTGGTGCACCTTGGCGTGCGGTCGAGCTTTCTGCGCGCGGCGTTTGAGCCGCGATTTCGCGCGGCGTTGTGGTTTATCGCGGGAGCGCTGCTGCTATCGCTAGCGGCATCGGCGCTGCTGGCGAGTGTCGCGTTACGCCCCATCCAGCGCGTGGGCGAGCAACTGGAACGGCTTACGAAATCGAAGGCGGTTCCGACGGCCGTGCAGGAGAACGGACTGCGCGCGCGCGGCGATGCGGTGGTCCAGGTTAATCGCACGATCGATCAGCTGGGCATGCAGATGCGAACGACCGAAGCTGAATACACGGCGCTTCAATCGAACCTGGATCGCATACTCGATACATTGCGTGACGGCGTCCTGCTGTTCGCGGCGGATGGTCGAGCCGTGATGGTGTCGGATGCGGTGGCGCACTTTATGGAGAGCGGCGAGACGAAGATCGCTCACGGTGCAATGGTTGGCCGGCATGCGCAAGACATCTTTGCGCCGGAGACGGCGCTGGGGGCCGCCGTTCTGCGAGTGTTCGCGGACAACAGCAGCCCGGTCGGCGAGACAGTTGTTCTGGAGGATGGAAGACGCATTCAACTCTCCGCAGACCGAATCCGCCATGGAAGCGCCCAGAGCGACATGGGTACGCTGCTGACGCTGCGCGATACTGAATCCGCCATCAAGCTGGAGCAGGAGCTGGAGGTTTCGCGACGGCTGATGGCCGTGGGAAGGTTGACGGCGGGCGTGGGCCATGAGGTCAAAAATCCGATCAACGCGATGGTGCTGCACCTGGAGCTTTTGCGCTCAAAACTGGCGGTCGACGGCAGCGAGACCATTAAAGGGGCGCAGCGGCATGTTGAGATTCTCAGCGGGGAGATGCAGCGATTAGACCGCGTTGTACAGACGCTGGCGGACTTTACGCGTCCTTTGGAACTGCATCTGGAGACACACGATCTACAGAAGATTGCCCGTTCGGTAATGGAGTTGATTAGCGCGGAAATGACGGAGAACCGCGCGCGAGTTGTGCTTACCGCTCCTACCGGACCGCCGATGACCGTGCGCGTGGACGCAGACTTGATGCGACAAGCCCTGCTGAATATGCTGTTGAACGCGATGCAGGCGATGCCGGAGGGGGGCACCATTCAGGTGGTGCTGCGGCGCGAGGGGCAGAGTGCCGTGCTGGAGGTTACGGATGAAGGTGAAGGGATCCCGCCTGATTTGCTGCCACGCATCTTCGATCTGTACTTTACGACTAAGCCCGCGGGCACGGGAATCGGACTGGCTATTACGTATCGAATTTTACAAATGCATGGAGGTGCATTGGAGGTACGATCAAGTTTATCTTTCGATTCCGATGCCGTGCCGCGTGGAACAACATTCACCCTGCGGCTCCCTCTCAGCTTGGCGTCCACCGCGGAATACCTGATTCAAAAATCGTTTGCTCCGATGCATACCGTGAACGAGGAGACAAGAGTTTGACGAGCATTCCAATGACGGTGGCAACATGGTGGCGGAAGATCGTTCCATTGTGTGTTGCGGCATGTCTGCTTACGAGCGGATGCCATCGCCGCGCGGTCGTGCCGACATTGCCGCCAGTCGTACAGAGTCCGGAGGAGAAGCCGCCCACTCCAAAGGCGCCGGCCATGGAAGGGCCGCCCCCCGAGAGCGTAATGCATGCGCCCCGGGTAAAGGTCGTCGAGACCAAGCCCGCAAAACGGCAGCGCCGTTCGCAGAGATCCTCGTCCACGACAGCGAACACTGTCTCTGCCGCCCCAGTTGAGACGGCAACTGTCAATCCTCCATCTCCGCCCGCATCCGTTGTAGGTGCATTGACGACGGGCGGTGAAGTGAGTCCTCAGGCGCAGCAGGAGACGGCGGATTTGATTGCCGCGGATGAACGTCGGCTCCAGGTAGTCGCGGGAACAAAGGCCCGCGATCAACTCACGCAGTTAAAGGAAGTGCGGCACTTCCTGGATCAGGCGAAGGAGGCACTGGCGAGTGGGGACGCGGGCGGTGGCAAGACGCTGGCAACCAAGGCAAAACTGTTGCTGGACGATCTGGAGAAGTGGGCGGAAAAGTAGATCCCTTTCACTACTGACTAAGCCTCGTGAATACCGTGGCAGAGCTTGTACTTTTTGCCGGAGCCGCAGGGGCATTTGTCGTTGCGGCCCACTTTGGCTCCGGCGCGTTTGGGTGCGGTGCCGTTGCCGTTCGAGGAGGGCGCACCGGCGGAACGGGTCTGTTCGAGTTCGCGTTTCTTCTTGCGTTCAAACTCACGTTCGAGGGCGTCGATGGTGGTGGAGGGCTGGCGCACCGGGACGGGGACGGCCTGACGAGCGGGTGCTGACGGCAAGATGTCCGGTGTACGCTGCTGTTGAGCTGATGAGGGCGGGTCGAGTTGCTGTGGGGGAGCCTGCATCTGGATAGCTGCAAGCTGCTCCGGCGTCTCGATCGGGGTGCCATCGGGACCGATGATCTGCATGCGGAAGAGATGGCGGGTGGTGTCCTCCTGGAAGCGCATCATCATGGCTTCGAACATCTCGAAGGACTCCTTCTTATAGGCGACGAGGGGGTCCTGCTGGGCGTAGCCGCGGAGGCCGATGCCCTCCTTGAGGTGGTCCATGGCGAGGAGGTGGTCTTTCCAGAGGCCGTCGAGGACGGAGAGCATGACGACGCGCTCGTG
>CAXTRY010000040.1:0-7647 GCA_964246805.1 uncultured Acidobacteriaceae bacterium
GCGGGCGAGATCCTGCTGACCTCGATGGACACTGACGGGATGCGGCGGGGGTTCGACTGCGAATTGACGGCGATGGTCTCGGAGGCGGTGCAGATTCCCGTGATCGCGAGCGGCGGCGCGGGCACGGCGGGGCACTTCGCGGAGGTCTTTGGGCGCGGCAAGGCCGATGCGGCGCTGGCGGCGAGCATCTTCCACTTCGGGGTGACAGATTCTCGAGCGTTGAAGGGGGAGTTGCAGACGGCTGGGGTGAGTGTACGGCTGCCGTGTTAGTTAGGCTGCTGAACTTCCAAAGTCAATCTTCAAAGTCCTCTAACTTCGGCCTTATCTTCAAGCGAACAGGCGTGCTACATCCCTTTACTTCCAATGTGCATGGTGCCATACCCATCTTTGCTACATACTTCTTAAAGTCTGTTGCCACCTTGCTCTCTAAAACCTGTATTGCCATCACATTGCTAATATTTGCACTTAGCTGTTGAAGGTCCGACCGCTGGTTCGAACCCCTCTTGGCATTAATGGAAACATCTATCGAAAGTTCAAGAGCGTCTGCAGTTCGATCAATCGAAAAGTTCTGACAATGCAGCGTTAGATCCTAACCATTGCATAAGAAACACAACAGTATGTCACCTTTACGTAGCCATTCCATACGGAAATCTTACCGTATAGGCGACAATCAGAGGATGTTGATACCTTCGATTGACCTGATGGGTGGACGGATTGTGCAGCTGGTGCAAGGCGAGAAGCTGAAGCTGGCGTTCGACGACTTCGAGTATTGGATCGGGCGGTTTGCCAAGTACCCGATGGTGCAGTTGATCGATCTGGACGCGGCGATGCGGCAAGGCGAGAATCGCGCGCTGATCGAGCTGATCTGCAAACGGCTGCCGTGCCAGGTGGGCGGCGGGCTGCGGACGGCGGAGGATGGGCGCGCGCTGCTCGACGCGGGAGCGAAGCGGGTAATCTATGGGTCGAGCTTGTTCGCACCCCATGTCCAAGACGCGGGACATGGGGCACCCGGGGGTTCGAGGCGGCATAAGATCATCGATCTGGAGTTTGCGGCGGGGCTGAAGAAGACGTTGGGCGAGGACGCGCTCGTCTTCTCGGTGGATACGAAGGGCGGCAAGGTGGCGGTGAAGGGATGGAAGGAGGCCGTCGACCTGACGCCCGAGGAGGCGGTGACGTGGCTGGAGGATTATTGCGCGGCATTCCTGTACACGCACGTCGATACCGAGGGGACGATGAGCGGCTTCCCCCTGGATATAGCGGCGATATTACGGGCGACGACGGGGCGGCAGTTGATCGTCGCCGGGGGCATCAAGGAGATGGCCGAAGTGGACGCTTTGGATGCGATGGGCGTGGATGCGGTGGCGGGCATGGCGGTCTACTCAGGCGCGATGGAGGCTTAGGAGTTGCCGTGTGCAGAGCTTCGACGAAGATTTCTCACGGAAGTGGCAGCTAGCAAAGCCGGTACGCTTTCCTAGCTGTCTCGGCGATAGAGGAGGTTTTTCATGGCGGCGCGGCGGGCTTCGTTGGCCTCGGAGGCAGCCTTCCGGTCGTCGGCATCCATGGGCTGCTTACCGGCTTCCGAGGTTGTCTCGGGCGCGCTGCACTCCGGGCAGCGATTGGCGAAACCGGGTTTATCGGGCTTCAGTTCGAACTCTTCGGAGCAGACAACGCAGGTCTTGATTGGAAATAGCATAGATTTTGACTCAGTTGCCGCCGCTATCGTCGCCGCCTCCGGCGATGGCGTAGTACCCCTTGCGGGCCTGGACCTTCTGATCTTTAGCGCAGGCGATGTTGAGCTTGCGGAAGGTGCCGTCGGCCTTGAGGTTGGTGGGAGTGTAGCTGGCGAGATATTGGGTGCGAAGCTCGTCCTGAATCTGGTTGAAGGCGTCTTCGAGCTTGCGGCCGTTATTGCCTACATCGATGACGCGGCCTCCCGTATCGGCGGCGAGTTGGCGCATGTCGCGATCGCCGATAGAGCCTAGATTGAAGCCGCCGCCATAGAAGCCCCGGTCGGCGATGAGGATGACGTAGATGATGGCATTGGCCTTCTGGGCGGCCTCGGTGGCCGTTTTGAGGGTCTCCTGCGAGCCTTGGTCGCCGCCATCGGTAAGGAGGACGAGGATCTTGCGGCCCGCCTCGGAGCGCAGCTTGTCGTGCGCGCCGAGGTAGACGGCGTCGTAGAGCAGGGTGCCTTTGGCTGCGCCATTGCCGGTGACGGAGCCGGTGCCGGCACCGGTATTGATGGAGGCCTTGTTGATGGCGCGGCGGATTTCACCGGCGTTGTTGGTGTAGTCGGCCAATAAGTCGACGTTGATGTCGAAGGAGATCAGGAAGGCTTCATCTTTAGGGGTGAGGACCTCCTTGAGGAAGCGGGCACCGGCGTCCTGCTCCAGTGGAAGGACGTTGGTCTGGGAACCGGAGGTGTCGAGCAGGATGCCGATGGTCAGCGGGAGATTCTTCTCCTGGGTAAAGTTTTTGATCTTCTGCGGGGCTTTGTCTTCCTCAATGGTGCAGTCGCCTTTATGCAGGTTGGTGATGTAGCCACCTTTGTCGCGCACGGAGAAGTAGAGGTTGACGAGATTGACGTTGACCTTGAGGGTCTGGGTATCGTCGTTGATGACCTCGGGCGCGGCAGTGCTGGCGGGTGGTGGGCCGCCGGGCGAAGGGGCTTCCTGGGCGCGCAGCATGAGGGGGAAGGCGAGAAGGAGCAGAGCAAGAGCGTAGGCCTGGGGGCGCATACCCTATTAGACGACAGAGAGGGCCGCTGTGTCAGCGTGGATGATGGATGCAGGGGCAGAATTGTGAGGGGGCCACCCGCGCTGGGAGAGTTGGCGTCCTATGGCTAGCGAGGCAGAGCGCGCGCTGATACTCTCAGAAGTGAATCAAGATGGAGCGGCACGTGAATCGTAACGTATGGGCAGGGACACTGGTGTGCATGATGTTGGGGCAGGCGGTTGGAGCGGGCGCGGGCGCGCAGACGACGGCTACGCCGCAGCAGACGATTCCGGACGCGCCTAAGCCGCAGGCCCTGCCTATCGGGCCGATCGCACCGGGTATCGGCACCACGCCTACAACGAACGGCGACGCGATTCCAGCGGCGGACGGGCAGACCGCGCCGGGTGTAGCACTACCGTCAACCCCGGCGACCCCGGAGGTGCATGAAGACGATGGCGCGGCTCCGGAGCTTCCCACTTCAGGGGAGGGGGCCAAAGTCTTTACCTTGCGCGGCGTGGGCGTCAACTTCGTGGAAGTGCCGTTTACGGTTAAGGACAAGAAGGGCGTGCTGGTTCCGGGGATTACCTGGCGGGACGTGCGTATCTATGAGAACGGGTTGCGACAGAGGCCCGTCCTCTATACCGTCGATCCGTTTCCGCTCTCGGTGGCGCTGGTGATCGACCAGTCGATGACGCATGACGAGATGACCAAGGTGAACAATGCCCTCGGCGCGTTGCAGGGGGCGTTCAGCAACTATGACGAGGTGGCGGTCTTCACCTATAACAACGGACCGCAGCAGCAGACGGCGTTTACCGGCGGCCAGAGCGCGCGGCTGAATGCGGTGTTGGAACGCTCGAAGCGAGAGGGCCGGGATGCGCTGCTGCCTGGGTCGCTTGATGGGCCGTTGTCGCAAACGACGAATATTAACAATCAGCAGTTTGATCCGAATACATCTTCTGTACGGAACAATGCTGGTTTGATTTTGAACACGCCGCGCGATGTGCATACGCTGAACGATGCGATCCTGGCAGCCGCGCAGGCTACCACAAAAGTTGGCGCGGGACGGCGAAGAATCGTCTACGTTATCGGCGACGGCAAGGAGTACGGCAGTACCGCCAAGACGAAGGATGTTATCAAGTATTTGCAAACAAACAAGATTGCCGTATACGCCACGCTGGTCGGCGACTTCAAAATCCCTTATACAGGCTTTATCGACCGTATCCACCTGCCTTTCCAGATGCGTGACGATATTCTTCCGGTCTATGTGGGGGCCACCGGCGGTCAACTGGACGCCGAGTTCCGCACGCCCGGTATCGAGCGCAGCTTCTCGAAGATTGCCGAAGAGGTGCGGACGCAGTACACGATAGGGTACTACTCACGCGAAGCGTTTATCGACGGCAAATACCGCAAACTCGAAGTTAAGGTGCTCCGCCCCAACCTGACGGTCATCGCCAAGGAAGGCTACTATCCGACGGCGGGTGATGCCCGGCCGCACACGGTGCAGGCGCAGTAACGCCGTTGCCTGTACCGGGGAATGTGCTGCTAGCGCTCCTTTCAGCGCTGGCGGGGGGTGGCGGGGACTTCAGCGGCGGCATGGGGGTACGTTCGGGCGGCGGGAGCTGGCCGGGGGCGGTACGTGTCGTGGCGCTGAGCCATGCAATCAGCCTGACGACCCTGCTCCTGGTAGCGGCGATGCTGGGGATGGCCGCTCCGCACGGTGCGGTGCTGACGTGGGGGCTGTGTGCCGGCGTTACGGGCTGCGTTTCCATTACGGCGTTCTATGTGGCCTTATCGCGCGGGGCCATGGGAGGCGCGGCGGCGGTGAGCGGCCTGCTGGCGGCAGCCATTCCGGCGGCGGTCTCGGCTTGGAGCGAAGGCAATCCGGGCCTTCTGAGACTCGCGGGATTCGCCGTGGCGGGCGTGGCAATCTGGATGATCGCGGGCGGGGAGGACACGGCGAAGCGGGATCCGGCAGCGATGGCCCTAGCGATTGGCGCGGGTGCCGGCTTTGGGATTTACTTCGTAGCGTTGAAGATGGCGGGCACGGCTGGGCCTGTATGGGCTATGGCATCAGCCAGAATGGGGAGTCTGACGACATGCGGAGTCCTGCTGCCGGGCCTGCGGCTGCGGCGAAACCGGACGAACATTTTTATCACGAGAAAAGCTATAGGCTGGGTGCTGATGACGGCCCTGCTCGACACGTCCGGCAATATGCTGTTCGTGGCGGCTACGCGAGCAGGACGGCTGGATATAGCGGCGGTGCTTGCATCCATGTATCCCGCCGGGACGATTTTGTTGGCGGGCTGGATGCTGCGTGAGATGCCGACTCGGAGGCAGGGGTGGGGGATGACAGTAGCAGCGGCGGCGGTCGTTATGATTACCCTGTAAGTCTAAGGACCGGAAGTGGAATCCACTTTCGATTCGCGTAAGCCTTGTCCCTACTTGAGGGACTCTTCGGCTTTGGGGGTAACCGTGTGTGCTGTCTCACCGGGCTTGTGGACTTCGTCGGCGACACCCTTCATGCCGTCCTTGAAGCCGCGCAGGCCTTCGCCCAGGCCTTTGCCGAGCTCCGGCAACTTTTTGCCCCCGAAGAGAACAAGCACAACCACTGCGATTACGATGAGATGCGTCGGTGTAAAAAGTTCGCCCATAATCAGTCTCCCTACTAGTGCCTACGCGGGTCAACAGCGCAAACCCATTGTCGCACACGCGCTTATCTGCAAGTACGATGCCGCGCGAGCGGTGGACGTGTGCTTCGGCGTTATATCCTGAAAGAAGATTTGGGACGACCGTTACTGAAGACTTGGAGAACGATGTTGCGAATGGAGTTTCTGCGTAGGTTGGGTCTTGCCGTACAGGGCTTGGTGATGAGTGGAGCGTTGGTGGGGAGCGGCGCGGCGATGGCGCAAAACAAGCTGGGTCCGGCGGCTCCCGTCACCTATGACAATCGCTATGAGGTCTATGGCGGCATCAACTTCATGAACTTTCAGGCTGGGCAGACACTGCCCAAGCGGATGAACTTTGCCGGCGGCGAGGTGATGGGGACTTACTGGCTGACGAAGAAGATCGGTTTGGGTCTGGATTATCGCGGCGAGGCGGGCACGACACCCGTGCTGCCCAACCCCTATGTCAATAACCGGCCCTTGGTGTACATGAATATGCTGATGGCGGGCGGGCAGTATCGCGGCCCGAAGAACCGCTATGCGGCGATCGACTACCATGCGTTCTTCGGGGCGTCGGATGGGGTGTTTACTTACAGCACGTCGGGCGTGCCGGCCGGATCGTACAAGCTGCTGGGGCTGTATACCAACCGCACGAAGCCTATCGGCGCGGTGGGGGGCAGCATCGACTTCAACCGGTCGAAAGCTTTTGCCGTGCGCATTCAGCCGGATTTAATCTTCGAACATTTCGGCACGGAGACGCGCGAGTTCTTCTCAATCTCCGGCGGAATCGTTTACCGGATTGGCAAGCGACAGTAGGCGTCAAGCGACTAAAAACTCTGTTGTAAAAATTCGGCCGAGACGGGGTTCTCGTAGACGGAGTAGTCGCGGGTGACGATCGTCAACCCGGTGGCGGAGACAAAGTAGTTTTTCTTGTCTTCGTTGGGATCGTAACCGATCACCGTACCGTCCGGGATGTGGACGTCGCGGTCGATGATCGCGTGACGGATGCGACAGTGGCGTCCGACATTGACGTGCGAAAAAATGATGCTGGAGTCGACATCGGCGTAAGAGTTGACGCGCACGTCCTGCGAGAGAACTGAATTGCGGACGACCGCGCCCGAGACGATAGAACCCGAGGCGATGATCGAGTTGATGGCCATGCCGGTACGACCAGGCTCGCCGAAGACGAACTTAGCAGGCGGATACTGGTAGGCGCGTGTTCGCATGGGCCAGGCTTTGTCGTAGAGGTTGAAGGTAGGCGAGACGCCGGCTACGTCCATGTTGGCCTCGTAGTAGGCCTCCAGGGTGCCTACATCGCGCCAGTAGAGCGCCTTCTGCTTATTCTCGTCCACGAAGTTGTAAGCCATCATCTTGTAGCGGCCCAGCAGGTTAGGCAGAATGTTATGGCCGAAATCGTGTTTGGAGTTGGGGTCTTCGGCGTCCTTGATGAGTTCGGGAAGCAGCACGTCGGTATTGAAGATATAGATGCCCATGGAGGCGTCGACCATGTCGGGCATGAAGGGTGAGCGCATCTTGGTCTCCTTGGGCTTCTCTTCAAAGCCGGTGACCTCGCCGTTGCGAGCGACCTCAACCACGCCGAAGGACGAGACCTCATGCGGCTGAATGGGAAGCGTGGCGAGCGTGACGTCCGCGCCGGTTTCGCAATGCTGCTGAATCATCAGCGCATAGTTCATCTTGTAGATGTGGTCGCCCGAGAGAATGATGACGTGCTTCGGCTCTTCAGCACCGATGGAGTAGATGTTTTGATAAACGGCGTCGGCGGTGCCGCTGTACCAATTCTTGCTGACGCGCTGCATGGGCGGCAGGATTTCGAAGAACTCGCCCAATTCGTTTGCAACGACCGGTCCCCAGCCCTCGCGTATGTGCCGGTTCAGGGAGAGAGCTTTGTACTGAGTAAGAATATAGACGTGGCGCAGGCCTGAGTTGATGCAGTTCGAGAGAGTGATATCGATAATGCGGTATTGCCCGGCAAAAGGTACAGCGGGCTTTGCGCGATCGCGAGTCAGGGGAAAAAGCCGTTCACCGGCACCACCGGCAAGCAGAACGCCAAGCGTGTCTCTCATGTACAGAACCTCGTTGCATCAAGTTGATCCAGCGCAGGTGAAAGGTGCCGGCGACTGAGAACGCGAGTCTAACATGACTGCCGGCGAACTTTGATGTCCACGCCGCATGGTACGGCTAAACACTGGAAGATGGCGGGTCTAAAGATGGCTGGTCTGAAGATGGCTGGTCTGAAGATGGCTGGTCT
>CAXTRY010000040.1:7747-22153 GCA_964246805.1 uncultured Acidobacteriaceae bacterium
AAGATGGCTGGTCTGAAGATGGCTGGTCTGAAGATGGCTGGTCTTCGGTCGAATCAGAAACAGCTATACGGAGCGACTTGAGAAAATTAAGGTCGGTTGAGGTAAATGGACCATCAACGCGATCTTCCGGTTCCTGGATGTCTTCATCCGGTTCAAGATCCACTTCATTGAGCCCGATCGTGGCCTCAAGCATCAACAAGACGTCGAAGCCTTGTTCGCGGATATTCTTGACGACGCCCGCAATATGTTCGGACTCCGAGACGGACTCGTGAATAGCCTCGCCGAGCTTCTGAATAAGTTTTTTGACGTTCTGATTCAATGCCACCTCCGAAGGTCTTGATCGTGCAAGGTGTAAACCGCATCGGGTATTCTCGCCATCTAAATACGACGGGAACGGCATTGCGGGGGCTGAACGTCAGCCGGGCTTTGAGAAGAATATACGCCTTGCCAGCCGGGGTATCAACTCGCTCCGGGAGTTATTAAGCTACTGTGTGATGGTCGGACCAGGCAGTTTCCAGCCGACCGGCCAGCTCTTCGACAGGAGCGACGCGCTTGGTACCGAGCACGAGAAAACCAGCAGCGGCGGCGCATACCCCACCAACGATAAGCAGAATCTTTTTCAAGGGAACTCTTCCTCCGTAATGCATCTCTCACGCTGTAGGATGCGTCCGTAAGGCGGAGCGTTCCTTTGGGAGTATGGAAAGGGACGACGGAAGACGGTACACTTCCACGTATGGACACGGTGCGATTTGGGCGTGCGCTGGGAATGGGAGCACGGGGAGTGGCGAAGGCGGTTTTCATGGCGGCGGACGCGGCTGCTTCGCCCAAAACTTCGACCGCGCCGGTGACACCGGCCCGCAACGCTCCCACGTTACAACAGATGCGCGCTACAAAGGATGGTCTGGTACGCGGCGGACGGCGATTCGGCGAGACGGCCTGGAGGCCGTTCTTGCGGCTAAGCGGCGTACTGTGGCTGGAGTTGACTGGAGTTTTCTTTGGACTGTTTACGGTATTTCCTGTTATCCATGCCTGGAAGTTACGCGGCAATCTCAATCTGACGGGAACAAACACGGCCGAGCATCAACATCTGCTTTGGTCGCTGGGTATGGCCGCAGTTTTTGGATATTTTTGCATAAGCAGCTTCATGCGCGCCAACCGTCGTGGTCGAATGCGGTAGCGCGCGGGAGACTGTTCGGGATTGGAATACGTCTTAGCAGACATGAAGCGTTGGATGCATTTGTTACTGCTGGACCTTGTCTGCTGTTCTTTGCCGGCGGAGGAACCGGTCAAACAAATCCCCGCGCTCCAGGGGGAGACCTTCGCAGGAAACAGGGTTTCTCTACCGGACAGTTTCGGAGGCAAGCCCGCGATCCTGGTGATCGGTTTTACGCAAGCGTCGCGCGACGCGGTGACGAAGTGGGGCGAGTGGCTCGCGCGAGACGCACCGGCGGTCGCTTATTACGAAATACCCGTGCTGACTTCCGTGCCGAAGATGCTGCGCGGATTTGTCCTGGGGAGGATTAAAGCGGCGGTCGCGGAGGCAGCGCGGCCGCACTTTGTGCCCTTGCTCGATCATGAGGCTGAATGGCAACGTATAGCGGAATACAGCAACGCCGATGACGCTTATGTGCTGCTGGTGGATGGACGCGGATATGTGCTGTGGCAAATGCATGGGCCGCCAACTGAACCGGTACGCATGGTATTGATGCATGATCTTGCGGCCGCATCGCAGCAGGCAACTCTTCTCCCATCCCGGTAAGCGGCGGCAAAGGGGTGCGGACACTTAACTGCCCGTCGTTTGTACCGCTACCGCGCTGGAGGAGTTCGCCCTGGCAACGAGCTTGCGCAGCTTCCCTTCCACATCGGAGCCGGTGCCCATCATCTCCGCGGTCAGCACGCCGTCGGCATCGATCGTGAAATTGTGCGGGATGGCGCTCATGTCGAAGAGCTTGCCAATGTTTATGGTCCGCGTCGCGGTACTGTACCCAGGTCACCAAGCGCGCGAGATTGACAAGGAAAAACTTAGCCGGCGCGGCGATGCTCGGTCGCGTCGCTGAGCACTTCGTCCAACATGCCGGAGAGAGTGCCGGCGCGGGATCGCACAGCGGATTGGGAGCTTTGCAGATTGCCCGCGAGGGTCTCATAACGCGCCCGCAGCATGATGAGTTCGTCCGCAATGTTCAGTGCGGCCAGCACCGCGACGCGCAAGGAGTCCACGGTATTTCCGTTGGCCGAAACGGCTCGCATCTTCAGGTCCACCATCTCGGCCAGGCTCTCAATGTGCGCGGGATCGGTCCCACGCAGATGGTACGTCTGATCGTAGATGGAGACGTTGATGGAGTGGTTTACAGGTTGGGCCAAGATCGCTCCGGAGGATTGCGGTACAGCGGCTAGAGGAGTACGTCCTTCCACTAGAGAAGTTCGTCCATCTGGGACAGCATCGTTTCGACGCGTCCGCGAATCTCAACGCGCTCGTCTTCCATGGCTTTAAGCGAATCCATGGCGACCTCGGTCAAGCTGGTCTGCTCGGCCAGCTGCTCTCGCAGGCGCGCTGACTCGGCTTCCGCGGCGGAGCGGGCCGCGCGTTCGTGGCGCACGATCTCAACCGCGCGCCGCACCTTTTCTTCAAGCGCCTGAAACTCATCCACACTGATCGCCGCCGTGCTCATAGGCATAAGTATAGAAGGGCGCGGCGTGGATTAACGGGTACCAAATCGGGGAGAACCAGCGTTGATGCGGGCTACTAAGCCTGCTCCTTGGCTTGCGCGACCGCGGACTCAGGGGCGCGGATCGCTCCGCCCAGCGCGGTAAGCGCCGCAATAATGGCGGACCACCAGCCGGTTAGCTCTTCTTCGTTCAGGGTACGTTCGTGCGATTGAAAGACGCAGCGCAGCAACAGCGCGTATGACCCGGCGGGAACGGAGCGGCCTTTAGGGTCGCGGAAAATCTCCACGGGAGCCAGGCTCGTAAGTGCGGCGAGGCTGAGAGAGCGGATGACCTCCTCGACATCGGCCCAGGAGGTGGTGTCCGCGAAGGTGAAGGAGAAGTCGCGCTCTACGACCTGGAAGCGCGAGAGCTCGCGGGCCACGGCGGTACGAAGCGGCAGGGCGTAGAGGAGCGCGAGGTGAATTTCGGCGAGGAAGACGGGCTGGCGGAGCTTGCGCCGGCTGGTCTGGGCCGCGGAAAGCTCGCCGAACGAAGCGAGGGGCGTGCCGCCGAGGAATGCCTTGGCGGATCGTCCGGGTTGCAGCCAGGCGGGTGCGTCCGAGGTGAAGATGAGCGGATCGCCCTGGGTATTGAAGAGAGTAACGAGCGACTCGACCGCACCTTTGAGTTCGTAGAAGGGCGCGTCGGTGTTCTTGTAGAGAGATGTACCCGCAACCGCGCCGGTTGATCCAAGCGAAAGACTGGAAGTCTCCTCGACTTGCTCAGTGGAACCGGTGAAGACATGACCTTGCTCAAAGAGGCGTACCTCGCGAACGTCGCGGTTAAGATTATGGGCGAGCATGGTCAACATGCCGGGCACCAGCGAGGGGCGTAGCAAGGTGGCCTCTTCGGAGAGGGGATTTTCCATGGCGACCGTGCCCTTCTCCGCCTCGCCGAAGAACTCACCATCGGCTTGCGAGGCAAAGGTGCTGGAGATGGCTTCGCTGTAGCCAAGGGCGAGCAGCCGGACGCGGACGGCCGCTTCTTTTGCCGCGAGCGGATGCGCGAGGACGATGCCGGGCGCGGGCAGCGTGTTGGCGAAGCGGTTGTAGCCGTAGACGCGGGCTATCTCCTCGATCAGGTCGATCTCTCGTTCGAGGTCGAGCCGCCAGCTGGGCAGCGTGACGGCAAAGCGGTCGTCCGCCTGGGGTTCGAGCTTGCAACCGAGCGCGGTTAGATAGCGCTCGACGATCTTACGTGTAATCCCGGCCGGATCGAGAGTTGTGCCCAGATGACGCTGGACCTGCCGGACGGAGAGCACGATGGGCGAACGGGCGGCGGTCCGCGATTGAACCGCCGAGCAAAGAATGTCGGCCATCTCGCCCTCGGCATAACCGCCGTATCCGAGAATCTCCCGGCAGACAAGCATGTTGGCGACGGGCGCGGCGTTGAAGTCCGCGCCTCGCTCGAATCGGTGAGAAGCGTCGGTGTGGAGGCCATGGCGGCGGGCGCTTCGGCGAATGCCGGCCGGGTCGAACCAGGCGGCCTCGACGAGGATATTTTTGGTGGCGGGGGTAATCATGGAGTCCCAGCCGCCCATGACTCCAGCGAGGGCGAGCGCCTTGCGTTCATCGGCAACGACAAGATCGTCCGCTTCAAGGGTGCGTTCGGTGCCATCAAGGAGCTTGAGACGCTCGCCCTTATGTGCCAGGCGGACGACAAGGCCGCCTTCGATTTTGTCGAGGTCGAAGGCGTGGGTGGGCTGGCCCATCAGCTGCAAGATCCAGTTTGAAGCGTCAACCGCGTTTGAGATCGACTTCGCGCCAAGCAGGGCAAACGCGTCCGCGACCGAACCGGTCGTGGGCGCGATCGTCACTTCGCGCAGCACGCGAGCCGTGAAGCGCCCGCAGAGTTCGGGCGCTTCGATCGCGATCGGAAACGGCCGGCCGGCGGGGCGCACGGAGTCCAGTTCAAGATGGAAGGGCATCAACGGCAAGTCGTAGATAGCGGCGGCCTCGCGTGCAATGCCATGGTGATTCATGGCGTCCACGCGGTTGGTGGTGATGTCCATCTCGAAGAGGTGCCCGTTGCCGGGGCCAAGATCATGGACGCCTTCAACGGCGATACCGCGCAGGGTCAGATCGTCGGCGAGTTGGCGGTCGCTGACCGGAGTAGCGTCGAAGCCAAGATCGGGGACGGCATTGCGGAGCCATTTGCTGAGAATCTTCATGCGAACTGCTCCAGAAAGCGCATATCGCCGGTGTAGAACTGGCCGATGTCGGCGATGCCGTGCTGGATCATCGCGATGCGCTCGACGCCCATGCCGAAGGCGAAGCCGGTGATCTTCGCGGGATCGTAGGCGCGGTCGCGGCCTTGGGCGGCGCGCTGGTCATCGACAGCGGCAAAGACGGCGGGGTCAACCATGCCGCAGCCCAGCAGCTCGATCCAGCCGGAGTGCTTGCACTTGCGGCAGCCCTTGCCCGCACAGAAGATGCAGGAGATCTGCACGTCGGCACTGGGTTCGGTGAAGGGGAAGAAGCTGGGGAAGAAACGCGTCTTGACGGCTGCGCCGAAGAGCGCCTTCATGGCGTGGTCGAGCGTGCCCTTCAGGTCGGAGAAGGTGATGTTCGTATCGACGCAAAGGCCCTCGACTTGATGGAAGACGGGCGAATGGGTGGCGTCGGCGGCGTCGTTGCGGTGGACCTTGCCGGGGATGACGATCCGCACCGGCGGGGCTTGGGCGATCATGGTGCGGATCTGCACGGGCGAAGTATGGGTCCGCATCAACAGGCGGTCGCGCGCGGGACGGCCCTGCTGCCCGGCGATGACGAGGGTATCCTGAGTGTCGCGGGCGGGATGGTTCGGGGGGAAATTAAGGGCTTCGAAGTTGTAGAAGTCGGTCTCGACCTGCGGGCCGAGGTTGGTGGAGTAGCCGAGGTGATGAAAGACGGCGACGATCTCGTGCATGGTTTTGAGGAGCGGATGGGCGATGCCGGGCGCGCGGAGGGTGCCGGGGAGAGAAACGTCGAGTTCTCCAGCACCCCTCTTAGAAATCGCTAAATTGCGCCGCGCTGCATTTTCATTGGCAAGTAGTTCCTCTTTGCTCTTCGGAGAAGAAATAGTAGACAAGCGAGCCATAACCGTCTCAAGTCTCAACATTGTTTCTGGCAGAGAGACAGACGTCTCTAGAACGCTTGTTATCTTCTCTTTTAGCTGATTGAATCGGATACCAAGCTGTTTACGCGCCTCAGGTGGCGCTTGCTTGATCCACGCATCGCTGATGAGTTTGAGACGGCCCTGTTTACGTCCGAGCCAATGCATTCGAAATGATTCCAAAGCCTCTGAACTAGTCAACAAACCCGCTCGTTCGACTTCGCCCAAGAGTTGAGCGAACGCTTCATCTAAAGCAGTTTCATCAAAGGATGATAGTTGGAGAATTTCTTCGTTCATGAAGGTAAGAGTTAAGCCGAGATCGGCATCCTCGCCACCCGCGTCGTCGGCTCGGGAATAGATTCGCCGTCGGCAATCAAACCCTCGATATGGAAGGCGATTCCCTCGCGGATGAGTTCTTCCGTAGCTTCAAAGGTAGGTCCAGTTGCGCCAAGTCCCGGAAGATCGGGCGCATAGGCGCTCCATCCGGTTGAAGTCTGTTCATATACCACTGCGTAATCTTTCATTTTGCCAGTCCCGCTTGCCTCAATATGTTCTTGTGCGTTCCTTCGGCCATCTCCTCGGATGGATGACCAGCCACGGTCACCTTGCCCGGCTTAACCGGATGCTTGAACTGGCGATGATTACCCGGTTATGCAACCTGGTACCAGCCCCTCATGTACAAGACGTAGTACATCCCGTGTCTTCATCCTAGAAGAAATCTTCCTCGCCGCCTACTCATAGCGCAGACCAGACGACCAGCAGCACCAAGACACCCATCAGCAGGCTCTTCTTGTCGGTAATGGCGTAGACGACGGGGTCTTCGTCGAGTTGGCCGCGCGAGGCAAGCAGCCAAAGCTGGCTGATCCAGAGTAGAAGGATAGGCACAAGCAGCCAAAGGCGATTGGGATGCCGGTAGAGCTCCACGGCCGTGATGTTGGAGATATAGAGCGTCAGCACGACGACCGAGGCGTAGCCGCTGGCGGAGCCGAAGCTGCGTAGCTGCTCGATATCCGAGACCAGATAGCCGCGGCCGTGGATCTGGGTCGGGGCGGATTCGCGCTGGCGCAGGCCTTCAAGTTCGGCGAAGCGTTTGACGAACGCCAGCGAGAGAAAGAAGAAGATGGAGAAACCGCCAAGCCAGGCGGAGACCGGAATGCCCGTGGCCGCCGAACCCGCAATAATGCGGATCGTATACAGGCCGGAGAGGACGATCACATCGACCAGCACGGCGCGTTTGAGGCGGAACGAGTAGGCCGAGGTCGTAACGGCGTAGACGGCCAGCCATTGCAGGAAGTAGAAAGGCCGCTCCAACCCTACGCCGGAGACTGCTTCCACCGCATAAGGCAGCAGCAACGCCAACGCAAGCGAGGTAAGAAGAAAGAGCGCGACGACCCCGATACCGGCTACAGCCGAAAGATCGCCCGCAGCGAAGGGCCGGCGGCGCTTCTTGAGGTGCTTCCGGTCGGCTTCGAGGTCCAGGAGATCGTTGACGATGTAGGTGGCGGAGGCGCACAGGCCGAAGCTGACGAAGGCGATCACCGCGCCCAGCAGCGGGCCCGGGGACCAGGCGTGCGCCAGCAGGACCGGCAGAAAGATGAGGACGTTCTTCGCCCACTGATGCAGCCGAATGGCCTTAAGCCACGCCTTGAGCGGCGATTTGGTATCCAGAAAGGACCTTACCGGCGTGATCTTTGCCTTGACGAGCGCCGCGCGAAGACCGGCCGTGGGGTTGGCCACCATCGGTTCGCGGCAGTTTGCCAGCAGCGCGGCGTCGGGCAGCGCATTACCGATATAGGTGAAGTCATCGCCGAAGCGCTCGTGGAAGGCGGCCAGCTTGTTCTTTCCCGCGAGGTTAACTGTTCCCGAGGACGCCAAGACCCCGGCGAAGAGGTCCAGATGAGCGGCCACGCGTTCGGCCAAGGCGATGTCGGCGGCTGTCGCGAGATAGATGGGGCGGCCAGTCGCGTGCTGCTCTTCTAAATACTCCAGCAACTCGCGGTTATAGGGCAGGTGCACGACATCCAGCTGCACGGCGGACGTAATATGCCGTTTGAGCGCCGCCTTACCCTGGCCTAGCCAGCCGGGCAGCTTGAGCAGCAACGCCGGATGCTGACGCGCGAGCGCCATGACCGAATCGTAGAGCGTATCCGATTTGACCAGGGTGCCATCGAGGTCGACACACAAAGGAGGTATCGTGCTGACGGTCGCGCCGGAGACAAGAGAGCCTTGTGAGAGCTGCATGGGCTTATTATCGTTTACTCTTGAGAGGTGCGGGAAAAGATTGATGTAAACTCCGGCGTAACATTACCGCATCTGGTTGCGATATAGACCTGTTGCAAGCGTCCGGGCCTTCTGTAAAGGTTCTCGAAAGGGTAAGCTGCATGGCATCTGAACTCTCGGAAGCTGGCGTCGAGGTGGAAGCGTCGCCGCGGGATCGTCACCGGCCGGAGGATAGGGCGTCCTCGCCGGTTCCCGCGATGATTGCTCCTTCGCCGTGGGGTGGACGTGTACGCAAGCTGCTTCTCCTTTTGTTTGTGCTCCTTGCGGTGGGAGCGGCGGTGTGGAAGATTCGCCGCAACGCCGCGGAGCAGGAGGCGCAGAATGCTCGCATGGCGTCACAGGAAGATCGGCCCACGCCCGTTCTGATCTCGGCGGCTGAGCGGCGATCGATGCCGGTATACCTGACCGCGCTGGGTACGGTGACGGCGTACAACACGGTGACGATCAAGACGCGGGTAGATGGCCAGCTGATGCGTGTCAACGTCCGCGAAGGACAGGCGGTGCGTGAAGGCCAGCTGTTGATGGAGATCGATCCGGCACCATATCAGGCGGCGCTCTCACAGGCGCAGGGCCAGCTAGCCAAGGATCAGGCGAATGCGAACAATGCGCGCGCCGAGGCGCAACGCTATACAGCCTTGCTGAACGCGGGTGTGGTCTCGAAAGAGAGTGAACAGACGCAGCAGTCGATCTCCGGGCAGGCGGAGGGCTCGTTGCTATCGGACCAGGCGGCCATTCAGGCGGCTAAGGTGAATCTTGCCTACACGCATATTGCGTCGCCGATCAATGGCGTGGTTGGCTTGCGGCAGGTGGATGCCGGCAATATCGTCCATGCGGCGGACACGACAGGTCTGCTGGTGGTAACGCAGATTCAGCCGATTACGATTATCTTTACCCTCCCGGAGGATCAGCTGCCACAGGTATTGAAGCTGGTACGCGGCGGCCGGAGCCTGACCGTCGAAGCTTACGATCGGTCGAGCGCGACGCATCTCGCCACCGGGTCTCTCCTGACGGTCGATAATCAGATCGATACGGCAACCGGTACGGATAAGGTGAAGGCTGTCTTTCCGAACGCCGATAACGCGCTGTTTCCCAACCAGTTCGTCAATGTGCGGCTTGTACTGGAACAGCGGCAGGATGCCACCGTCATTCCCGCGGCGGCGCTCCAAACGGGGTCGCAGGGCAGCTTTGTTTACCTAGTGAAGAAGGGTGAGCCACCATCGGAGCTGCGGCAGCCGGGTCCTACAGGCGCTCCTGTCACCCCCCAACCCGCCACGCCTTCCGACTTTTATGTAGTCACGCAGCCGGTAAAGATCGACGTAACCGAGGGATCGCAGCTGATCGTAGCAGGGGGTTTGAAGCCGGGCGACCAGATCGTCATCGATGGGCAGGAGCGTCTGCGGAATGGCAGCCGCGTCGTTCTGCCGCACCCGGGCCAAAGCTGATGAGGCTGGCGAGAGACTCGCGATGAGCCCTTCGCGCGCCTTTATTCTCCGGCCCGTGGCCACCTCCCTGCTGATGGTGGCCATTTTGCTTGCCGGCGCGGTGGCTTATCTTCAGCTGCCGGTCTCCGCGCTGCCGCAGGTGGATTACCCGACGATCCAGGTATTGACGTTCTATCCGGGAGCAAGCCCGGAGGTGATGGCTTCTTCCGTGACTGGGCCTCTTGAACGGCAGTTCGGCGAGATTCCCGGCCTGACGCAGATGACCTCGACCAGCTCCGGCGGCGGCAGTGTGATCACGCTCCAGTTCTCGCTTACGGAGTCGATCGACATTGCCCAGCAGGACGTGCAATCGGCGATCAACGCGGCTTTCACCTACTTGCCCAAAGACCTGCCGAATCCTCCGGTCTACAGCAAGGTGAACCCGGCCGACGGCGCTATCCTGACGCTTTCACTCACCAGCGAGACGCTGCCGCTCTCGAAGGTGGAAGACCTTGCCGATACGGTGCTGGCGCAGAAGATTTCGCAGCTCTCGGGCGTCGGTCTGGTCTCAATCGCCGGGGGGCAGAAGCCGGCGGTACGCATCCAGGCTAACCCCACCGCGCTCTCCGGCTATGGCCTCAGCATGGAGGACCTTCGCGGCGCGCTCGGTGCCGCCAACGTGGATCAGGCCAAGGGCAGCCTGAACGGAACGAAGCAAGCCTTCACCATTGAGGCGAACGATCAACTGCTGTCGAGCAAGGACTATAACAACGTCATCGTCGCGTATCGCGGTGGCTCACCAGTGCGGTTGTCGGACGTGGCGACGGCAACCGATAGTGCTGAGAACCTCTACCAGGCGGCCTGGATGGGACGCGCCACGACGGTCAACAGCCCAAGCTTCTTGCATCCCGCCATCATCGTCAACATCCAGCGACAGCCGGGGGCGAACATTATCGGCGTGGTGAATGAGGTGCAGAAGCTTCTGCCGCAGCTCAAGAACACGCTGCCGTCGAGCGTCACGCTTGAAGTCCTAACCGACCGCACCAATACGATTCGCGCCTCGGTGAAAGACGTGCAGTTCGAGCTGATGCTGACGATTGCGCTGGTCGTCATGGTCATTTTCCTCTTTCTGCGATCGCTCGCGGCCACCGTTATTCCCTCTGTAGCCGTGCCGCTGTCGATCGTGGGCACCTTCGGCGTAATGTATCTGCTCGGCTACTCGCTCAACAATCTAAGCCTAATGGCGCTCACCATCTCGACCGGCTTCGTCGTCGACGACGCTATCGTGATGATCGAGAACATCTCGCGCTACCTTGAAGAGGGCGACGGTCCATTGGAGGCCGCGCTCAAAGGCTCCGAGCAGATCGGCTTCACCATCGTCTCGCTGACGGTCAGCCTGATCGCCGTGCTGATCCCGCTGCTGTTCATGGGCGATATCGTAGGCCGCCTCTTTCGCGAGTTTGCGGTGACCCTTGCCGTCACGATTCTGATGTCGGCCTTCGTCTCGCTTACCTTGACGCCGATGATGGCGGCCAAGCTGCTGAAGCACACGCCGGAGTCGCAGCAGGGCTGGTTCTACCAGGTGTCGGAGCGCTTCTTCGAGCGCGTCATCGCCCGTTACGGGGTAGGCGTTCGCTGGGTGCTGGAGCACCAGACGTTCACCCTGCTGGTGACGCTCGCCACCTTCATTCTTACGGTGTATCTGTTTATCATCGTGCCGAAGGGCTTCTTTCCGGTGCAGGATACGGGTGTGCTGCTGGGCATCACGGAGGCCCCGGAGACGATCAGCTTCCAGGCGATGGCGGCTCGCCAGCAGCAGCTTGCCCGCGTCATTCTGCGCGATCCCGATGTGGAGAGTCTCTCGTCCTTCATCGGTATCGACGGTCAGAACATGACCCTCAACTCCGGCCGCATCCAGATCAATCTTCGCGACCGGGAGAAGCGCTCGACCGCGGCTTCGGCGATCGTTCGTCGTCTTGCGTCCTCCGTGGCGAAGGTGGATGGCATCCAGTGCTTTCTCCAGCCGCTCCAGGATCTTACCGTCGAAGACCGCGTCAGCAAGACGCAGTATCAATACTCCATTGAAGACGCCAATACCGCCGAGATGACCACCTGGTCGAACCGCCTGGTCGAGAAGCTGAGCCAGATCCCTACCCTGACGGACGTGGCGAGCGACCAGCAGCTCAACGGGCTTGAAGCGCATCTCGTCATCGACCGGGATACCGCCAGCCGCCTCGGCATCACGCCGCAGAATGTGGACGACGCGCTCGACGACGCCTTTGGCCAGCGGCAGGTCTCGACCATCTTCACCCAGTCGAACCAATACCACGTCGTGCTGGAGGTCGCGCCGGGGTTCCAGCTCAATCCCGCCTCGCTCGACCGGGTCTACGTCAAAAGCTCGAACGGCAGCCAGGTTCCGCTCTCCACCTTTACGAGGCTGGAGCCGCGCCAGACCACGCTCGCCATCAACCATCAGGGCCAGTTCCCGTCGGCCACCATCTCGTTCAATCTCGCACCCGGCAAGTCCATCGGCGACGCGGTCGAAGCCGTCAACGCCGCCAAGGCCGAGCTCATCCGCGATGAGCACATGCCGCCCAGCGTCAACGCCCGTTTCCAGGGCACCGCCGCCTCGTTCGAGGCCTCGTTGCAGAACGAGCCGCTGCTCATCCTCGCCGCGCTGATCGTCGTCTACATCGTGCTCGGCGTCCTGTACGAGAGCTACATCCACCCCATCACGATCCTCTCGACGCTGCCGTCGGCTGGCGTCGGAGCGATTCTCGCGCTGCTGCTCTTCCACGTCGACCTGTCGGTGATCGCGCTGATCGGCATCATCCTGCTGATCGGTATCGTCAAGAAGAACGCCATCATGATGATCGACTTCGCTCTCGAAGCCGAGCGCGACCAGGGCCTCTCCCCGACCGAAGCCATCTACCAGGCGTGCCTGCTGCGCTTCCGCCCCATCATGATGACGACGATGGCCGCGCTGCTCGGCGGGGTTCCGCTGGCGCTCGGGACGGGCACCGGCTCGGAACTGCGGAGGCCGCTCGGCATCACCATCGTCGGCGGCCTGATCGTCTCGCAGGTGCTGACGCTCTTTACGACGCCGGTGGTTTACCTCTTCTTTGACCGGTTGGGGCGACGCTATCTTGGGCTAGGCAAGACTACTACGCCACAGCTGGCGAACGAACACGCCCACGTAGCCGGAGACTGACCATGCCTATGCTGTCGTCTTCTCTTGTTTGTCATTCCGCAGCGAAGCGGAGGAATCTGCTTTTTTTCTTGGGCACTATCTCGTTAGTATGTGCAACGGTCGCACATGGCCAAAGCTCATCGTGTGGCGGACTTAGCTCGACCAAGGCAACAACGCAGCCAATCTATCCTGCTATTGCTCGAGCGGCGCATATCGAGGGTGCTGTTATCTACTTAGCTACATTCAAGCCAGATGGCACAGTTGCAGAAACGAGACTTGTTATCGGCTCGCCGATGTTACAGAGTGCGGCTAGCACTTACATCAACGGTTTGCGGGCGAATCTGTACTCCGGACCACGTGATTGCGCCATTGTCCTTACATTTCGTCTGGTTGGTCTGGTAGAAGAGTGCGGTGGTCCAAATGACGATTTGCGCGTAGATATACCGTCCGTAGAACAACCGGATGCACAGCACTACGTACTCACACTCAGAAATAGTTGCGTGACAATCATGCGCGACCCAGCTTCAGTCATCATCAAGCGGCGGAGGCTTTGGCGCTTTTAAATCATTATGTCTGCCGCAAATAGATCTCAACCGTCCTCGTGTTCCACGTAGCCACACCGCTGCCGAAGAAATCCTGATCCTCCGTCCAGACAGGGCAGTTCAGGGAAAGAGCCGTTGCGACGATTGGCCAGTCGTTCACATCTCGATACGCGATTCTGTTCATCGCGGAGGCTTCGTGTGCTTCATACAGGCTTCGGTCAACTGTCTGAACCAAGTGACTCACCTGAAGAAGCGTTGCGAAGGAGACTTCCGGATCGAATCCACTTTTCGCGGCGAGCTTTGGAACGTATTTGCGTGCTTCTTCGAAGCAGACATTAGGGGCAGAATAAACGGTGAGTTCTTCGTACTTCTTCAGCAAAGGCAGAACTCGCACGCCGAAAACGGCCCGCAGCAGGATGTTTGTATCCAGCACGATCCGTTTCAACGCCCTTGTGCCCGTTCGTTCCGGCGCCACTGCTTGAAGTCTTCGATAATCTCGTCCTCGGTGATCCCGGCTGCCGCGAGAACCTCCTGCATCTTAGCGCTCGCCTCATCCAACGCCACTTTCTCGGCCTCTGTCCGTTTGCGACGCACGGGAATAAAAAGACCAACTGTGTCGCCGTGCCGTGTAATAGTCAGAGGCCCCTCGGCTTCCAGAAGATACGTCGCCAGGTTATCGCGGAACTCCCGTATGCCTACGCTTTGCGTCGCCATCACAGCCACCTCTTGTGTACACAAGTCTACTCTCATGGCGGGGCGTACACCGACACAAAACGGAGCACAATAGAGGGAGACGGCATGAGCTATACGACCATTGACGCTCAACCTAAACCCACCCTCGCCGAGCGCATGCTCTCGGGCGAAGGCGTTCACTTTTCCGCGCCCTTCATCAAGCGCCCGGTCGCCACCTCGCTGCTCTCCATCGCGCTGCTCCTCGCCGGGGCCGTCGCCTACCTGCTGCTGCCCGTGGCCAGCCTGCCGCAGGTCGAGTTCCCCGTCATCTCGGTCGGCGCGTCGCTGCCGGGGGCCGATCCCGAGACCATGGCGTCGTCGGTGGCCACGCCGCTTGAACGGCAGTTCTCGAAGATCGCCGGAGTCAACGAGATGACCTCGTCGTCGTCGACCGGCACCGTCGGCATCACGCTGCAGTTCGACCTGGGCCGCGACATCAACG
>CAXTRY010000041.1:0-22103 GCA_964246805.1 uncultured Acidobacteriaceae bacterium
GCCGCTTCGCCGAGCTGATGATGGACACCACCCTCGCCTCCGCCATGAAGGGCCAAACCATGGAGTCCGCCGGCGAAGCCATGGGCACCGGCCCTTCCGCACCCCACCCCTTCGCCCCCGCGCAGATCGACAGCTCCGCGCCCAGCCTCATAGCCAGCGCCGATCCAGAGACGCCGGGCGAGTCGACGGAGGACTGATATCCTTTGTCGGTTCGTTGATCAGGGATGCGTAGCTTTAAGCTTTGGCATGATGCTCAAAACGTAGCTAGTGCTTCCTATGTCATAAAGTAGCTGGTAACTAAACGCAGACGGTAGAGCCGCTATAATTCTCGTTATTTCGTTTCGGCATGGAACTGATGGACCATCATAACCACTGACCATCGTTTGAGCAAGCAGCGCAGCGGGAAAAACGCCTAGCAATATAGCTTTACCACTTCTAGCGGCACACTGCGAAACCACATCTTGTAGAGAGTTCATAGCAACTTGCGTTTGACTGGCTGGGACAACCTCGGTGTCGAACAATTCACGCCACACTCCTTGGGTCATCCGCGAACGTCCAGAAACCACCATGCGATCAGCAGGTAGTCTAACGACTCTAAACGTACCAGGATTGCCTGATTGGTTATACTGCTTAACTATCTGCTCTAAAACTTCAACCTCGTGATCTTTAACTTTGTCCCTGTTATCTAAAACTGCGTCAAAAGCAAATCCTGACGGGATAAGTAATCCGGCCTCTTGGGGATGAGAGCGCCTCCAAGCAGCGTCTGTGATATCCCTTGATTCAGCTTTAGAGTAGACTGGATCTTCGTAATCGACTGTCCATCCGTCTTGCTGTGCTACCGCTTGCAGCGCCTGATTCAGAGGGCGTGGATCTTTAGCGGCAATTAAGACCTGCTTGTTCTTATAACTAATAAGCGCTTCAGAAGTATAGTGCTGTCCGAGAAGTGTAGTGCAGTAAATACCCGCAAAAGTGGCGAGACATGCCTTCAGCTTTGAGTTACTCATATAAATCATCTCTCTTATTGGTAAGGAACATGACTTGAGCAGGCTCCTTCGCGGCAGTTGGTTAGACCTGTGGCGTCGATAGTAGAAGTCAGTGGTATGTTGGCGCCAAAGGTAATTGGAGCCTGATTCGGGCAAGTTATTGCAACATTTTGATAGTATGTCACTGTACATAAGATTGATAAACCAGCCTTGGGCCTGTTTGCTTGGTAGTACTTGACTCCCCCAGGGTTCCACCCCACTACATCTGGTCCCCATTGTCCCGGTCCGGAAAGAACAACCTGGGATTCAGCAAAGTTCGGGGTGATTTCGCCAACTAACCAATGACCACCAGTCACTGCTGTTTGGCGCGGGATCGAGGAACCCGTAAAGTAGCACGAATCGGTTCCCGTAGCGTTTTCAGCCTCGTCGATAGCTGCACCATATTCGATTCCTGCCGTTAGCGGCGAGGCAAGCAGCAGGGTTTGCTGAAAGTCTGTAGCCGTGGGAGCGTAAGCGGTGGTTAAGTTTTGACGAATAGAGGCGGAGGTTTCCCCAGTTGGCGTACCACACGCTTGTACAGCTACCGGCCCTCCTCCTCCTGCCTGACAGTAATTGCTTCTAATGGTTCCTCCTATATAGCTGCTACCCAAAGACATTCCAAGCAGGTTGACACCAGGTTGGACGCTTGTCCCAGAAATGGCTGCGATATTGGGGCTTTGTGAGTTCCAGTTGTAGTTGAAGGAGCTACTACTTCCCGTCTGTTGCCCCGTGCAACTGTTTTGGTTGCCGCCAGTACAGGTAATGGCTGAGAGCAAGCCATAGGCAACCACCTCTCCGTCGGGGAGAACGGAAGTGTACGTCTGAAGATTCGCGCCGCAGAGAAGTCCCGTCCAGCCACAGCTAAAATTACGCGCCATTCACTTCGACCGATCCGATTGGAGGAGACGGCCGCTAACTTGCGTCGCATCGGCGGCCAGCCAGGAGATCTCTCCGGCGCTGGTGGTTTGTGGCAACATCTTGCCATTGTCATCCTTGACATGATTTTCGATCAGGGCGCGAATGTTTATAGCCTTTGTCTGCATCGGTGCCAACGTGTACGACTTCTGCCAAACCTCGCTGCCGGAGACCGAGACGGTAAAGTCCTGAGTTTTGCCACCATGATTGAAGAGGAGAAGCGTGGACTCGACGCCTTGCTTGATGGACCAGGGATGTCCACCCGCATTGTTGGTGTCCAGCGCGTCTTTCGCCTGAAGCTCTACTTGAGGTGCCCGCGAATCGCTCTTCGAGACGAGCTTCGCCACCAATGCACCTGGTGCGCCGTCCGAGTAAACCACGAGCGAATCTTGTAGCGTGGGATCACCCTCAAGACCTTTGAGCACAAGCTCCCGGCTTGTACCCGGAGGCACGGTGATCGACCCAACCTCGCGCGTCGCGGCGAAACCGTCCGAGGTCTGAGCAAACGTGGTACGGACGTGGATCTCGCTCGCGGTAAAGTTTGTGAGGCTTATTGTGGAGTGTAGGAGCCCGGCAGCAGTGCCGTAGGTCCTACGGGGATACCGGTGAAGACGGTGTTGGGCGAGCGAAACGACATGGGATCGTCGAAAAGCACACTGCTGAAGAACCGCTCCCCGGTCTGCCCGTGCGGAACGAGGGCGAACGCCGCGAACGATCCAGGCATCGCGTCGGAAATGAGCCTGATTCCTTCGGGACCGCGCTTCACGTCCGGTGTACGATCCAAGGTGAAGGCGAAGTCTGTCTCGTTGATCTCAGATGTGGCGGCACAGGCATCTACGACCGTGGTTTGTCCGGCGGCAAGGGTGATTCGGCGGGCTTTGGCCGCGCCTTGTTCTCCCAGGCATTGAACGGTTATATGTTGCGCACTCTCGGCGAGACTCGAAACCGCGACGATGGGCGATCCGTCTCCACGATCGGCAACCCCTTCGAGCACCTGGGAACCCATCATCTCCGGCATGAAGACCTCTTCGTCGATGAAGTTGCGGTCGGCGGAGCCAAGGTAAGTCATCCCCAGATGCGCCAAGATCGTGGGTCCCATGAGGTCGGCGCTCTGCACAATCAGGATGCTGCCTGTCGTAAAGGACGAACTTCTCGCGCTCAGCAGCTGACCGATATCTACCCTTTGTTGGCTGTGCGGCGCAAAGTCAACCCGTTTGGCCGCAAGAGTGCCGCCGTTCGACGCGCGAACGGTGATGTCGGCGTAGGTAGTGGACGTGGAGACGTTTACCAGGGTGAGCGTACTGGTGAAGTTCCCGCCCGTCACAAACAAGGGGATTGCCGAGGGCATCTGCATCATGGGAACGTCCGGAGCAACGCCGGGAAGAGGTGTGGCTGGATAGAACTTTGTAGTTCCGGAAGGTTTCTGAGCGATGGTGCTCAAAGAAAGCGTGATCAAAGCGGCAACAGCGACGTGCTTTTCTAGCATGGCAGACTCCTCTGGTGCCTAACTTTAGGAACACGTGAACCGATTACCGTTCAGTGCCGAGAACACTACGCCTTATACCGTGTTCCGGCAAGCCGTCAGCAATTCAGTCGCCGCCGGGTAGAATCGAAGCATGTCCGAACACGCCGCACAGCCTCTCCCTGTCGTAGACCTCTCGCAACCTCCCGCCGAGGGCATGGTCCGCGTCACCTTCCAGCCCGAGGGCAAGACGGTCGAGTTCCTCTTCGACACGCTCCCCTACGAGGGCCACGGCGCGCCCATGAGCTTCCTGGACGTGGCCGAAAACTACGGCATCTTCCTCGATCACGCCTGTGGCGGCGTCTGCGCCTGCACCACCTGCCACATCCACGTCAAAGCGGGCGCGGGAGGCATCTCCGAGCCTGAAGACCTCGAGCTCGACCGCATGGAGACCGCAGCCGACATCCAGCTCAACAGCCGTCTCGGCTGCCAGGCCGTCATCGAAAAGCCCGGCGCGTACACCGTCGAAATCCCCAAGTGGAACCGCAACTACGTTCAGGAGGGCAAACCCTCCCATGGCCCCGGCAGCTAGCCTTTCGCAAATTCGCCTCTAAAATTAATACGATCCGCCGGAGCATAGGCGTAGGCTGGGTCCGCTGCAATATTCGCGTCCGCAGCCCACGCCGGAGTTCCCGCCCACAACGGTGACGCCGACACTCTCACCCACTAATGAGTTTGGAGGCGCATCATGAAGCTCCGTCTTTGTTTATCCCTGACGATTCTCTCCTTGGCTCCGCGAACGCCGACAGTCTTCGCGCAGACGCAGCCCTGCCCCACCAACGCAGTCTTCCTCGCGCTGGAGACGGAGGTCCGAGGCTATCCAGCCCGCGCCAACGGCCCCACGACGCCGTGCGCCATCCTCAAAGGCGCGCAGACCACGCTGAATACGGCCAATTCGGTCTCCGTCAGCGTCAACGGCTACCTGCATGTCCTCCAATTCCTGACCAACGGCACCGTGGCGATCTTTCCTTCCGACAGCACGGGCAACGCCGCGCCCAGCCGCGTGGAGAGCACTTATACCAATGACCTGATCGCGATCGCCACGGATGCGCGCGTGAATGATTTCACCCTCAGCCGGCGTTCGGCCCCGGCAGCCGTTACGGTCAACCTGGTGGGATCGACGACGCCGGCGTTCTTCTACGCGCCCGCGGGCTTTGCCAAGTCCGGCGGCCTGGCGGTTGATCTCGACGGCAATCTGCTGATCGGCGGCTACGATGCGTCCGGTAAACCGCTCATCCAGACGCTCGGCACGGCCGCCAACATCGCCAATCCAGCCCTGGTCCGGACGCTCTCCGGCGCGAGCACCGGCCTTTATGCGGGTGATCTCAATGACTACGGCCACAACGAGATCTCGCTCGCCATCGATCCCGTCAGCGGGGAGCTCTACGTCTATACCTACTCGGACACCGCCGGCCAGCAGAAGATCAGCGTCTTTCCGCCGCGCGCCACCGGCAATGTCGCCCCCACGCGCGTCATCGCCGGTCCGCTGACGGGCATCGGCGCGCCCGGCCTGCTCAACAGCAAGATCGGCGTCTCGGCGGATGGCCGATTATTTGTGGCGGAGGCCAACAATCGCATCCTGGTTTTCGCGCCCGGAGCGTCGGGTAACGTCGCGCCAGGCCAGATCATTCAGGACGCTACTCTCGGTAACAGCGCCGCGGCTCAGGGCGGCGTCGGGGTGCGTTCCTGCCAATGCCGTTAGGCCGCCTGAGTGAAGGCTGAATGAAGGCTGAATAATGTCTAGGAGAAGCCCGTTTGCTTATCACTCCCGCGGGGAATTTGCGTTTCGCCCCGCCGCAATTCCATATTTCCGGTCGAGAAACCCCCGCAGCTCTTCAGGAAGCGTCCCGCTCAGCTCCTGCCACGTCAGCAGCTTCAACCGGCAAGCAAACATCGGCGAACGCACCGCTGTGAGCACCGCGTAATACTGCTCGATCAGATCCCGCCGCCGCGCGTCGCACAACACGCAAAACGCCTTGTCGTGGGCGAAGGCCGCCAGCGCATTGCGAATCAGTTGGTAGCCCCGCACCATGCCGTTCGGCTGCCACGGCAAACGGCTCACCTCGAACACCTCTTCCAGATCGCGGTAGCGTTCGATCAGCGTTAGCTTAGCGTTCTGAAAACCCGATTCCGTCAGCTTCGCCTCTACATACAAGTCGCCCAGCTCCATATCGATCTCCGTAGCCGGCTCCGTTCGCCCACTATCCAGCGGAATGCCCGGGTTGCTTCCAAAGACAGGCATAACCTTCACCGCGACTCCCATCAAAGCCGCCACGCCTGATCGCAACTCCCCTCCCCCCGACACGCCGGGATGACAAAAAATATTCATCAGCAGCGCGTCGGAGCTGTTGACGGAATCAAGCTCCTTCCAGTGCCAGTCCGCTCGCGCCCGCGCCTTGCGCCAAAGCGTATGCACCTTCGCCAGCCGCGCCGTCCACTCACGATTCGCACCGATGCTCCGGTACGAAGCCGGATCGAAGTTTCCATGCCGCCCCTCCTCATCCAGCCCAAACAGCACGGCCGGATTCGCCCCACTCGAAAGCTCGTGCAGCAGCCCGTCTTCCCGTGCCATCCTGGCCGCGCGCTCGCTCAGCTCCCGCCGCAACATCGACGCGCTATACCGCCGTTCTTCCATTCCATGGACTCCCACGAATCATCATCCGCCATGCCGCGTTAGACTATCCACCAGGAGAGCCCCATGCCCCGCGAGATCGATTGGACCGACACCGAAGAGATTGGGATACAGCTACAGGAGAAGTTCCCCGAGCTCGACCCGTATACCGTCCGCTTTACCGACCTGCACCGCTACGTGACCGAACTGCCCGGCTTCACCGGCGATCCCGCCAAGTCGAACGAGGGCCTCCTCGAAGCCATCCAAACCGCGTGGCACGAAGAGTACGAAGACGCCATATAGCAGTCATTCGCGGCCTTCAGGCTCGCCGCTGCCGCTGCAACTGTCCCGGCAATTTTGATCCTGTTGCCATCAGGACGGCGAAGCACATGGCAGCCCATATGCCGGTGCCGGTGCCAATCAGCAGAAGATCGCCCGTGTGCCCTTTCGCCACAGGCAGCCAGCGCACACAGCTTACCGCGCCGCCCCATCCCGCGCCGCCGGCCAGCAGCGCTCGCAGCAACTCGCCGCCCTCCAGCCCTGCAAACCGGACCATTCCGCGTCGATCCAGCAACACGGCCAGCGTTACCGTCAACATAAGGATGCCGAGATCGGAGGCGATCGCCAGACCGAGAATGCCGATCCGGTGGAAGAGAAAATCGTAGACAGGAAGAGACACAAGCGTGACGACCCAGCCCGCGATGGCCGGAACGCGCGTATTGCCCGCCGCGTAGAATGCCCGCGCATAGAACCCTTGCGCCGTCCAGAGCGCGATCGAAAGCGCGAAGACGATGAAGTATGCCGCCGTCGAGGTCGCATCCGCGCGGCTGAACGACCCACCCCGGTACAGATCGACGACCGGCCCGGCCAGCGCGATCATCCATCCCGCCGCCATCAACGAGACCGCGATCACCCGCGAGGCTGCCCGGTTGACCGCCGCCGCAAACTCCTCCATCTTGCCCTGGCTGTAAAGCGCGGCGAAGAAGGGTAGCGAGGCCGCCCCCGCCGCCGCGCCCAGAATCCCCAGCGGCGCGTTAAACAGCGTCTTGGCCACGTTCAGCCGTGAAATCCCGCCCGGATCGCCCGACGCAAAATAGGCCAGAATCCACTTATCCGCCATCGTCAACGAGACGCCCAGCATCAGCGGCAAGGAGAGCCGCAGCCACTCGCGAAACGCCGGATCGTTCGGTTTGAAGATTGGCCGGTACCGCAATCCTCCACGCCACGCCCCCACCGCGTTCATCGCCAGCGATCCCGCAAACGCCCCCGCCAGCACACCGTAGGCCAGCGAGTACGCTCCATACCTCCGGTGAAGGAAGACCGCGCCCAGAATGATGCCCACGTTGTAAAGCAGGGGCGTCACCGCCTGATACAGAAATATTTTGCGGACCAGCAGGCGCGATCCCAGCACCCCGCCCGCGAAGAAAAAAAGCTGCGCCGGCAGCAGCAGCCGCGTCAGCGAAGTGCACAGCGCCGCCCGCGCCGGATCGAAATGCGGAAACGCCACGCGCGTATACAGCGGCGCGAACACCTCCCCCAGCAGGATACCCGCCCCAAGCACCAGCAGCATCGCGTTCAGCACGACCGACAGCGCCCGGTCCCCTCCACCCTCGTCGCCCGCCTTCTGGTAACGGTTCAGCATGGTCACCAGCGAAGTCGAAACGACGCCGCCGATCAGAAAATAATTGATCATGTCCGGCAGCTGGAACGCCGCATAGTAAGCATCCGTCACCGCGCCCGCGCCAAAGAGGTACGCGATGTACTTCGTCCGCGCCAGCCCCAACACCCCCGACAGCAGTGTCGAACCCATCAGCAGCAGCGTCGCCGAAAACGCCGTATGCGCCGCCGAAGGGCGCAGCCATGCCAGCCGCCCCGTGCGCGCGGGTGCCGCGGCCGGGTTGGATGAGAGAGAATCGCTCAAGCTGTCATGCATCTCACGATTCTAGCGGTCCGTATCCTACCGGCAGTCATGGAAGTGTTCGCCTTACGGTCTTCCTCTAACGCGAACGCGCGAGGAGACGCTTAGGCCAGGTTCTCCCCATTCCCCGGAGGCATCTGCGCCACATGCGGCAAGGTTACGCCATGCAGGTCCGGCATCTTGACCGGCTCGCGCACCACTACCACCGGGGTGCTCAGGTCGCTCACCACTCCACCGTCAAGAAAGGTAGGCTTCGTCGCGTTGCCGGGCGGCTGGGGTTGACTCCACGGGCTGCCATCCCACAGCTTGGTGCTCTTCGGCGCGCGCACCTGCCGCACCGTCGAAGGCACCGCCCGCCGCGCGGTCTCAAGGCCTACGCTCTGCCGCTTGCTACAGGAGAGGCAGCGGACCGGATACTGAAACGCCAGTAGGCCCATCAAATCCTTAAACTGCAACCGCGACCGGCGGAACGTCCGCCCCTTGCAAAAGGCGCACGTTCGGCCGGAATCCGTGGCTTCAAGCTTTCCGTCTCCATGCGTCATCATCATCTTCCTGTGCCCCGCTCCTCGAAGAGATCCGGCGTGGCGTCAACCGCTAGGCTACGGCTGCGTGCCGGGCGGATCGACTGCACCTTCGACTTTGCCTCGCGCGCCGGTCCGCCAAGCATCTCCAGCAGGAGTTGCATCTCGCTCCGCAACCGTCGCAGCGCTGCTCCGTCGATTTGCGGACCTTGCTCCTGGTCTATTATGGAAAGTGCCAGTTGCTGCTCTTGTTTGCGCTGTTCGGCGGCCAGCATCTGCCGCGCCCCCGGAATGGTAAACCCGCCTTCGTACAGCAACTGCTTGATGCGCAGTACCGTCAGCACATCCCGCCGCCGGTAGAGTCGCTGGCCCGTTCCGCCCTTATTCGGCCTCAGTTGAGGAAATTCGCTCTCCCAAAAGCGCAGCACATACGCGGGCACCCCGCAAAGATCGGATACTTCGCCGATCCGAAAATAGAGCTTATCGGGGATACTCGCGATCGCGTCGCCGCTCGCGGTCGCCGTGGACTTGCGTCGAACTCCCAGCTGCGCCATCCCGATCTCCCGGCCCGGCGAAGAGCCATCGGCTTTCTCCGCTGCCACTTGAGCCTGCCTCCAGTATAGTGCCGTCCGTCGCGCAAGCCCAGCTTCCAGTCGAAACATCGTCAGCCTTGCGTAACCGGCCGGTGTTCTAAGTTCCCGCCACCGCCCGCCGCGCCGGGGTGCGATGCCCAGCCGCGCGCGCGTATTGCACCGGCCACGCCGTCTCCTGCTTCAACGCCGCCGCCGCGCGCAGCGGCCAGTACGGATCGCGCAGCAACTCGCGCGCCAGCAGCACCAGGTCGGCCTGACCCGTCCGAATGATCGTATCCGCTTGCCACGGCTCGGTAATCATCCCCACCGCGCCGGTTGCGATCTTCGCCTCGCGCCGTATCTGTTCCGCCAGCGACACCTGGTACCCCGGCCCCACCGGGATGTCCATCTTCGGCACGTTCGCCGCGCTCGACACATCCACCAGGTCGACACCCTCCGTCTTCAGCAGTTTGCAGAACTCGACCGACTGTGCGATATCCCACGCGCCCTCCACCCAGTCCGTCGCCGAGATGCGAACAAAGACCGGCAGCTCCCCGGGCCAGGTCGCCCGCACGGCGCGAACCACCTCCAGCGGAAAACGCGTCCGATTCTCAAAGCTCCCGCCATACTCATCCGTCCGCCGGTTGGAGAGCGGCGATACGAACTCATGCAGCAGGTATCCGTGCGCCGCGTGAACCTCCACCACATCGAAGCCGGCCTCCAGCGCCAGCCGGGCCGAAGCCGCAAAGTCCGTCACCACCTTGTCCATTCCAGCGCGGTCCAGCGCCTCCGGCATGGGATAGCCCTCCGCAAACGGCACCGCCGAAGGCGCGACCACCGCATATCCGCCCTCCGCCTCGGGGATCGTCCGCTCCGGCTCCCACGGCACGGCCATGCTGCCCTTGCGCCCGGCATGGGCCAGCTGCACCCCGGCATACGCGCCCTGCTTATGCAGGAAGTCCGTAATACGCTTCAACTCCGCGACATGCTCGCGCTTCCACAAGCCAAGGTCCTTTGGTGTAATCCGTCCCTCGGGACTCACGGCGGCCGCCTCCGTCATCACCAGCCCCGCGCCGCCAATCGCCCGGCTGCCCAGATGCACAAAGTGCCAGTCGTTCGCAAACCCATCTTCCGACGAGTACTCGCACATCGGCGACACGGCAATCCGGTTCGGAAAAGTCAGGCTGTGCAACTTGAAAGGAGAGAAAAGGGTGGACACCGCGGCACTGGGCATACTTCTTCGATGCAGAATCGGTGTCAAGCCCCGCCCCTCCCTAAAAGCAGTCCAAGCTGTTCAAATGAAACCACTTACAAGCCGCAGTTCATTTGCACAACAAATATCTGCCGACACGTATACTGAACCTAGCGCATAAAACCAGATTGCAGGCGCCGGTAGCCGAAAGAGCTCATCGGCATGGTAAGCCATCGCCTTGTACGTATGGCGGACTCGCTGCTGCGTATACCGGACTCGCTGCTTTTATGCGTGACGGGTTATCTGTCTCTCTATTTGTCATTCCCAGAGGGAATCTGCGTTGAGCCGCGCCTCCACAGATGGGAACGAAAGACGGAACAAGGCAGGTTAGTAGTACAGTGACCCATTGCAACTCGTTCATTCTAAATATCTTGCTTACAAGCTATTTAGAATGTTGTATTTACGGCATACCCGCAAGGTAAGTCGTTTGTTTTGTTGGATCAGGGCATCAAAACATAACAAAATCAGCCCGCGGAGAGACGCGATACATAGAAAACGCGGAGTCGCGGAACCGCAAGCCCTTCGGCAACGTATCATCCTCCACGGAGCGAACGAGGCCATTACGAATGAAGACTCTTCTTGAAACTGGTGCCGCTTTCCTCATCGCAGCGGCTGTCGTCCTGACAGGCTGCTCTATTTCCACGAATAAACACGGCGACAGCGACAACGTGAAGATCGCCACGCCCTTCGGTGGCCTGCAGGTTAAGACGGATGAAGCCGATGTGCTCGGCGGCATCGGCCTGCCCGCTTATCCCGGTGCGACCCTCGTCAGGAAAGAAGGGAATGACAACGGCTCCGCGGATATAAACCTCAGCTTCGGCAGCTTTCAACTCAAGGTGAAGGCCGCTTCGTATCACACCGGGGATAGCCCGGACAAAGTTCTCGCGTTCTACAGGAAAGGTCTCGGGCGTTACGGCAACGTCATTCAGTGCGACGGCAAACACCCGGTCGGCGGCCCGATCCGCACCGCCGAAGGCCTGACGTGCGATGACGACACGCATACTTCAGTTGCAAGTTCGGACTCCTACAGCAAGGCCGTCCACATCGCGGGAAGCGACGACAACGCTAAGTACCAGCTAAAAGCCGGCTCCAGAAAACATCAGCATATCGTGGACATCAACCCGGAAGGAGCAGGCACGAAGTTCGGCCTCGTCGCTCTCGATCTGCCTACCGACTTTCACTTCGGAAGAGAAGATGGCAAAGACGACAGGCAATAACCGCGCTTGCCGCCGCCGTCCGTACCCGGTAGCCTAGAGCCATGCCGCAAACTTGCCATCGATGTGGCGGCGACCTTCCGCCGGATGAGGAGGCTCCGGCCTTCTGCCCGCACTGCGCCGCTCCGCAACTCCTCCTCTCCGAGGCTTGCCTTACCGATACAACCGGAGCAGGCACCACCGGCGCAAACCCGCCGCCAGCCCCGCGTCAGGTCGAGTGGCGGACCGCCATCCGCTGTGCGCTCCTCGTCGGCGGCATTGCCGGGTTCCTGAGCCTGCTCGCTCTCCGCATCCCCTTTGCGTCCTTCCTTTCGACCGTCTGGGTGCTTACCGCCTCGCTCACCACGCTTGCGCTCTACCAGCGCCGCCGCCCGCTCGCCTGGATGGACGCGCGCATCGGCGCGCGCATCGGCCTCACGGCGGGTCTCAGTATCGTCGTCCTGGTGGCCGCCACGCTCGTCTCCGCCGGCTTGATTGCCCGATTCGGACTGCACGCCATGGGTAGCTTCGACACCGCCATCGCCCAGCTGCTCACCCAGGTCAAGCAGACCGCCGCCGGCTCCGCCAACCCCGCGCCGCCCGAGGTCCTCAAGCTCTACGACATCCGCGAGTTCCAGGCCGGGCTGATGCTCGCCTCGCTCGCGACTACCGCCGTCATTCTGTTGATCGTCAGCACCTTCGGGGGAGCAGTCGGCGGTCTTCTCCGCACCCGCCGCCCCGCCCGCTCCTAACCGGACGTATAGACCGGGTGCTCCGCGGCCTGCTTTTGAGACGCGGGTTGGGGCCGCGCGATGCTGCTAGAATCACCCAAAGCTTATGTCTAACCAGACCGACCCCGCCTCCCCGCAACCGGCTCCGAAGCTCCGCACCAAGGGACGCCTCATGTCCGCCTCCGAGATCGAGCGCACCCTCGTCCGCCTCGCCCATGAGATCGTCGAGCGCAACGAAGGCGGCGCGAACCTCGGCCTGGTCGGCATCAAGCGCCGCGGCGTCCCGCTCGCCCAGCGTCTCGCCGCCATCATCGGCAAGATCGAGAAGCACCCCGTGGACACCGGTACGCTCGACATCTCCTTCTACCGCGACGACCTGTCGACCGCCGGCCCGCGTCCCATCGTCGTTCCCGGGGAGCTCGGCTTCGACATCGCCGGCCGCGATATCGTCCTCTGCGACGATGTCCTCTACACCGGCCGCACCATCCGCGCCGCGCTCGACGCGCTCTTTGCCCATGGCCGCCCCAAGAGCGTCCAGCTCCTCGTCCTGATCGACCGCGGCCACCGCGAGCTGCCCATCATGGCCACCTTCACCGGCCGCACCATTCCGACCTCCAGCCGCGAGATCATCGAGGTCAAGCTCCACGAGATCGATACCGACGAGCAGGTGCTGCTCGTCGAGTTGGCCGACTAGCGTCCGCAAATGTCCTTGGAGCACTTGATGTCTTGGTTGTCATTCCCAAAGGGAATCTGCGTCTGTAACCTCATAGACGTAGGCCACCGCACTCAGGGCCAAAGGCCCGCGACATATCAGCCTAGGGCGCAGCCCTAGGTAGGCAGCCCCAAGAACCGACAAGGGCTGAAGGCTCGACACAATCCGCGTGACGCCAACCATCCATCCCGGCTCCCTCCTCACCGTCGATGCCCTCCCCATCTCCGAAGTCGCCGCGATCCTTGCCCTCACCGCCCGCCTCGACAAGCTTTCAGCCGCCGAGCGCGCCACCATCCTGCAATATCGCCGCGTTGCCCTGCTCTTCTATGAGTCGAGCACCCGCACCCGCACCTCCTTCGAGCTCGCCGCCAAGTCGCTCGGCGCGACCACCACGCTCGTCTCGGACAAGTCCTCCTCCATTGAGAAGGGCGAGTCGCTCAAGGACACCGGCCTCACCCTGCGCGCGCTCGGAGCCGAGTGCATCATCCTCCGCCACCCGGCTTCCGGCGCGCCGCACCTGCTCGCCCAGGTCACCGGTCTCCCCGTCCTCAACGCCGGCGATGGGATGCACCAGCACCCCTCGCAGGCCCTGCTCGACCTCCGCACCATCCTCACGCGCCTCCATCTCGACCCTACGACCGCACACGAGGCCAGCCTAGAGGGCGTCACGGTCGTCATCACCGGCGACATCCGCCACTCCCGCGTGGCCCGCTCGAACGCCATGCTTCTGCCCCGCCTCGGCGCGCGCGTGATCCTCTGCGGCCCCGAGCCGCTGCTCCCCGCCGAAGCCCTCAGCCTTCATCCGAACGTCGAGATCGTGCGCGACTTCGACGCCGCCCTCGCGCAAGCTCAGGTCGTGATGATGCTCCGCATCCAGCGCGAACGCCTCCACAATCTCGACCTCGATCTAGCCGACTACATCGCTCGCTACCAACTGACCTCCGAGCGCCTCGCCACGCTTGCGCCGAACGCCCTTGTTCTCCATCCCGGCCCCATGATACGCGGCCTAGAGATCCAGGGCGAGGTCGCCGACGGCCCCAACTCCGCCATCGAAGAGCAGGTGACCCAAGGCCTCGCCATCCGCTCCTCCCTGCTCGTCCGCGCGCTTGGTGTCGCAGTGGGAGCGACCGCATGACCGACCTGCTGATCCGCAACGCTCACGCGGTTGATCCCTCCACCGGACTTGATGCCCCGCGTGACCTCCTCGTACAGAATGGACGCATCGCCGCCGTCGAACCTCCCGGCGTCCTTCCATCCGGCCCGGAAGAGCTGGACGCCACCGGCCTCACCCTCGCGCCCGGCCTGATCGACGTTCACGTCCATCTCCGCGAACCCGGCCAGACGTGGAAGGAGACCATCGCCACCGGCACCCGCGCCGCCGCCGCCGGAGGCTTCACCACCGTTGTCGCCATGCCCAATACCGTGCCGGTCAATGACACGGTCGAGAAGCTGCAGTGGATGCTCTCGCCGGAGCGCAATCCGGCGATCCATCTGCTCGTCATGCCCGCCGCAACGCTGGGCTCTCTCGGCGAGACGCTCTCGGACTACGAAGCGCTCGCCCGCGCCGGGGCGGTTGGCTTTACCGACGACGGCAAGCCGGTTCTCGACGACCGCGTCATGCGCGCGGCTCTGATTGCGGCAGCGCGGGTTGGCTTGCCCATGTCGCAGCACGCTGAGGATACCCGCACCTCTCCCTCGTCGGGGGTTCATCACGGCCCGGTCGCCTTCCGTCTCGGCCTGCGCGGCATGATGGTCGAGGCCGAGTCGTCCATCGTCGAGCGCGACATCGCCCTGCTGCGCGATATCGAGCGCATCGAGAAGCTCCGCCCACACCTCCACGTCCAGCACATCTCCTCAGCCAAAGCGCTCGCCGCCATCCGCCAAGCCAAAGCGCAAGGGCTGCACATCACCTGCGAAGCCGCCCCGCACCACTTCACCCTTACGGACGAAGCGCTCCTCACCTTCGATACGAATTGCAAGATGAACCCGCCCCTCCGCGCCGAAGCAGACCGCCTTGCCGTGATCGAAGCCCTGCTCGACGGGACGGTCGACTGCATCGCAACCGACCACGCGCCGCACGCCGCGCACGAGAAGGAGGTCGAGTTCGAGCGCGCCCCCAACGGCCTCACCGGCCTCGAAACCGCGCTCGGCCTCGCCCTCCGCATCCTCCACCGTGAGCATGGCCTGCCCCTCTCCCAGGTGATCGCCTTGATGAGCGCAAACCCCGCGCGCCTCATCGGCCTCACCGACCGAGGCACCCTCACCCCCGGCAGCCGCGCCGACCTCGTCCTCTTCGACTCCACTGAGGAGTGGACGTACGACGCGCAGGCCAGTCTTTCGAAATCGAGGAACTCGCCCTTCGGCGGTGCGCACATGTTGGGCAGAGTCCATACGACGATTAGCGAAGGGCGTATCGTTCACCGGCAATCCAGACACTAAAGCTGTTGCGCGCCGTGAACGCGAGGTGGTTGAATGACCTGCATGAGCGCCCTCCAATCGGCACCATGCATTACACCGTTCCTCTGGTTCGACAGCAACGCCGAAGAGGCCGTCGACTTCTATCTCGCCATTTTCCCGAACTCGCGCAAGCTCAAGGTGCTGCGCTCGCCCGTGCGGACCAGTGTTGCGGAGGGCAAGGTACTGGTGATCGACTTCGAACTCGACGGCCAGCGGTTCACCGCCATGAACGGCGGTCCAGCCTTTACGTTCAACAAGGCCATCTCGTTCAGCATCGTCTGCGCGGACCAGCGGGAGATCGATCATTACTGGGCGAAGCTGACCGACGGCGGCAAGGAGGTCCAGTGCGGCTGGCTGGAAGACCGCTTCGGTCTCTCCTGGCAGGTGGTTCCTGTCCACATTGGCGAATTGATCAAGACTCCCAAGGGGATGGAGGCCATGATGAAGATGGTGAAGTTCGACATCGCGGAGCTGGAGCGGGCGGCGGGCGACGCGGCTGAAGTATAGAGTGAGTATGAAGCTATTTCGCTGAGGAGCACCGACCGCCCTCGGTTGTTGTTTTAACTTTATAGACAGGCCACGTTGTGCCCCCAGCAGCCCGTATTACCGATCTGCACGTTTGCCCGGCTGAGTCGCCGGAGCCGCACGTCGGCGGTCCGATCGTTACCGGTTCAGCGGATGTACTGATCAATGGCCTGCCCGCCGCGACGGTAGGCTCCCTTGCGACCTGCGACGGCCCGCCTTCCGAGGTGGTCCAGGGTTGCGCCACGATCTTCATCAACGGCAAACCGGCCGCGCATCTTGGTCACCTGACTTCGCATGGCGGTTTCATCTCGACCGGCTCGCCCAACGTGATCTTCGGCGACCAACCGTATGTACCGCCACCCGCCAATCCGCTGGCCGGTATGAGTTGTATGGCCAAGATGAAAGAAGCTCTTGCCCACGCGCCTTGGGATGAGGGCCTGCTACACGCGCTTGGGGGAGCAAAGGGGGTCGCGGCGCTGGTCGTGGGAATTGTTGTGCTTCAGATGGTGCCGGTCGCGGGCGAGGTCGAGGACGCGCTGCTGGTGATCGGGTCGGTTGTGGCGGGCGGCAACGTGCTCAAGGGATTGGCGCAACTCAAGCAATTTCACGACGCTTGCTGTAACGGTGCCAAGACTGAAGCCGATTTGATCGCGGCGGGTAAACTCGCGGCCGACGCCGTCGCTACGATCGGCGTCAATGCGCTGCTGGGTATGCTGCCGTTTGTGGCGAAGGGGTTGAAGGGAAAACCGGAAGGAGAAGCGCTGCCACGCCCTCGATTGCCGCAGGATGTGGCGGTTGACCCCGTTCCACCAAAGGCTTTACCGCTCAGTCGGCCAATTGGTCCCAATGCTAATCAGAACGCCATGATGCAAGCAGACATCCGCGCGGCTCAAGCAGGTCAAGCCACAGACATTCGAGTCAACCAGCAGCAAATCAACGCTCAAGGTGAGCGTGTCGGCGTCAATAGACCAGATTTGCAGTATACCGACGCCAATGGTCAAAGAGTTTATGTCGAATACGATACAAATCCGCAGAATGGACTGGCGCACGAAGACCGATTACTCGCCAACGATCCTTCGGGAAATGTCATACTAAAAACGGTGAAATAATGGATGACCTGTTCGAAGGACGCCTTGCGCCGATCACTTGTGAAATAGGCTTTTTGGAATGCGACTGTTCCACTGCGGTGCAAAGATATCTTGAGTGGAGCAACCCCATTCAGGCCAAGAGAGGAGTGGGCTTTGTAACGAACCCGACACACGGCACATTGGAGCAGGTGCTGAAGACGCTGCTGCCTCTCAACTCCGTAGAACGCCGACGCTTTTTGTTTATACCCACTAAGGCCAACTGGACGGCTTATTTCGACAACGGGCACCAGTCCACCGATGCTTTTGCCCCGATGTCCTACATGGCCGAGCAAATTGGATGCCGTGGAGTCAAAGCCGTGTATGTTCCCGAAGGGCTAGTTGGAAGGTATCCAGCACGCATACTTGAGATGTACGCTCCTCACCGTACCGATTGGCTCAACATCGTTCGAACCTGGGCAGCGATTGCTGATGGCAACAACTGGACTTTCGAGACCTCCGGCACAATCCAACCTTTCGAGCGACTCGAGCAGTACCACAAAGATCCGGTCTCTGAACGGTTTACCCCAAGGATGCTCGAGCTATACCTCGACAGAATGGGTCTCCGACCTTTTGAAGAAAACTTCTACCTTTCCGACAAGGCTGTCTTAGTCGAGAAGCATGGACCGATAGCTCCGCTGGCCAAAGAGTTCGGTTTGACGGGCTCTTAGTGGCAAGGGAGAACGACACACTTATCCAGCCATCTTGCTACCCTTCTTACAGGTATCGCCTCGCGGGTTGCGTCAGCATAGCAAACTTAGGAGCAGATGACTTATTTGCGACATACACTTATAAGAGAGGCCGAAAGTACCGCGCGCTCAGTTCTTTCACGAGTGGTCCCGTTTCTATCTTCAAGATGGGCGACGTCTTGATCTTCAAGAGAGAGACGTACAGCCCCTATGACAACAGCTTCGTGTATCTCTTCGAAGATTTCGCCACCGGCAATACGAAAGAGTGGTGGCTGGTCGATGGAACGGCTACCGATACATGGAAGCGCTTCTTTGAACCGGTACAGGAGTAGGCTGTTCATCGTTACGACTTTTGTTGTCGCGTTAATGCAGAAGACCCATCCGCTTCGCCACGCTCATAATCACCTCCAGCGCCTGATCGATCTCCGCCTGCGTGTGCTCGCTGGTCATGATCGTCCGGACGCGGGCCTTGCCTTCGGGGACGGTGGGGAAGGCGATGCCGGTGGCCATCACGCCCGCGTCGAACAGCGCGCGGGAGAACTCCATCGTGCGGCGCCCGTCGCCGATGAGGATGGGCGTGATGGGCGTCTCGCTTTTGGGCGTGGTCACGCCGCCGACATCGAAGCCGGCGCTGGCAAGCTGTTCCTTGAAGTACCAGGTGTTCGCCCAGAGGCGTTCGATGCGCTCGGGTTCGTCCTGGAGGATGTCGAAGGCGGCGATGCAGGAGGCGGCGACGCTCGGCGGGTGCGAGGTGGAGAAGAGGAACGGGCGGGCGCGGTGGTAAAGGTAGTCGATCAGGTCGCGCGAGCCACAGACGTAGCCGCCGAGCGAGGCGATGGATTTCGACAGCGTGCCGACCTGGATGTCGACCATGCCGTGGGCGCCGCAGTGGTCGACAGACCCGCGCCCGTTGCGGCCGAGGACGCCGCTGGCGTGCGCGTCGTCGACCATCATGATCGCGCCGTGCTTCTCGGCCAGCTCGGCCAGCTCCGCGACGGGGCCGATGTCGCCATCCATCGAAAAGACGCCGTCGGTGATGATGAGTTTCTTGCCGGGCTCGTTTTCGACGTCGCGCAGCAGCTCTTCGCAATGGGCCACGTCCTTGTGCCGGAAGACCTTGATCTTCGCCTTCGACAAGCGCGCGCCGTCGATGATCGAGGCGTGGTTTAGCTCGTCGGACAGGATGAAGTCGTCCTTGCCGAGGATGGACGATACGGTACCCGCGTTGGCGGTGAAGCCGGACTGAAAGACGACGCAGGCCTCGACGTTTTTAAAGGCGGCGATCTTCTCTTCAAGTTCCATGTGGATGCGCATGGTGCCGGCGATGGTCCGCACGGCACCCGAGCCGACCCCGTACTTCTGCGTCGCGACGATGGCGGCCTCGCGGAGCTTCGGATGGTTGCACAAGCCGAGATAGTTGTTCGAGGCGAGATTGATGACGCGGCGGCCGTCGTAGGTGCAGACCGCGGCCTGTTCGTCGTCGAGGACGCGGAGCTTGAAGAAGGTGCCGCGCGCTTTCAGGTCGTCGAGCTGCGCGGTGAGATGGGCGAGTTGCGGGCGGGCGGTCGCGGTGGCCATACGTCTATGGTACCGCCTTGTGTTGCGGAACTATCGCAACGCAGATTACCTTTGAAGGATGACAGACAAGAAGAGCAAAGACGCTAAGCCTTAATGTGGGCCGCGACGAGGGAGCGAGCTTCGCTCCAAACGGCTTCCTTGTCTCCAAAGCCTTGTAGCCAATGTATCTCCGGTTCGCGGCGGAACCAGGTGAGTTGGCGTTTGGCGTAGTTGCGGTGGCCTTGCCGGGCCTGGGCAATGGCGGCTTCGCGGGGGAGCGTGCCGTCGAGAATCGCGAGCGCCTGGGCGTAGCCGAGAGAAGTGAAGGGGCGGCAGTCTTGGCCGTACAGGGCGACGAGTTGCCGGGTCTCTTCAGTAAGGCCGTGGTCGAACATGGCGGCGGCGCGGGTGTCGATGCGGGCATACAGTTCGACACGGTTCGGATTGAGGCCGAGGCGGAGGACGCGGTAGCCGGTCAGGGCGTCGCGGCCTTGTCGCCATTGTTCGGTAAGGGGCTGGCGAGCGGCCAGGCTAGCCTCCACGGCGCGGATGAGCTTGGGAGCGTCGTTCGGATGGATTGCCTGCGAGGCGGCGCGGTCGAGCCGGGTGAGAATGCGGGGCAGGGGGGGCGAGCCTTTCGTCGCGGCGAGGGCGCGGAGGGGGTCGCGGAGGGCGTCGGGGCGGGGTGGGGCGGGAAAGAGGCCGTCGAGCAGGGCGCGTAGGTAGAGGCCGGTGCCGCCGGTAACGATCGGGAGGTGGCCGCGCGCGGTGATTCCGGCAATCGCCGCGCGGGCGAGGCGGCTGTAATCCCCGGCGGTGCAGGGCTGGTCGGGATTTAAGATGTCGAGCAGATGGTGCTGGGCGCGGGCGCGCTCGGCGGCGGATGGCTTGGCGGAGCCGATGTCCATGCCGCGGTAGACGGCGACTGAATCGCAGCTGACGATCTCGCCGTGGAAATTTTCGGCGAGGCGGAGGGCCAAGGTGGACTTGCCGCTGGCGGTGGGACCGGCGACAACGATCAGCGGAGCTTTGGAAGGGGTTACCACAGCCGCCACCAGCCCTGGGTGAAGACACGGTGGACTCCGGCGCGCGCGATGCTCAGGATCAGGACGATGAGTGCGATCAGGAGCAGACCGCGAACTTGGCGGCGGCGTTCGCGGACTTCCGGCACCTTTGGATTCCCGAGCACCGGGTTACTCCTGCTTTTGATTGACGAGGTAGTGAATGCGAAGGGTGAGGTTCGGACCGTGGAACTCGGCGGGCAGGGCGGGAAACTGCCCTACGCCGGTGATGGAGCCCCAGGCGGCACGGTTGAGGGCGTCGTCATGGGTGGAGCCTTCGAGCACAATGCCGCCGATTTTGCCGTCGGGGAGAATAATGAAACGAAGCTGGGTGACGCCCTGCTTGTTGAGCGGCGGGTAGGCCTCCTGCGGAAGCTGCGGAATCCAGACATCGTAGATCTCGCGCAGGATTCTTTTGAGGTATGGGTCGAAGTTGACGCCCATGGTGTCGGAGAGGATCTCCGCGCCGCCCAGGCCGGCGGGCGAGCGGGTGGCTCCTCCCCGGCCATACTCCGCACCGCCGCCGCCCCGATTGCGCGCGGCTCCTTCGACGGCCTGGCGTATGGAGTCGCCCGCGGTCGTGGTTTGGTTGCCGAAGTTGGGTGTTGGCTTGGGAGCGTCGGGAATGGTGGCAAGGACGGGCGGCGCGGGCCTAGGCGCAGGCTGCACGGGAGGAAGTGGTGCAGGTTGCGACTGCTGCACGGGCGGCCGGATGACGGAGGGCTGCGGTTGCGGCGTTGCGGGCAAAGCTTTGGGAACCGGAGCGGCTCTCCGCATGGCTTCAAGGGTCTTTTGGTCGATTTGCGGCTTGACAGCAGGGGTGGGCTTGGCCCTTGGCGCATGTTCGAGGGCCTTGGCGATGTCGGCGGGAAGTTGAAGGTTGGTCAGTTCGCGCTGCTTAAGGACTTCGGACGGGTTGACCAGGCGCGGCTGGTGGAAGAGTACGCGCGGGCCGTAAAACAGGAACCAGCCGATGACAATATAGACGAAGAGCGAGATATAGATGGACTCGCGGAAGCGGGCGCTGGCGCGTTCGTCGTCCAGCGTGTCGAGGAGATGGATCAGCTCGTGTTCTTCAAGTTCGCCGAAGCGGCCGGTGCGAACCTTCGCGGCGGGCGGGGTGCTGGGCGGTTCGATCGGGTTCGGGGGTGTTTCAAGCAAAGGCGCGGGCATGGGTGTATGCGGGTAGGATGCTCGGCGGAGATAAGGTCCGCGAGAGCCAGGATCGTCCGTACTGGATTTATTTTCTCATTGTTCTTTCATTCGAACTTCCGCGGCCTCGCGGGTTACGCGGATGTTCGTCATCCTGCCGTAGACTTGGGAGGTGACTCCGCGCTTTCATCCCGAAACGAAGTGTATTGTGCTGACTATCAGCGACCGGTGTTTTGCCGGGACGCAAGAGGACCTGTCCGGCCCGGCGGTGGCGCGGCTGCTGGTGGAGGCGGGTGTGCGGAACCCGGCGGCGCACACGCTACCCGATGAGTGTGGGGAGATCGCCGAGGCATTGCGGCGGTACGCGCGCGGGGCGAGCCTGATCGTGACAACGGGCGGAACGGGGCTGAGCGCGCGGGATGTGACGCCCGAGGCGACGCGCGAGGTCTGCGACCGCATGGTGGAGGGATTGGCGGAGCGGATGCGCGCGGCGGGGCTGGCCGAGACGCCGTTTGCGTCGCTGAGCCGGGCGGTCTGCGGGACTATTTCGCGGCCGGCAACGGAAGGAA
>CAXTRY010000042.1:0-21831 GCA_964246805.1 uncultured Acidobacteriaceae bacterium
GCATCGCCCTCGGCGACCTAACCGACCCCGCCACCCTCCGCGCCGCCACCCAAAACGCCACCCGCATCATCCACTGCGCCGCCTGCTCCACCGACTGGGCACCCTATGCCACTTACCATGCCGCCAACGTCACCGGCACGCAAAACCTCCTCACCGCCGCCCTCGCCGCGCCCAAACTCGAGCGCTTTGTACACATCTCTACCACCGACGTCTACGGCTATCCCGCCACACCTTGCGACGAAACGCACCCGACCCGACCAGCAGCCGGCCTCCCCTACAACCAGACCAAGCGCCTCGGTGAAGAGGCCGTCTGGCAAGCCCACCGCGACCATGGCCTCCCCATCACCATCCTTCGCCCCGCCACCATCTACGGCCCGCGCGGTAAAGACTTTACCGTCGAGATCGCCACCCTCCTCCGCCAGCGCCTCATGGCCACCATCGACGGCGGCCGCGCTCCCGGCGGTTTCGCCTACGTCGACAACGTAGCCCACGCTATCCTTCAGGCGGCCACTCACCGGGACACCATCGGTCAGGCCTTCAACCTGGCCGACGGCACCCACGCCACCTGGAACGACTACCTCCGCCTCTTCGCCGAAGCCCTCGGCACCAAACCGCCCTGGATCGACCTAAGCCTCTCTACCGCGACCCTCTTAGCTCGCATTTTCGAAACCCCGCACCAGCTCCTCAAACTCCCCGGTCGACCCCTCCTCACCCGCCACGCTGTCCTGCTCCTTGCTCTCAATCAAGAGTTCCCCACCGCGAAAGCACGCTCTACTTTCGGCTTCGATCCTTCCACCTCCCTGGAAGAAGGCGTTGCCCGCTCCGCCGCCTGGCTACACGATAAGTCCCGCTAAGCCTCCGCAGCCTTCTTGTCTAATAGCAACGTGATCCCATCGATCATCTGCCGCAGCGTCGTCACCTGCTTCGCCTGCTCATCGTCGATCTCAATATCGAACTCCCCCTCAAGCTCAAACAGAATATTGATCCGGTCCAGCGAGTCGATCCCCAGTTCCTCAAACGTGCTCTCCGCGCGCACCGTCTCGAGCGGCACCCGCCGCGTCGTCGCAATCACCCGCAATACCCGATCCTGAATACTCTCCGCCATCGTCCTCGAATCCAGCAGCTATCTTACGCGTACAGCGGCCTAATACACGTCCCGCTGATACCGCTTCTGCTTTTTCATCGTGGTAAGATACTCCGCCGCATGATCCAGCGTCCCCTGCGAGCCCCTCGCAATAACATCGAGCAACGCCGTCTCCACATCCTTCGCCATGCGCGTCGCATCGCCGCAGACATAAAAGTACGCCCCGCGCTCCAGCCACTCATAGAGCTCCGCCGCCCGCTCCTGCATCCGGTCCTGCACATACACTTTCTTGGCCTGATCGCGCGAAAACGCCGTATCCAGATTCTTCAGCACCCCATTCGCGTGCATCTCTTCCAACTGGTCCTTGTACAGGAAGTCCAACTGTCGCCGCTGCTCCCCAAAGAACAACCAGTTGTCTCCCGTCTGCCTCAATGCCTGCCGCTCTTCCAGAAATGCACGGAATGGTGCAATCCCCGTCCCCGGCCCAACCATGATGACAGGCGCGCCCGTATCCTCCGGCAGCCGGAAGTTCCCATTCGCATGAAGAAAGATCGGGATCGTCGCTCCCACATCCGCCCGTTCGCCTAGATGCCCCGAGGCCAGCCCCTGCCGCGACCGCCCATGCGCGTCATACCGCACCACCCGCACCGTCGTCTGCACATTGTCGTGCATCTTCCGGCTTGAAGCGATCGAGTACATCCGCGGCGTCAACCGCTGCAGCACGTTGAAGAGCTGTTGCGGCTCCGTCACCACCCCGGGAAAGTCCGTCGCCAGGTCGACAAACTCGCGCCCGTAGCAATACTCCTCCGCCCGTGCCTTATTCTCCGGACCCACCATCTCTTTCAAGCCCGTAAGCCCCGGTGCCAGCTTCGCATATTGCGTTACGCTGCCCCGCGCCAGCTTTCCGATCCCCAGCCGCGTCCGCACCGCCTCTTCAAGCGAAATCTCCACCTTATAGTGGTCGAGCACCCGCTCCTCGCCTGTAAATTTCAGTGCCGTCAGCACGTCGTCCACCGCCTCCCGACGATTCTCCGGCAGAATGCCCACCGCATCGCCCGGCAGATACGTCATGCCCTCGTCCATCGACAGCTCGACGTGCCGCGTCTCTTTTTCGGAGCCCGCGCCCGTCAACAGATAGTTTTCCAACACCGTCGCGTGGAACGGATGGTTCCGTGTGTACTTCTGTGCGTGACCCGTCTCGCTTGTCTCTTGCAACTCTTCTGTAGTCATCTCTCATTAAACCCTAGCACGCAAGGCCGCCGTTCGCACGCCATCTTCCAACCCCATCCATCGACAGCCCTCCCGCACATTTTTCAACCTCATCTATTCCCAAATCGATCCATCTTCATTACAGTGGGATCAATCACCTAATACCCGGGACAGCGCATTCTGCTGATCCCTGAACGTCGCTCTCGCAGCGTCGCCGTCGCAAGCATCCCCGATTTATTGGCTGATGCTCGCACACTTCCTGTCGAACAGCGGTCGAAAGGACCTCCATGCGGTCGCAGTGTCTCCGGTTGTGCCTGTGTAGCTGGCTTCTGTCCGGCTTCCTCGCCGCGCAAGTCCCCACGCCCGTCTCAGTCCTCGGCCACACGCCCGGCGACGACTTCTATCTCGCCACCTACGAAGAATCCATCAGATACTTTCACGTCCTCGCGGATGCCTCCTCGGGCCGCATGAAGATGATCACGGTCGGCAAGACGACGCAAGGCCGCGACATCGAGGTCGGCGTCATCTCCGCCGCCGCCAACCTCGCCCGTCTCGACGAGTACAAACAGAACGCTCGCCGCCTGGCCTCCGCCACCAGCCTCGACGACGCCCAGGCCCGCGATCTCGCCCGCTCCACGAAGGTGATCGTGCACATCGACGGCGGCCTCCACTCCGCCGAGGTGGCGGGCGGACAGCACTCCATCGCGCTTGCCTACAAGGTTCTGTCAGCCAAGGACGATCGGGAGATCGACGCCATCCTCGACAACGTCATCCTCGTCCTCTGGCCCACGCTCAACCCGGACGGCCAGGACATGATCGTCAACTGGTACCGCGGCAACCTCGGCACCAGGTACGAGGTCAGCCCGCTCCCTTTCCTCTACCAGGAGTACGTCGGCCACGACAATAACCGCGACGGCTTCATGCTCAACATGAAGGAGGAGCAGGTCGTCACCCGCGCCGAGCTCGACTTCGCCCCCGCCATCTTCTACTGCCAGCACCAGACCGCGCCCTTCCCCGCCCGCATCTGGATTCCGCCCTTCGCCGACCCCATCTCCTCGAACGTCAGCCCCTACGTCCGCTCCTGGCTCAACGTCGTCGGCACCAACATGGCCGCCTACCTTGACCAGCATCACATGCCCGGAGCCATCCATGAGTCGCGCTTCGACAACTGGTACGCCGGCTTTACCGACTGGGCGGGCGTCTTCCGGGGCGAGATCTCGTTTTTCACCGAGACGGCGCTCTACCGCTACGCCACGCCCCGCTTCTACACCGTCGACGAGTTCCCGAAGGAGTATCAGGACCTCCGCGCCCTCACCATGTACACCACGCCGTGGGAGGGCGGCTGGTGGCGCTTGAAGGATGCCGTCGATTACATGGTCGGCGGCTCCATGTCCGTCCTCGATCTCGCCGCGAAGAACCATGAGGCGCTGCTCTATAACCGCTACCAGACCGCCCGCGACAACCTCCACCGCACCGAGCCGCCGTTCGCCTACATCATCCCCAGCCGCCAGGCCGACGTTCCCGAAGCCGGCCTCCTCGCGCAGAAGATGCTCGACAACGGCCTCGATGTCTATGCCTCAAAGTCCGGCTTCAAAGCCAATGGCGTCGACTACCCCGCCGGATCGTGGGTGGTTCTGATGGACCAGGCCTTTTCGCCGATGGCCAAGGAGCTGATGGAGCGCCAGGTCTACCCCGCCGCCGCCAACGGAGACACCGCCGTCGGCGCGCACCTTCCTTACGACATCACCGGATGGACCCTTCCCCTCCAGATGGGCGTCTCGGTCGACACCGTTACCGATCCCATCACTCAAGACCAGCGCGCCGCACTCACCAAGATCGCCGAAGTCAAGCTTCCCGCCGCCGAGGTCTCCGGCGAAGGCGCAACCTTTGTCCTCTCCCACAAACCCAACGCCGCCTTTCAAGTGGTCAACGCCGTCCTCGCGCAAGGCGGCAGCGTCAGCCTGATTTCCGATACGGCCAAGACCGCCGAGGGCCCGGAGCGCGGTGCGTTTGCGGTCTCCGGGCTCTCGCGCGCAGCTGTTACCACGCTCACCGGTAATCTCTCTATCAGCGCGGTCGCCAGCCCTGCATCAGTCCACGCCATTCCTCTCAAGCAAGCTCGCATCGGCCTCTACCGTCCGTGGAATCCCTCCATCGACGAGGGCTGGACCCGCTGGATTCTTGAAAACTACCATTTTCCTTTCAAGTCCCTCTACAACGCCGACATCCGTTCCGCCAATCTCCGCGGACGCTACGATGTCATCATTCTGCCCGACATGCGCTCCAATCAGCTCATGGACGGCTTCTCTGTCGGCTCCGTCCCCGGCCAATACGCCGGCGGCATCGAGCAGGACGGCCTCAATAACCTTCGCGACTTCGTCCAGACCGGCGGCACCCTCGTCGCCTTCAACCAGGCCGCCTCCGCCCTCATCCCGCTGATGTCGTTGCCGGTGAAGAACGTCCTCGGCGGCCTGCCCACGGATAAATTCTTCTGCGCCGGTGCCCTGCTCCGCGTCCAGACCGAACACCCGGAACTCCCCGCCAACTTCGGCCTGCCCGCCGCGCCTGTCGTCATGTTCGAGCGCGGCCCGGCGTTCGAGACCCTCCCCGGCTTCAAGGGCGCGGTGCTGGCCCGCTACGCCCGGCAGGCCGACCCGCTCGAATCCGGCATGATCCTCCATGGCGACGTGCTCGCCGACAAAGCCGCCGCCCTCCAGGTCTCCTACGGTCGAGGCCGCATCCTCCTCTTCGGCTTTAAACCCCAGCATCGCGGCCAGGCCCACGGCACCTACCGCTATCTCTTCAACGCCCTCTACCAGTACGACGATCCGCCCATGGCTCCCGAGACACCCGCCACGGCAACCGCCTCCTTCCCTGAAGCTCAAACCGCCAAGAAGCGCGACATCACTCCATAACGAAGCCGGAACCACGATCCCGGCCCACACGCCTTACCACCTTTGGAGGAACACTCTATGTACCGTAAGCTGCTCACTCTCTCGATCTGCATCCTCTCCTGCCTGGCCGCCGCCGCGCAGAACGCCACGACCTCCGTGCGCGGCATTGTCACCGACCCCAGCGGAGCCGTCGTCCAGGGCGCGACCGTGACGGTCACCAACAAGGTCAGCCAGGTCTCCGATCGCGTCACGGTCGGCAAGAATGGCGAGTACAGCTTCGTCGAGCTCCAACCCGACACCTACCTCGTCACCGCGACGGCTGAAGGCTTCGGTCCGCTTGAAAAACAGGTCGAGCTCCTCGTCAGCCAGCCCGCCACCATCAACTTCGCCTTGACCGTCGGGGCCGCGGCCGTCTCGGTCGATGTCACCGCCGCCAGCACCCTCAACTTTACTGACGCCACGATCGGCAACGCGATCGACACCAAGGTGATCGAGACCATGCCGATCGACTCCCGCAACGTCGCCGATCTACTCTCCATCCAGCCCGGCGTCCTCTACTTCGGCAATAACAACTCCGCTTCAAACCCCGCCGCCACCAACGATAGCCGCCTCGGCGCGGTCGCCGGTGCCCGCTCCGACCAGGGCAACATCACCCTCGACGGCCTCGACGATAACGACCAGACCTTCGGCTACGCCTTTACCGGCGTCCTTCGCTCCACCCTCGACTCCACCCAGGAGTACCGCGTCACCACGGCCAACGCCAATGCCGACGCCGGCCGCTCTTCCGGCGCGCAAGTCACCCTCGTCACCAAGTCCGGCACCAACAAGTTCCACGGCAGTGTCTACGAATACTGGCGCAACCGCTACTTCGCCGCCAACGACTGGTTCAACAAAAAGGGCCAGGTCGGCAGCGGCCTCGCCAACACGCCGCCGCAACTCACCCGCAACACCTTCGGCGGCACCGTCGGCGGTCCTATCCTCAAAGACCGCGTCTTCTTCTTCTTCAACTATGAGGGCCAGCGCACCCGCGAAGCCAGCCCCGTCACCCAGGAGGTCCCCACCGACTCCTATCGTGCCGGCAACCTGAAGTACATCGACACCGCCGGCAACGTCCAGACCCTCTCGCCCTCGCAGGTCGCCACGCTCGACAACGGCTGCACCGCGAACGGCGTCTGCCCCAACGGCCCCGGTCCCGACGCGGCCATCCTCGCCTACTTCGCGCCATTGCCGCACGCCAACGGCGTCTCGCTCGGCGACGGTCTCAACGAAGGCTCTTTCGCCTTCTCCTCCCCCGCGCCCTATACCCACAACACCTCCATCATCAAGTTCGACTGGACCCCCGGCGCGGCGCACCACGTCTTCGTCCGCGGCAACCTCCAGAAAGACGTTATCAGCGGCACGGAGCAGTTCCCCGGCCAGCCCGCCGCTACTGCCACCGAAGACAATACCAAAGGCATCGCCGCCGGAGACACCTGGACGATCGGCGCAAACCTCGTCAACGATATCCGCTACGGCTACACCCGGCAGGGCTTCGGCACCGCCGGTCAGGGTGTCGGCTCCTACACCGATGTCCGCTTCATCGCCTCGCCCACCGCCGAGACCCGCAATGCTATCCGCATCGTGCCCATCAACTCGATCCTGGACACCCTCAACTACACCAAGGGCAATCACTCCATACAGCTCGGCGGCACCTGGCGGCTCATCCACAACAACTCCGCCACCGACGCCAACTCCTATAGCATCGGCAGCACCAACCCGCAGGGCCTTACCACCAGCGGCCTGCCCAGCCCGTCGCTGCTCCCCGGCTACCTCCCCGTCAAGGGCAACTTCTCCTCCAACTACCTCAACGCCTACGGCAACCTGGTCGGCGCCCAGTCCTCGCTCACCCAGAACGTCAATTACCAGGTAAACCCCGGCGGCGCGACCGGCGCGCTCCTCCCGGTCGGTGCCTCCGTCCTCCGTAACTTCATCTCGAACGAGTTTGAATACTTCATTCAGGACTCCTGGCGCGCTACCCCCAAGCTGACCCTTACCTTCGGTATCCGCCACAGCATCCTCCAGGTCCCCTACGAAAAAAACGGCCAGTCCGCCGCGCCCACCATCGACACGCACGCCTTCTTCCAGCAACGCGCCGCCGCCGCCGCGCAAGGCCAGATCTATGAGCCCGCGCTCTCCTTTGCTCCCAACGGCCCCGTCTACGGCCGTCCCGGCTACTGGGCCAAGGAGAAGGCCAACATCGCGCCTCGCTTCGCCTTCGCCTATGCGCTTGACGCCAAGACCAGCCTCCGCGCCGGTGCCGGGATGTACTACGACCACTTCGGCCAGGGCATCATCAACGCCTTCAACCAGAAAGGCTCCTTCGGCCTCGCCAGCAACATCCCCAGCCAACTCGGCAAGCTCACCAGCGACAACGCCCCGCGCTTTACCGGTCGCGGCAATCTGCCCACCATTCCTGTCACCGCACCAGCCGCCTCGCAAACCTTTCCCTACACGTTGCCGGTCAATACCTTCGGCATCAACTGGGGCGTCGACAATAAGCTCAAGACGCCGTACTCCGAGGTCTTCAATCTATCCGTGCAGCGCGCGCTTCCCGGCGGCTTCACGCTGGAGGCCGCCTGGGTGGGCCGCTTCGGCCGCAAGCTCCTCCAGCAGCTTGACCTCGCCACCCCGGTCAACCTCCTCGACAACGCATCGGGCACCACCTACTTCCAGGCCGGCGCGCAGCTCTCCGCTCTGGTCGATTCAAACTACGGCAACAACAACGCCTCCGTCCCCACTATCGCCTACTTCGAGAACCTCTTCCCGCAGATGAAGAATCTCGTCCTCCGCAACAAGGCCGGTAATATCACCTACAACGGCCAGGGCAAATCCGCGACCCAGAACATCTACAACCTGGAGTTCACCACCTATCGCAAGGTTCTGGGCGAATCGACGGCGCTAGCCGATCTCGACTTCTACTGTGTCTACACCTGCCCCGCGAACGCCGCGCAGAATCGCTTCTTCCAGGGACAATTCTCCTCGCTCTACGCCTGGTCGACCATCGGCTCGTCATCCTACAATGCCGGCCAGTTCGTCCTCCGTCACCCGCTCAGCCACGGCTTCCAGGGCGATCTCAGCTACACCCTGGGCAATTCCATCGACGAAGGCTCCGACGCCGAACGCGCCAGCGAAACTCAATCCCTCAACGGCATCGGACCCGGCTCCTACATCACCAACTCCTTCAACCCCGCCCAGTCGCGCGGCGTCTCCGACTTCGACACCCGCCACCTGATCACCGCCAACGGCTCCTACGAGTTGCCCTTCGGCCACGGCCGCGCCTTTGGCGGAAACAGCAACCGCTTCGAAGACCTCGCCATCGGCGGCTGGCGGCTCGCCTCCATCGTGCGCTGGACCAGCGGCCTGCCCTTCTCGCTCAATGAGGGCGGGTACACCACCGACTGGGAGATCTCCAGCTACGGCATCCAGACCGGCAACTTCAGCAGCAAAACCACCGCCAATCCCGGCAACGTCCCCAATGCCTTCGGCACCGCGCTCGCGAACGCCATCACAACCTCCATCAACACGGGTGGCCCGCTCGAACGTCTCCCCTACCCCGGCGAGGCCGGCCAGCGCAACAACCTGCGCCGCGACGGCTACTTCGGCGCGGACGCCAGCCTTACCAAACCCTTCCGCATCACCGAGGCCCAACGCGCCGTCTTCGCCTGGGAGGTCTTCAACATCTCCAACTCCGTCCGCTTTAACGCCCTGAGCAGCAATCTCACCAGCGGCACCTTCGGCAATTACAGCTCGACGCTCACCACCTCGCGCCGCATGCAGTTCTCCCTCCGCTACAGCTTCTAAGCGTAGCCACCACCCGGGTGCCCCATGTCTCGATTCTGAGACATGGGGTTCTTCAATAACCCCCTGAAGAGACTCCCCATGAAACGCCTCGCCATCGTCTTCGCTCTCGCTTTTACCGCGCACGCCCAGCAGCACCTTCCCTCAAACGACGACCTCCGCCACCTCCGTGCCATCGGTAGCCCGGCGCTCTCGCCCGACGGCAAATACGTCGTCGTCACCCTCACCGACGCCACCGCCGACGGCGGCAAGACCCACCTCTGGCTCCTCTCCACCACACCCGGCGAGCCCTTCCGTCAGCTCACCTTCGACCGCCCCGACTCCACCGGCGAGCGCGCCGCCGAGTTCCTCCCCGACAACTCCGCCATCCTCTTCACCGCGCGTCGCGACGGCAAATCCGGCCTCTACCGCCTGCCTCTCAACGGTGGCGAATCCATCCCCGTCAAACTCGAACGCACCCCCGTCCTCGATGGCAAGCCGGACATCAACTCCGAAGCCAAACCCCTTCCCGTCGATGTCTCCTCCTACACCATCTCGCCCGATGGCAAAACTATCGCCGTTATCGCGCAGGACCCCGAGCCCGCCGCCCGCACCAAGGATAAGAAGGACAAGAAAGACGTAATCTGGGTCGAGCATGAAGATCTGAAAAATCATCTCTATCTCCTCGACACCCAAACCTGGAAGCCCGCGGACGTCCCCATCCTCATCCGCATCGACAGCACTGCCTGGTCCCCCGACGCCACCCGCCTCCTCGTCCTCACCCATCTACACCCGACGGACCTGGGCCCAAGCACCGCCGGTACGGTCCTCACCGTAGCGGATCTTACCGGGCAAATGCCCATCCCCAATCTGCCGGTCACCACTCACCGCGCCGCATTTTTCCATCACTCCAACACCCTCCTCCTCGCGGCGCAATGCCGGCAGGATGCTCCCGAAGGCTGCTCCGACCTCTACACCTTCGACATAGCCACTGGTAAGACCGCGAACCTGACCGCGACTACCCTCAAAGACTCGACCCTCAACGCCCAAACCCTCCTCGTCGCCGGCGACCACCGCACCGCGATCGTTCCCTTCCCCCGCGGCTTCAACACAGCCCTCCCCCGCATCGAACTCGCCAACGGCCACTCCACACCGGTCGACTTTGGTCACCCCGTCATCAACGCCTACAAGCAGCAACTCCAAACCGGAGCCGCCGTCTTCCTCGCCAACTCCAGCACCGCCGCGCCCGCCGTCTACTTTGCCGCATCCCCCACCTCACCCGCCGTTCGCCTTACACAACCAACCGCTACGCCAGAAAACTGGACCGCCGTCGCCTCGAAACCAATCACCTGGAAGCGTGCCGGCCTCACCATCGAAGGCCTCCTCTACCTTCCCCCGCAAGCCGGTCAAACCACCAAAGTCCCCCTGATCGTCAACGTCCACGGCGGCCCCACCGGCCAGTTCACCGACAGCTATTCGCCCCTCACCAATCTTCTCCTCGCTCAAGGATGGGCCGTCCTCCTCGCCAACCCGCGCGGCAGCACCGGGCGTGGTGTCGCCTTTGAAGCCGCCAACAAGGACGACATGGGCAATGGCGACTATCTCGACATCATGGCCGGGGTCGACGAAGTCCTCCGCACACAGCCGCTCGACCCCGCCAGGCTCGCCCTCATCGGCTACTCCTATGGCGGCGAGATGGCCGGGTTCGTCGCCGGAAAGACCACCCGCTTCAAGGCCATCGTCTCCGGCGCGCCCGTGATCGATCAGTTCTCCGAGTACGGCACCGAGTCCGACTCCTTCGGCGACCGCTGGTTTACCGGCATGCCCTGGCGCAATTTCGAGTCCGCCTGGCGTCAATCTCCCCTCGCCTACGCCGGCAAGGCGAAGACACCCTTTCTCCTCCTCCAGGGACAGACCGACACCACCGACCCCGAGGGCCAATCGCGGGAGATGTACCGGGCACTGCGGCAGGAAGGCATCCCCGTCCAGCTCCTCCTCTTTCCCCGCGAAGACCACGGCGCGCTCGGCGGCAACTTCTCCGGCGCGCCCTCCACCGAACCCTGGCACGGGGAGATCGCCCGCGACCACATGCTCCGCTTTATCACCGATGCCTTCGACGGCAAGGTCGAACTCACGCCACCGAACTGACTCGTTATCTCAAAGGAAATCCGCCTTGCTCTTGCTTTTTTGGTTGTCATTCCTGAAGGGAATCCGCGTTCCCCCCTCCCGTTTCACTTCCCTCCACGCCGCGAACCCATCCTCTATGGAAAAGTGGCCGCACCATCTTCGGTGCAGCCGCAAAAACAGGCGATCTACCACTAACTCCTTTGTTTTGTTAGATCGAATGATAAAAACCACAAAAAAATGCGTTTCGCGATACAGTGATCTCTACCCGACAAGCACTCGGAAAGGCCCCATGAACCTCCGCGCCGCCGCTCTTCTGCTCCTCGCCGCCACCGCCGCCGCACAAGCCCCGCTCAGCCCAACCTTCGCCCGCGACCCCAAGCAGCCCGTCGACCAGCCCTACACCGACGCTATCCGCAAGTACACGACCGACCCCAAGTTCCTCTCGCCTCTGGTCGATTACCTCCCCGCCTCGAAGACCGTCCCCACCCCGGCCAAAACCCTCGGCGACGTATCCGGCGCGCCCGACATGCTCCCCTACGCCGAAGACGTCTACGCGTACTTCCGCCTGCTTGAGAAGTCCTCTCCGCGCGTCAAGGTCGTGAGCATCGGCAAGTCCGAAGAAGGCCGTGAGATGATCGCCGCCGCCATCGCCGACGAGTCCCTCCTCGCCCGCCGGAAGGAGAACGACGCCCGCCTCGCCAAACTCGCCGACCCGCGCACCATCGCCCTCGACGACAAGCAGGCCCAGCCGCTCATCGACGCCTCCTTCCCCGTCTACTACATCACCGGCACCATCCACTCACCCGAGACCGGCGCGCCCACCGCGCTGATGGAGCTGGCCTACCGCCTCGCCGTCGACGACTCGCCCTATATCAAGTACATCCGCAGCCATATGATCGTCCTCATCACCCCGGTGGTCGAGGTCGACGGCCGCGACCGCATGGTCGACATCTACAGGTGGCACAAGGCCCATCCGAAGGAGAACTGGCCGCGCCTCACCTACTGGGGACATTACGTGGCGCACGATAACAACCGCGACGCCATGGGCATGACCCTCAACCTGACCAATAACGTCCTCTCCACCTTCCTCGATAACCACGCCCAAGTCCTCCACGACCTGCACGAGTCCGTCCCCTTTCTCTACGACAACACTGTCGGCGACGGCCCCTACAACGCCTGGATCGACCCGCTGCTGGCCGATGAGTGGGCCGAGCTCGGCTGGAACAACGTCGCCCAGATGCAGAGCTTCGGCATGCCCGGCGTCTTCACCTTCGGCGACTTCGACACCTGGTCGCCCGGCTACCTCATGTTCCTCGCCGGCCTGCACAACGGCATCTCCCGCTTGTATGAGACCTTCGGCAACGGCGGCGCGGACACCGAGAAGCGCATCCTCCGCCCCGAGGAGTACTCCCGCACCTGGTACCGCCAGAACCCGCCGCTCCCCACCGTGATGTGGTCGCAGCGCGACAACAACAACTACGAGCAGTCGGCGCTCCTCACCACCCTAAGCTACTTCTCCCGCAACACCCACCACTTCCTCGAAAACTACTACGCCAAGAGCAAGCGCTCCATCCTGAAGGCCGGTACCGAAGGCCCCGCGGCCTACGTCCTTCCCGCCGACCCCGCCGAGCTCAACCGTCAGCTCCAACTCCTTAACGTCCTCAAGCTCCAGCACGTCGAGATCAGCCGGCTCACCTCCGCCATTACCAGCCCCGTACCCGCCGCAAAGCGCGGCGATCCCGCCACCACGGAGTCTTTCCCAGCCGGTAGCTTTGTCATCCGCCTCGACCAGCCCTTTTCCCGCATCGCCGACGCCCTGCTCGACCGGCAATACTGGGCACCCGACGACCAGCAGAAGCACCCCTACGACGACACCGGCTGGTCTTTCCCGCAGCTCTTCAACGTCAAGGCTCTACGCATCACCGACCCCGCCATCCTCAAAGCCGCCGTGACCCCCGCCGCCGACCTCGGCACACTGGCAGGCAAGCTCACCGGCTCAGGCAGCACCTATGCCATCGCCGACACCGGCCAAACTTCCTTCCTGCCGCTCCTCTATCAACTCAAATCCGCGCAGATCGCAGTCACCAAGAAGCCCTTCGACGGCGAAGGCCACCACTTCGCCCCCGGCTCTCTGCTTATCTCCGGCATCGACGACGCCACCCTTACCCCCGTCCTCGCCAGGCTCCAGCTCGACGCCATCAAGCTGGCCGCCGCTCCCACCGCAGCCACGCACCCGGCGACCGCACCGCGCATAGCCTTCATGCACTCCTGGCTGGGTACACAAACCGAAGGCTGGTGGCGACTCGCCTTCGACAAAGCCGGCATCCCCTTTACGTACATCTCCACCCAGACCGCCGCGTCCGATGCCGATCTAAAATCCAAATACGACATCATCGTCTTCGCCCCCGTAGCCCGCGCCTCCACCGCCGACATTCTCAACGGCCTACCCATGTACCGGAACGCCATGCCGTGGCAGAAGACCGATCTCACCCCCAACCTCGGCTCCCTCGACCAGACCGCCGACACGCGCCCCGGCCTCGGCTATGACGGCCTCGCTCACCTCAAGTCCTTCGTCGAAACGGGCGGACTCCTCATTACCTGCGAAGACACCGCCCAATTCGCCATCGAAGCCGGCCTCGCCCCCGGCGTCTCCGTCGCATCCGGCACGGCAGACAGCCGAATCACCGGCTCTATTCTCTCCACCGTCTTCGTCGCCCGCAACAGCCCCATCGCCAACGGCTACGGTCTCAACTTACCGGTAATGTCCGCCAACGGCATGGCCTTCAACATCTCCAACACCCTTGGCCGCAGCGGAGGTCGCGTCCTCATGGACCCCTACGCCAGCCGCCCCACTGGCCGCGGCACGGTCGAAGAGAATGACATCCCCCAGGGACGCGCCATCGCCGAAGCCGAACCGCTCAAGAAGCAGTTCCCCTGGCAGCCCGCAGCCCTCAACGAAGAGCAGATCCGCAACAACCCTAACGTCATCCCCGCCGCGCTGCGCCCCGAGGTCATCCTCCGCTTCAATGATTCCAAATCCCTGTTGATTGCTGGTCTTCTCGACAAACCCGCACCCATCGCCGAGCGCGCCATCGTCGTCGACGCCCACCTGGGGCAAGGAAACGTCCTCCTCTTCGCCAACAACCCGGTCTACCGCGGCGAAACCATCGGCAGTTACAACCTCGTCTTCAACGCCATCCTCAACTATAACCACCTGCAAAACACGGAAGAGGTAAGTTCCAAGCCCACGGCAGGAAACTAGTAGACGAGTGCCCCACGTCTCGATTCTGAACGTGGGGCACTCGTCATCTCAAGCCCGCGCCGCCAGCTTAGCCGCCGCGCTCCCCGCGAATACCCGCTGCGGCGACTTACCCTCCATTACCTCGATGGCGAGACACTCCTTCTCTAACTGCTCCGCCACTTCTCGCGAATAAATCAAGAAATGGTTCGCCGACAAGAGGATATTAAATCCAAGCCATAATTTGGCTGGCTTTCGTGCAAAACGACTTATAATTTGATATAAAAATTTCCAATACTCCAACTTATAAGGCGACAATACCCCCTGCCGCCACATCGACGACCCCAGCACCCGCAGGTTATACCCCATCGGCAACTCCGGCGGCACCTGGCTCGCCCGCGGCTGCCACACCTCGAGCGACCGCAGCGCTCGCTTAAAAAACGGCTCCGCCTCATACAAGCTCGACAGCAAGGTACTCAGACCCCGCAGAAGCACCGGGAAAGAAAGCACGGTGTGGAAGTTAGGCGGACTGAAGTTCGTAGTCGCCTCGCTGTTCTCAATCAGCCGTCCTTCCCGCTTCATCCTGTCGTAGAGCGCCGTAGTCGGCGGAGCCTGCAACACCCCCGCCATCGCCCAGGTAATGGTGGTCAGCTCGATAAACTCCCGCTGCCGTTCGAAGATAGTCGCATCATCCGAGTCGAACCCCACAATAAATCCAGCAAGCACCCATAAGCCGGCCTCCTGAATCACCTTCACCTGCTCCACATTGTTCTTACGGAGGTTCTGGAACTTGCGCGACTCCTTCAACGCCTCGGACGATGGCGTCTCTATTCCAATAAACACATACATGAAGTTGGCCGCAACCATCGCCGAGAGCAGCTCCGTCTTGTCCGCAAGATCGATAGACGCTTCGGTGTAGAACGAGAATGGATGCTTATGCTCGACCTGCCACGCCGCTAACTCCTTCGACAATGCCAAGGCCTTGTGGTGGTTGCCGATAAAGTTATCATCGACGATAAACACCTCATTCTTCCAGCCCAGCTCCCGCAGCGTATCCAGTTCAGCTATGAGTTGCTCCGGTGTCTTGGCCCGCGGCTTCCGCCCATAGATGGTGATGATGTCGCAGAACTCGCATTGAAACGGGCATCCGCGCGAAAACTGCACCGGCATCGACGTATATTTATCCATCTTCAATAGATCAAACCGAGGCACGGGACTTCCCGTCAGGTCCGGCTTATCCGTGATCGTATACAGCCGCTCCGCCGTCCCGTTCTCCAACGCCGCCGCAATCCCGGCGAACGCCTCCTCCGCCTCGCCCACCATTACATGGTCGGCGTCGCGCAGCACCACGTCCGGCTCCGTGCTCGCCCATGGGCCGCCGACGAACGTCCGCCGCCCTAACGCCCGCGCATGCCGCAAAACGCTTTGCGCGTCCAGTCGTTGCGCGTGCATCGCGCTGATCATCACCAGGTCCGCCCACAGGAGGTCCGCCTCGCGAACCTCCTCGAAATTATGATCGAGCAGCCGTATCTCCCACGACGCCGGGCACAGTGCCGCCACCGTCACCAACCCCAGCGGAGGCGTCATCGCCTTTTCGGGGATAATATCCAGCACCCCCTCAAACCCCCAGAACGAAGGCGGAAAGCGCGGCCATACCATCAGCACCTTAATGCCGTCGCCAAGCGGCGGTAGATGCTCTTCCTTCACGACAAGAGTCAACCCAAAATTCGTCTCCGCTGCAACAGTTGCTTCGCTTCCGTGGACCATACACTGCCTCTGCGAACGAGTCTCCGTTCACTCTCATGCATCATGTGGTGCTGTGCGACGATCATAACCTCTATGTGCATCCCTACGTGCGGCAAGTGACAGCCGCGAACGCAAATTACCGCCGATACACCGCAAACACCACGCCGCGCTTATCATCGGTCAGCAAAAAGCTGTCCGCCCCTAGCGCTAGAATCCCGCAAGGCCGCCCCTCTACTTTTCCATTCACCAGAAATCCAGTAACAAAATCCTCGGGCTTTCGCTGACGCGGCGAAAATCGCACCACCCTGTACCCCGCTCCAATCCGAGCATGACCCGCCCCATGCAGTGCCACCAAGAAACTCCCGCTCAACTCGCCCAGTGAAGGTCCAAACCACGCCACGCCCAGCGGGGAGCTGTGCGCCCGAAACGTCGTATACGCCGCCGGTACCTTCCCGCAGTCCATCTGCCCCGGCGGAGGCCCAGCTGGGGGAGGCGGAAAGATGTGGTCTTCCGGCCGCGGCGAGGACACCAACCGGTCCGCATGAGCCACACCATCGGCGAAGTAGCAAGTAGGCCATCCATAATCCCGGACCGAGCCCTCGTCCATCCGCGCGCTATCCAGCTCAAAGAACGTATCCTCCGGCGCATCGTCCCCAAGATGATCCGCCCCCATATTCGTCGCAAACAGCGCCTCGCCGTCTGCATCCCGTACCGCCACCATGCCTACCGCGTTACGAAGCCCGCGCCCCATCACCCGCGCCCCGCGCCCATCCATCTCCATCACGGACACCGTCGCCCGGATCGCCTCCTTCTCCCGGCAGGCATTGCATGACGACCCTACCGTCACATACAGTTCCGCCCGCCCATGCAGGTTCGCCACCGCCACCGTCCGCGTCAGGTGCCATCCGCCGTACTTATACCCCAATCCATAATCCGGGTACCGCGCCAGCACCTCCGGCTCGCCATCCGGCTTCATCGACCCCGCCGTATACCGGTAGCGCACCAATCGATCCGTCAGCCCCACATACATCCAGCTCTGCCCCGAAGCATCCGTCCAGAACGCCACATTGTTCGGATTTCGCAAGCCCGTCAAATACGGCACCGCCCGCGCAAACCGATGCGCCCGCTCATCCCACGCCTCCAGCAGATAGACGACCCCGCGCGAGTTATCCGCCAGCGAATACATATCCGTTGCAAACGTCCGGCCATCCGGAGCCTTCGTCAGAAAACGCACCCGCCGCAGACCCTCTATCGCCACGTCGATCGAAAATTCCTCCGGCAGGTTCAGCGTCACCGTTCGTCCGCCAGCCAATCGCATCGCGTGAGGCACCAGCTTTGTCTCGGCTCGTCCGCCCAGCACAAGCACCGCCCCTAAGATCCACGCCCAGAGCTTCACGACAGTTCGGCCTCCCCTTCCTTTAAGAACAAGCCGTCACCATTTTCGTTGAATGCAAGACGCGATCAAAACAACGGTCCGAAACACGATGCCGCTAAGATACATCAGGTCGAATCCAAAGCTGTGCGTAATGCGCACGGCGACCCATCGTGGAAGACCTCGACTGCTGTAACCCAGAATTGTGTAGTCGTGTTCTTTCCCGTGCTCAGGAGCCACCTTAGGCGGAATTTTTCCTTGTCTGCTGAAGAACCCGGAATAGTACGCTGTCCCAGTCAGTCCCCATATATCGCGTTCGATGTCCCTGCCGCGTTTGCTCAGGATCGCCAGCAAATGGCGTGTTCTCAGTTCCAGCATCCATACACAAAGAGTGATCGACCCTCCGAACAAACAGACGACAATCCTGGCTGCCGTGCTCAAACCATCTTTAAAGGCCGCGGCCGCGAGAAAACCGGAAGCCGCCATATAGAGGCCCGCGACCGTAAACCGGCTCGATACGCTGGAGATTCCATACGACACTAAGGCACCGTACTCCGCTCGGACATCTTCCGGTTGCATAGCAGCGATTGTATACATCCACTCGGAGGTCACAAACGCATTCCCGTACACTCAATCCATGAGCCTGATGGACGAAGCCACCTTCCGCCGCGAGTCCGACCGCGCCCTTGAAGCCCTTAAACAATCCCTCATCACCGCCGGCGACGACTCCGGTTCCTTCGAGTTCGAGGACAACAATGGCGTCATGAATATCCTCTTCGAAGACGGCTCGTCGAAGTTCGTCGTCACCCCCAACACTCCCGTCCGCCAGCTCTGGATCTCCGCCCAGGCCACCAGCTACAAACTCGAGTGGTCCGCGGAAAACTCCTCCTTTGTCCTCCCGAAGACTGGCGAAGCACTCAAGCTCCTGATGCAGCGCCTCCTCCGGGAGCATCTCACCGACCCCGAAATCGTCCTTCCCTGAAACTCTTGGCCACGAAACCCTTAGCCACGCTGGTCCGTCTATTCCATCACGCTTAGAAATTCTTTATTCATCCCCAAGGGAGAACCGTGTCCCCTCTGCTCTCGGTCGCCATCATCACAAAGAATGAGGAGCACAACCTCGCCCGCACCCTCGCCAGCGTCCGTTTCGCCGACGAGATCGTTATCGTCGACTCCGCCTCCACCGACCGTACTCAGGAGATCGCCCGCTCCTTCAACGCCCAACTTTATGACGAGCCCTGGCAAGGATTCGCCGCGCAGAAAAATATGGCCATCGCCCGCTGCACCGGCACCTGGGTCCTGTCGCTCGACGCGGACGAGGAGCTCTCCCCCGAGCTCCAGAATCAAATACGCACTCTGCTGCCTACCAACCCCCCGCACGACGCCTATTTTTTAAACCGCCGCAATCTCTTCCTCGGCCGCTGGATGAGGCACGGGGGCTACTATCCCGATCCCAAGCTCCGCCTCTTTCGCCACGCCGCCGCCAACTTCGCCTCGTCGCCGCGCTTTGCCGACCGCCCCGTCCACGAGACGATCGCCTTCGACGGCGAGGCCGACACCCTGGACTACGACCTCATTCACCACGCCTATCCCACGCTTGAGAACTACCTGGAACACATGGACCGCTACAGCACACTCGGCGCGCAACTGCTCGTCGCAAGCGGCCATACCAGCCGCGGCCTGCTGAACTTCTACGGTAATGTGCTCCTTATCCCCATCTTTACTTTTATCTGGAACTACATCTTCCGCCTAGGCTTTCTTGACGGTCGCGAAGGCCTTCTGCTGCACCTCTACCACGCTGCCTACACCAGCTGGAAGTACGCCAAGGCCTGGTACGCCGTCAGCAAAACACCCGCTAGCGCATAATACGAATAGAGGATCAGCCAATGGCCACAGCGGCTCCGCACGGTATTGCTCCGCAGACGCTCACGATCGAGGAGTACCTCAATACTACCTACCGCCCCGACTGCGACTTCGTGGACGATCATATCGAGGAGCGCAACTTGGGGACGCCGAAACATTCTCTGCTTCAGATGGAACTCGGTTTCTGGTTCCGCTCCCATCGCTCGGAATGGAAGGTCCGCGTCATGGGCGATGTGCGGACCCGCACACGCCGGACACGCGTGCGGCTCCCCGATGTCGCCATCGTGCGGGAGGAGAATCTCGATCTTGAAGAAAAGGTCCTCACCAGCGCGCCTCTCATCGCAATCGAAATCCTCTCACCCGAAGACCGTCTCCCCCGCGTCGTGGTCCGCCTTGAAGAGTTTCTCGCCATGGGCGTCACTCATGTCTGGGTCATCGATCCCGTCGAGCGCCTGACCTACACCATGACCCCCGCCGGTCTCCAACCGTTTCACCAGGCTCGCCTCGAAATCCCTGGGACGCCCATCTATCTCGACCTATCCGGACTCTTCTCCGCCCTCGATTAAAGACTCTTCTCCGCCCTCGATTAAAGACTCACCTCCGCGGCATACTCGTGCTAAAAATGCACATGCCCCCTAAGTCCGCCGCCCTGCTGCTGCTCGCAGCCACTTCCGCGTTCGCCCAAAAACCCGAAGCCCCCGTAACCACCTCCACTATCGCCGCGAAAACAGCCGGCATGAAGCACATGGACGGCCTGCTGCCGCTCGACTGGGACGCTAAAGCGGGCAAGCTCTACATGGAAGTTCCGCACCACGATGTAGACCTTCTCTGGACCAACTCCCTGCCCTACGGTACCGGCTCGAACGACCTTGGCCTCGACCGCGGCCAGACCGCTCCCGGCCGCATCGTCCGCTTCGAGCGGCGCGGCCCCAAGCTCCTTCTCATTGAACCCAACGAGCACTTCCGCTCCTCTGCCGCCGACCCCGCCGAACAGTTCACCGTCCGCCAGTCCTTCCCCGAGTCCGTCCTCTGGGGCTTCAAGGTCGAGGCCGAGGACCCCAGCGAAGCCGTCCTCGTCGACGCCACCGACTTCTTCCTGCGCGACGTCCACAACGTCACCGAAGCCCTCGCCCGCACCCAGCAGGGCACCTACAAGGTCGACCCCACCCGCTCCGCCATTGCCATGGAGTCCACTCGCGCCTTCCCCAAGAACACCGACGTGGAGGCTATTCTCACCTTCACCACCGACGGCCCCGCGCGCGGCGAGTTCGTCCGCGACGTAACCCCCGACCCCCACGCCCTCACCCTCCACGAGCACCAAACCTTCCTCGAACTCCCCGGTCCCGGCTTTACCCCGCGCCGCTTCGACCCCCGCGCCGGCTACTTTCCCATGTCCTTCCGCGACTACTCCGCTCCGTTAGGCGAACCGCTCGATCAGCAATTCATCCTCCGCCACCGCCTCCTTAGGAAAAACTCCGCCTGCAAATCGGCCTGCGAGGCCCAGGCTCCTATCCAGTACTACGTCGATAACGGCGCGCCCGAACCCATCCGCTCCGCTCTCCTTGAAGGCGCGCGCTGGTGGGATCAGGCCTTCCAGGCCGCCGGGTGGGCCAAAGGCACCTTCCGCGTCGACATCCTGCCCGAGGGCGCGGACGCCATGGACATCCGCTACAACATGATTCAATGGGTCCACCGCTACACCCGAGGGTGGAGCTACGGCGCGGCCATCGCCGACCCGCGCACCGGCGAGATCATCAAGGGCAACGTCACCCTCGGCTCCCTCCGCGGCCGCCAGGACTACCTCATCGCCGAAGCCCTGCTCTCCCTCTATACGCAAAGGCCGGGTGCCCCATCCTCATCGCAGTCTCACCGCGATAGGGTGGGGTCTAAAGCAGCAATAGACCCCATGCTCGCCATGGTGCTCCAGCGCATCCGCCAGCTCGCCGCGCACGAAACCGGCCATACCCTCGGCCTCGCTCACAACTTCGCCGCCACCGCCTTCCCCCACGCCAACCCTGACGAGACCATCTCCGTCATGGACTATCCGCACCCCTACATCATGCTGAATAAAGAAGGCACCCCCGACCTCTCCCACGCTTATCCGGTAAACATCGGCGTCTGGGATAAAGTCGCCATCGACTACGGCTATCGCGAATTCGCCGCGAAACAGGACGAGCACGCCGCTTTGGATACAATTCTCGCCACCTCCGAAAAGACCGGCCTCGTCTTCATCACCGACGAAGACGCCCGTCCCCTCGGCGGCGCGCACCCCCATGCTCACCTTTGGGATAACGGCCCCGACCCAGCCGACGAACTCAACCGCATCCTCGACATCCGCGCCGCGGCCTTGAAGCGCTTCGGCGAAAACGCCATCAAACCCGGCACCCCACTGGCGCAGCTCGAAGACACACTCGTCCCGCTCTATCTCCTCCATCGCTACCAGACCGAAGCCGCCGGTAAGGAGATCGGCGGTCTCGACTAC